>JAOEWO010000001.1 GCA_028383925.1 Winogradskyella sp.
ATACTCAGCAATACTGCAATTATGATTCTCTCTCTTTTATTAAATGCTCTTCTCTGACTAGTAATATCTAATTTATTAAACTCGTATAAAGTCATTTGTTTCGTTTAAAGAAGTTGTTCTTCCACAAGTAAAATGCAGTAAATAAAAAATACGAAACCAAATGAAGAATTCATAAAGTCTAATCTAAGGACTTATTTAATGGATATATAACTTTCATTTTTTGTTCTGGGTATCTTGCTATTAAAATACCCCCATCCGAATTGTATTCATTATTATATCCGTTATACTCTATGAAAAATTTTATTTTTTCTCCAATAGAGCTCTCTGTATATGAAACTACTGTAGCCTTCCAATGTTTATCTCCTAAAATCGTTCTGTCCTCCAAAGGAGTTTCAAATAGTGGTAAATCCCTCATTTTAGATGACATAGTAAAGTAACTATTCGAAAAACTAATATATCCATTAATTTCTAGGATGTGATTCAAATCATCCATACCATCAATCTCCATTTCAACATAAGACTTATTAAATGTAAACTAGTTTTCTGTTTCTTCTTTGATTTTAGAGTCGTTGTTAAAATTAATTTTTTTCTCAAGAATCCAATTTTGACGAAAAGCAAATATATCATCCTCACTTCCATCTTTTTTTGTTGAAATTAATTCATTTTCAATTTCGATATAGTGTTCTATTTTAGAGCCTACAATTTTACTTCGTCTATTTCTTTCTGTTTTTACAGATAAATTAATTACCATACTATTAGTATATTTTTTCAGATGACCAACAGTATATTTCTTGTAATAACTTATTAATGGGAATTTGACAGATAATGAATCATCGGCGAATGGTATATATGCGTCATCTATTTCTTTATAACATATTTTTTTGAAATCTTCAAATGAATAGATTTCATTCTTATCATATTTGTCTCTAACTAAATAGTTCTCATATATTCTAATTATATCATTATCAATATGGCTTTTCCATTCTAAATATTTTGGTAATACGGCATCATTTAGAGCATTGATAGAATCTGACTTAATTTTTTCTGAAGCTAAATAAGAATCACGCTTTTTTAAATAGTAATCACCAACTACTTCATTTAACGCTTTAGTGCTACCTGATAAACCAATCTTAAATCTATTAGTTGAACAACTTGTTTCAAAAATAACTTCAGCATAATTTGAACTTTTTAATTTTTCAATTAATTTTATTATCTGCCTTTTATCTGAATAATCTTCGTCGAAGTATCCA
Source organism: Winogradskyella sp. (assembly GCA_028383925.1). Classification (GTDB taxonomy): domain Bacteria; phylum Bacteroidota; class Bacteroidia; order Flavobacteriales; family Flavobacteriaceae; genus Winogradskyella. The sequence goes on from JAOEWO010000001.1 coordinate 1,251, forward strand.
ATTTCATTATCATTTGATGGGGTTAAAGTTATCCTTAATTTATCCTCAAACTTACCATTAAAAGCGAATGTTATCGACGGGTAGTATTCACTACAAATTAAACTACCCGCACCTGTTATAACCCCCTCAACTGTTCCATCTTGAAATCTTTTGATTTACATCAGAAACTGGAGCAGAGGCTGGAAAGTTGTCTAAAAGAGGTCCAGCTAAAGTAAGTAAAGTATTTCTGTAAAATAGTGCAAGTTTCTCTAAATCTGAATCTGTGTATTCCTTAAGATTAAATGAGAAAAACGGTGTCTCATTTAATATAGTATTACTATGACTACTTCTTGAATAAAAGTCATAATTTATACCGTTTGTTAAAATTCCAATCTTAACTGATTCTGTATATAAACAATACTCGTTTAGTTGACGAAAGAACTTTTCATTTAGATATGCATCAGACTTTTTACATTCTACAAATATTACAGGCTCAGATTTACCAAAACTAATAGCCATATCAACCCTTCTACCTCTACTTGTACCCATATCTACAATATATTCGTGCAGATAATCATCCATTTTACTGTAATTTAATATTTCAAAAAAGGGCTCAATTAAGAAGTTTCTTGTATTGGTTTCATCAGTACTGTATTTAATTGCTTTTTCGAAATCCCAATTTTGAAGTTCCTTGGATAATTGATTGCTAATTTGCTTAAGTCTCTTATTGTCCACTTATAGTACTGTTTAATAATGAGGCTCTAAAATAATAATTATATCTTATAATGGGTGTGACTTTGAGAAAACTACCCTTCTTTTTATTAATTGAATTCACTGTGTCTGTCAAATGTCTGTCAAATGTCTGTCAATTGTCTGTCAATTTTGTATATAATATTATAACTGTAGCTACGGAGTAAATACTTATATTTGTGTAAGATTAAGTATTGTATTTATGAGGTTGAAACGTTGAGTCCCTTATATAATAAGGTTTCACAGTTGGTTAAAGAGCATAAAAAAAGCCCTACATTTCTGTAAGGCTCTTGCTCCTCTTCAAAGACTCGAACTTTGGACCCTCTGATTAACAGTCAGATGCTCTAACCAACTGAGCTAAAGAGGAAGGTTATTTTTCGCGTTAGCGAGCGCAAATATAAATCATTTTTTTTATTCTCACCAAATGAAATATTATTTTTTTGCACTAATTTTTAAAAAATTAATTAGTTATGGCCTTAAACACGTCATTACCATTTGCAAACAATACTAAAGCAATTAAAATGAAGAACCCAACAACTTGTGCGCGCTCTAAAAACTTTTCGCTTGGTTTACGTCCAGATATCATTTCATATAATAAAAACATAACATGGCCACCATCTAAAGCTGGTATTGGTAATAGGTTTAAAATGGCTAACATAATAGATAAAAACGCTGTTAAACCCCAAAAGTAAGACCAGCTCCAAACCGGAGAAAACTGATCGTATATAGCCTTAAAACCACCAAGACCTTTATATGCTCCTGTACTTGGGTTAAATATTGCGGCTAATTGGTCACCGTAATTACTAATGGTTTTAGTAAATTTAATCCAACCTGCACCAAAACTCTCATTAAAAGTATATTGCTTTCTTGTTACTTCTAAATAGCCGAGCTCATCAAAACGGCTATAGTTATTTGTCCATGGTGCTATACCAAGTATACCATCTTTATTTATAACCAGTTGTTTTTGCACAATAGTATTATCTTCTTTAAGTATATCTACAGGGACTGTTGTATTTTTTAAATTATCTGTTATTGCATTTAACTCATCAAAATACTTTAATTCTATACCATTAATAGTCTTAATAATATCACCTTGTTTTAAATCTTTATTCGCGTTTAAAGATGTGTCTGGCACCTTACCAACCATAAAAGGAACACGATATTCAAAATTTCTTTTACTCTTACTAGAAGAATATTGTCCTAAAAAATCTTCAGGTAAATCTATAACTTGTTCTACACCATTTCTTTTAATCGTAATAGATTTTGCACTAATTAGATTAAAACCAATATCAGAATCATTTACAATAGGAAAATCATTTATAGCTAATACTTTGTCACCGGTTTTAAAACCAATGTCTAACAAAGCTGGGTTATCTATCCAGTAACCATCATTAAGACTATCTACTTTTACATCAGAATCTCCGTAAGCAAAAGACATTGAAACATATATTACGTAAGCCAATATAAAATTAACGGTTACACCACCTAGCATAATAATAAGACGTTGCCAAGCTGGCTTAGAACGAAACTCCCATGGTTGTGGTGGTAGTGCCATTTGCTCTTTATCCATACTTTCGTCTATCATTCCGGCAATTTTCACATAACCACCTAAAGGCAACCAACCAATACCATAAACGGTATCACCAATTTTCTTTTTAAATAATGAAAACTTTACATCAAAAAAGAGGTAAAACTTCTCAACCTTTGTTTTAAATAATTTTGCAGGTATAAAATGTCCTAACTCATGTAAAACAATAAGTAAAGACAAACTGAGTAAAAATTGAGATATTTTTATAATGAATTCCATGTAACTATTTTCAAATTTCGATTGACAAAAGTAAGGTTTTAAAGCAACTTAGAAAATAATTGTATTTCCAATCATTTTATTTTTAACATCAATTTATAATTAGCGAGTTTAAGAGCTCATTTTTATGTTAAAAATAGACCTAGAATTTAAGCCAATCCGTACCTTTGTAAAACAACTTTTAATGACACACTATGTCTTTTCTTTCTTTCTTTAAGGGGTATAAAAACTTCGCCATTTTCCTCTCGGTACTTTCAATCATTATATTAATAATAATCTATAATATATTAAACGTAAAAAAGCAGCTACCTATCTGGTCACCCAATATGGTAAATGAAGAGTTGGTAGATAGCACAATTCAGCATAAAGCAAAATATCATAAAATTGCAGACTTTAGCCTCACCAATCAAAATGGTGAGACCATTACTCAAAAAAATTACAAAGATAAAATATACGTTGCCGATTTCTTTTTTACCACATGTCAAACCATCTGCCCAATAATGACAGATCACATGTACCAAATTCAACAAGAAATTATAAATGATGATGACATTATGCTACTCTCGCACTCTGTAACACCGATAATTGATAGTGTACCTCAACTTAAAAAATACGCAAAAGAAAAAGGGGTTATTGATAGAAAATGGAACTTAGTGACAGGCGATAAAAAACAAATTTATGCACTAGCTAGAAAAAGCTATCTCGCTGTAAAGACCGATGGTAATGGAGATGAATACGACATGATACATACCGAAAACTTTATGCTTATAGATAAAAAACAACAAATACGAGGCTTTTATGATGGTACACAGCCTGAAGATATTAAACGGCTTTTAAAAGATATTGAAACTTTAAAATACTTTGGAGGTTCTTAAAATAAGTTAAACCCAATAAATAACTATTAACAGGCTTTATACACTTAATAATTTCCCTTATTTTTGCTTCTTTAAAATTAATCTAAATAAGGATAAGCTTGACATTAGCAGAATTAAAGCGCGGACAACGAGGTATTATTTTAGATGTATCCTCAATTCATATTCCCTTAAAACTCTTAGAAATGGGTTGCCTACCTGGTAATTTTGTAGAGCTAGTACAAGTTGCACCTTTTGCAGACCCCATGTACCTAAATATTAACGGCTCGCATTTAGCAATTAGAAAAGAAACGGCTATTCATATTAAAATAGAAACCACAAATGAGTAAGCAAATTAATGTGGCCTTAATAGGAAACCCAAATACTGGTAAAACCTCCGTATTTAATGCGCTTACCGGACTTAACCAAAAAGTAGGTAACTATCCTGGTATTACAGTTGAAAAAAAAGAAGGCATCTGTAAATTACCTCGAGGTGTAAAAGCACATATTATAGATTTACCAGGCACCTACAGTCTTAATGCATCGTCGTTAGATGAAAATGTGGTTATTGAACTACTTCTTAATAAAAACGATAAAGATTTTCCTGATGTAGCAGTCGTAGTTACCGATGTAGAAAACCTTAAACGAAACTTACTCTTATTTACCCAGATAAAGGATTTAGAAATCCCAACAATTTTGGCTATTAATATGTCTGACCGAATGAAATACAAAGGTATTTCGTTAGATATTGATTATTTAGAAAAACAATTAGAAACCAAAATTGCCTTAATAAGTACACGGAAAAGTAAAGGCATAGATAACCTAAAAGAACTCATTACTAATTATAAAGAGCTTTCTAAAAAACCTTGTATGAATGCATCTTTAATAGATGAATCGTATTTTAATAATTTAAGAAAAGCTTTTCCTAACCAGCTACTATACAAACTCTGGTTGGTTATTACACAAGATGTTAACTTCGGAAAAACAGACAGAAAAACCTTTGATAAGGTCGAAGATTTTAAAACTAAATCTAAAACAGATTTAAAACGTCTGCAACAAAAAGAAACTATAAAACGGTATCAATTTATAAACGATGCACTAAAAAAAGGCCAAACTATAGATCTTAATTCTGCTAAAGATTTACGTATTAAACTCGATAGAGTTTTAACGCATAAAGTATGGGGTTATTTAATTTTTGGTATCATTCTACTCACTATTTTTCAAGCAATTTACGATTGGTCTAGCATACCAATGGATTTTATAGACAGCTCATTTGCTGCCTTAAGTGAGTGGGTAAAAAACACCTTACCAGAAGGAGCATTTACCAATCTTTTAGCAGAAGGTATTATTTCTGGACTTGGTGGTATTGTTATATTTATTCCTCAAATTGCCTTTTTATTCTTGTTTATTGCCATCTTAGAAGAAAGCGGTTATATGAGTCGTGTCGTATTTTTAATGGATCGCATAATGCGTCGTTTTGGTCTTAGTGGAAAAAGCGTTGTGCCCCTAATATCTGGTACAGCTTGTGCCATACCAGCAATTATGGCAACGCGTAACATAGAGAGTTGGAAAGAGCGTCTCATCACCATATTAGTTACACCATTTACAACCTGCTCAGCACGCTTACCCGTGTATTTAATTATAATTTCATTGGTAATTCCTGAAGGGCGAATTTTAGGTCTAAGCTACCAAGCCTTAACCCTAATGTTACTGTATCTTATTGGCTTTGGCGCTGCAGTAGGATCTGCCTGGATTTTAAATAAGATTCTTAAAATAAAAAGCAAAACCTTCTTTGTGGTAGAAATGCCCAACTATAAATTACCAATGTTTAAGAATGTGGCCTTAACGGTTCTCGAAAAAACAAAATCTTTTGTCTTTGGTGCTGGTAAAATCATTTTAGCCATATCTATTGTATTATGGTTTTTAGCATCGTATGGTCCTGGTGATAATTTTAATAACGCTGAGTCTATTATAACACAACAGTATGCAACAGAAAATTTATCTGAAGACGAATTGCAACAAAAAATAGCATCTCATAAATTAGAACATTCTTTTATAGGTATTGCAGGCCATGCCATAGAGCCAGCCATTAGACCTTTAGGCTACGATTGGAAAATAGGCATTGCCATAGTAAGCTCTTTTGCTGCTCGTGAGGTTTTTGTAGGCACTTTAGCGACTATTTACAGCGTTGGTAGCGATGAAGAAGAAACCATTAAAAACCGCATGGCAGGTGAGGTTAACCCAATACTAGGTGGCCCTTTATTTAACTTTGCCTCAGGTATCTCATTACTCTTATTTTATGCTTTTGCTATGCAGTGTATGAGCACATTAGCTATCGTAAAAAGAGAAACTAATTCTTGGAAATGGCCTATGTACCAACTCGTAATAATGAGTGCTTTTGCTTATATTGTAGCATTAATAGCGTTTCAAGTATTAAAATAACCCTTTGGTTTAAAAATCTATTAGGCCTGTAAAATGAATTTATGAATACAATAATTCAAAATATATTAGTCTTTTCAGCGCTAACTTTAGCGTTAGTATTTTTATTTAAAAAATTTATTTGGGTGCCAAAGAAAAAAACAACAAAAGCTTGTGGTACAGATGATGGTTGTGGTTGCCACTAAATAGTGTTTACAAACTACAGTGTTAATTTTTTATCTTTTAAATTTAAAATTTACTAACTTTGTTAGCGTGAGTAAATTATGCGCCATATTACTATCGGCATTAATTCTAATGCAGAGTTTCAATTTTGGAACAGACGATGTATTGCAATTAGATGAACTTTTAGAACATGCGAGTTTTCACAAACAAGAGTATGGAGACAATTTTTTTGTGTTCTTGTCTAAACATTATGGAGAACTTAAAGCAGATCACAGTAAAAATCATCAAGAAGAACAAAAAGACCACGAGCAGTTACCTTTTCAGTGTCAAGGTCATGCATCAACCCTTATAGCATTTCTATCTCACCCTACTTTTATCTACACCGACGAAATTCAAATTTTAGATAGAACAGAATCTAATTTTCACTACATTAATTTCTATTCGTCACTACACGAAGAAGAACTCCTACAACCACCCAAACAGGCCTAATCCATTTTTATCAAATTTTGTTTACACAACTTGTTATATAATGAGTTGACACTATTTTATTTAATGAATTATGCTATCATATATTATAAAATTCAGCCTACAGAATAAGTTTATTATTCTGCTATTTACATCATTTATTATAGGGTTTGGGTTGTATTCCCTTTCTCAAATACCAATTGGTGCAGTGCCAGATGTTACAAACAACCAAGTACAGGTTATTACAACATCGCGCAATCTTTCTACACAAGATATGGAACAGTTTATTACCTATCCTGTAGAGTTAGAAATGGCAAATCTGCCTAGTGTAAAAGAAATTCGTTCGGTTTCTAAATTTGGCTTATCTGTGGTTACCATTGTTTTTGATGATGCTATTGGCACCTATTTACCACGCCAACTTATAGCAGAAAAAATAAAATCTGCGACCGAAAAAATTCCGCAAGGATTCGGAACACCAGAAATGGGACCAATCACCACTGGTTTGGGCGAAATATACCAATATATTTTAGATGTAGAGCCTCAATTTAAAGACAATTATACTGCAGAAGATCTGCGTACCATACAAGATTGGATTGTAAAACGACAATTGTCGGGTATACCTGGTGTAGTTGAAGTTAATACCTGGGGAGGGTTTTTAAAACAATATGAAGTCGCCATAGATACAGACAGACTTAACGCAATGAATATTACAACACAAGAGGTATTTACAGCCCTTGAGATGAATAATAGTGTTGCTGGTGGTGGCTATATAGAAAAAGTAAACCAAGCTTATTTTATTCGTGGAGATGGGTTGGTAACATCTCTAGAAGATATTGGTAATAGTGTTATTAAAACCAGTGCTGGTGTACCTATTTACATTAAAGATGTTGCAAAAATTGGTTTTGGCCACGCCACACGCTTTGGCGCTATTACCGGTAATGGCGAAGGCGAAAAAGTTTTAGGGCAAGTAATGATGCTTAAAGGCGCTAACTCTAAACAAGTTATTGATGCTGTAAAAGAGCGTGTTAACTCTATTTCTAAATCGTTACCAGAAGGTGTGTATATTAATGCTTTTTTAGATCGTAGTGAGTTAATCGCTAAAACCACATTTACTATTACCGAAAACCTCATCTTAGGCTGCCTCATTGTTATTTTTGTGGTGGTTTTACTCTTAGGTAATTGGCGATCTGGCTTGGTTGTAGCCTCAGTAATACCGCTATGTTTATTATTTGCAATTTCGCTAATGTATATATTTGGCGTTGATGCTAATTTAATGAGCTTAGGTGCTATAGATTTTGGTATTATTATTGACGGTGCTGTAATTATAGTTGAATTTATTGCTTTTCAAATTACAAAAAAAGAGATTGAAATTTCTGCGCTAAATAAGCATGACGTTCAGGCTTTTAAAGATAAAATAACACTTAACGGTGCTTCTAAAATGATGAATTCTGCCATATTTGGTCAGCTTATAATTCTTATCGTTTTTATTCCTATTCTTTCTTTAAGCGGTGTTGAAGGTAAAATGTTTAAACCAATGGCACTAACATTTAGTTTTGCGTTAATTGGTGCTATGTTGTTATGCTTTACGTACGTGCCAGTAGTTGCATCATTAATTTTAAAACCCACTAAAACTTCAAAAAATAATATTTCTACACGGTTAATGCAATGGCTAACCAACCGTTACGAACCTATAATTAATTGGGCTCTACAAAGCAAAAAAATAGTTTTAGGTATGGCCACAGTAATATTGGCAATATCTATCTATGTATTTATTAACATGGGAGGCGAATTTGTACCCACTTTAGACGAAGGAGACTTTGTTATACAACCCGTACTTAAAACAGGAACCTCTCTAAGTAAAACCGTAGAAATTACAACTCAAATTGAAAAAATATTAATAGAAAACTTTCCCGAAGTTAAACAAGTCGTTACAAGAATTGGTGCTGCCGAAGTCCCTACAGACCCAATGTCTATGGAAGAAAGCGACGTTATTATTACACTAAAACCAAAAGGCGAATGGGTTTCTGCAGCATCAAAAGATGAGCTTGCTAATAAATTTAAAGAAGCGCTTTCTATTATTCCTGGAATGGAAGTAGAATTTACCCAACCTATAGAAATGCGTTTTAACGAACTAATTACTGGTGTAAGAGCAGACATAGCTATAAAAATATTTGGAGAAGATCTTAGCATACTTTCAAAAAAAGGAAGTGAAATAAAATCTCTAATAGAAAATGTTGATGGCGCTGCAGATATTATAGTAGAAAAAATTGATGGTTTACCTCAAATGAGTGTTAAATATAATCGTGCAAAAATAGCGCGCTACGGACTTAATATTGAAGACCTAAACACCATGCTATCTATGGGGTTTGCAGGTAAAATTGTTGGTAATGTTTATGAAGGAGAAAAACGCTTTGACCTTGTTGTAAGATTAGATAAAGCAAAGCGCAAAGACATAGATGATATAAAGAACCTATACATAGATGTACCAAATGGAGGAAAAGTACCAATGAGCGAGCTAGCGCTAATCACTTACAAAAAAGGGGCTGCAAAAATATCTAGAGATGATACAAAAAGACGTGTTGTTGTAGGCGTTAATGTAAGAAATCGCGATCTTGAATCTGTAGTTACAGATATTCAAAATCTTATTAATAAAAATCTAAATCTTCCTGTTGGGTATACTATCACTTATGGTGGTCAGTTTGAAAATTTACAAACTGCTAAATCTAGATTACTAATTGCTGTGCCTATTGCTTTAATCCTCATTTTTATACTACTTTACTTTGCTTTTAATTCTATAAAAGACGCACTTCTCATTTTCTCTGCTATACCATTGGCAGCCGTTGGTGGTATTTTATTACTGTGGCTTAGAGACATGCCTTTTAGTATTTCGGCAGGTGTCGGTTTTATTGCATTATTTGGTATTGCAGTGCTTAATGGTATTGTGCTTATAGAACATTTTAAAGACTTAAAAAATAAAGGTTTTAAAGATATGGAATCACTTATTAAACAAGGCACCAAAGACCGTCTTCGTGCAGTATTACTAACAGCGTCTGCTGCTGCTTTGGGCTTTTTACCTATGGCTATTTCAACAAATGCTGGTGCAGAAGTACAAAGACCATTAGCAACTGTTGTTATTGGCGGCTTATTTACGGCAACACTACTTACGCTTTTAGTGCTACCTGTGCTTTATTCTTATTTTAATAGTGTAACTGATAAAAAGCGTAAACCTAACAAAGCTAATTTATCTGTACTACTTATGCTAATGGGTTTATTTACTATGACTTCTTATGGGCAAAACCAATCAAAAACATTAGAAAATCTTATAACTATTGCGACAGAAAACAATGCAGCATTACGTGCCAATAGATTAAAAGTTGAGCAATCTAACACACTTATTAATAGCGCATTCGATTTTAATAAAACGCAAATATATTATAGCTACGATCAAAATAATTTAGCAATTAATAATGAAGCTATTGGAGTGTTTGGTGTGCAGCAAGATTTTCTGTTCCCAACAGTTTATACCACACAAAAAAAACTAAATAAGGCCAGTTATAATTTAGAATCTTCGCGTTATGCCATACAAGAAAAAGCGCTTAAGCGTAAAATATCAGCTCATTATTACAGTTATTTATACGCTGTTAAAAAAGCAGAGATTTACAAAAAGCTAGACAGTTTGTATCAAAACTTTGCTCAAGTAGCACAAAGGCGTTTTGAGCTCGGTGAAACTAATTATTTAGAAAAAATAACAGCAAAATCTAAACAACGACAGGTTAATCTTAACCTCATAAAAGCAGAAGAAGAGGTTACAATTGCCCACAATAAATTAATGAGTAGTGTACAAAACAAAGACAGTTTGGTTGTTGCAAAAATACCTTTACACAAAATAGCCTTAACGATAACACGTATTAATGAAAGTCCAGAAATAGCTTATTATTCTAACACCATTTCGGTATTAACAACTAAGCGTAAGTTAGAAAAACAGTACCTATTACCAGATATTAGTTTAGCATATTTTCAGGGTACAAACTCTGGTATCAACACCAACTTATTTGGTTACCAAATTGGGTTAAAAATACCCTTATTATTTATGGGTAAATCTTCAAAAATAAAAGCATCTAAAATCGCTGAAACAATTGCTATTGAAGAATTTAAAGATTACAAAATTCAATTTAATACCAAATATAATGTACTGCTATCACAATTACATCAGCATCAAAAAGCTTTAGATTATTATGAACAAGAAGGTAACGATCTGTCTAATGAAATTTTAAAAACTGCATTAGGTAGTTTTAAAAACGGTGAAATTGATTTTTACCAATATATAATAAGTCTAGAAAATGCTTATGAGATACAATTAAACCATCTCGAAAGCCTAAATAATTACAACCAAAACGTAATTTTAATAAATTACTTAACCTTTTAAAAATAGGACTATGAAATCTATATATAAATTAATTGTACTAAGTATTAGCCTTACAGTTTTGGGCTGCGAAAACTCTAAAAGTGAAACTAAAACTGAGCGTAGCACTTCACCACTAAATAATCAAATTACGGTTTCTAAAAATCAGTTTAAACAAAATAGTATGGCATTTGGCCATATAGAAGAACAGACGTTTTCTATGGGTATTAAGGTAAATGGTATCATAGATGTTCCACCACAAAATAAAGCTGTTGTTAATGCTATTACTGGTGGTTATATAAGAACTATTCCTTTATTGGTAGGTGATGTTGTAAAAAAAGGACAAGTACTGGTAAGCATAGAAAACCCAGAATTTGTGCAAATGCAACAAAATTATATGGAGGTAAAAGAACAATTAAATTACCTAAAAACAGAATTTGAACGACAAAATGAAATGTATAATGAGAACATCATCTCTAAAAAAGTTTTTCTTAAAGCTAAAAGTGAGTACAAAACAACATTGGCTAAATATAATGGTCTTAAAAAACAATTAACACTGGTACATATTAATACGGCACAAGTAGAAAAAGGCCACATCACATCTGTCGTTAATATATATGCACCTATTAGTGGTAGTATTACAAAGGTTAACGTTACTAAAGGAGCTTATGTTTCACCCACGACCTCCATCTTAGAAATTATAGATAACGAGCATATTCATATAGAACTGTCTGTTTTTGAAAAGGATATAATGACCATAAAAAAAGATCAACAAATACTATTTAGTATTCCCGAAAGTTCAGATAAAACTTATGAAGCTAAAGTGTATTTGGTAGGTACTGCTATTGAAGCCAACCGTACTATAAAAGTACACGGACATCCTAATGATGACGATCAAAACTTTTTAACAGGCATGTTTGTTAATGCAGAAATTATTACAGACACCTCATTAAAAATGACACTGCCCGAAACTGCCATTATAAACTTTGAAGATGCAAATTATGTGCTTGTTTTAGAGCAAGAAAATGATGCTGATTTTTATTTTAAACAACTAAAAGTTGACATTGGAAAAACCAGTAATGGCTATACAGAATTAAAAGACACGACTACTTTAAAAAAAACAGATACAATTGTAACTCAAGGTGCTTTTAGTTTAATAGGAAACTAAAAATGGACTTTAAACCTTTTTTATGTAAAGGTTTTTTGCAACATTTTGTGATACTACGATCTCTTTACCTTCTATTTCTAATTTAATAGAATTATCAAACGGTTCTTTGTGTTTAACTAGCATTAGTGTACCTAATCCTATAGTATTACTATCTAAATATTGTAAAAATTTTGCTGACGTATCATCAACACCTATACATTTATAAGTGATACCAATATCTGCTTTTGCTAAAATAATTTTTTCAATATGAGTAAAATTACCCTCTTTGTCTGGTATAGGATCGCCGTGAGGATCGTGCGTTGGAAATTCTAAAAACGCATCGAGCTCATCAATTAATTTTTCTGATTTAATATGCTCTAACTCTTCTGCTATTTCGTGCACCTCATCCCAAGAGAAGTTGAGTTTTTTAACTAAAAACACTTCCCAAAGTCTATGCTTTCTAATAATATTTATGGCAACATATCTGCCGTCATCAGTTAATGTAACCCCTTGATATTTTTTATAATCTGCATAGTCTTTTTCAGATAACTTTTTTATCATGTCGGTTACAGAAGATGCTTTGGTACTCATAGCTTCTGCAATAGCATTGGTATTTACCGTGTCTATACCGTTGTTGCCTAAATGGTAAATGGCTTTTAAATAATTTTCTTCTGTAAGGGTAATCTTCATAGCTTCTAATCTTTCAAAAGACCTAAAAGCTCTTTTGGTGCAATGTAACGAAATAAGCGTTTTTCAATATTAATTTCTTCATCTAGAAAAACAACTGCTGGCAATAGTATGTCTTTTGTGGCGCTCCTTGCTAATAATTCTGCTATTTGGTGGTAAGCAGTGCGCGATTTTCCAATATTCAAATTTAAAAATTTTTTTCCACCAAAGGCAACGGTATCCGTAGATTCTACGTTAAATTTTACAGCGTAATAATTGGTAGATAATTGAGCTGCAATAGCTGGCTTTGTATAAACATCTTGTTCCATTTTTTTGCAGTACACACACCAATCAGCATAGAAATGAATCATTACTTTTTTAGGCTGTGTAAGCAATGCTTGTTCTAATGCTTCAAAACTAAGCCACTCAACCGTATCTTTCTGTGCGAAAGATAGTGTTGAAAAACAGAGTAGTAAAACGACTACAGTATGCTTAATTAAAATGGTTTTGCACGTAATAATATGTAAAAACACCCCTAAAGTCCCATTAAGGGGACAATCCATATCTAAATATTTCTGTGATAAATTTGACATAATGGGTTCATTAATAGTAGTGCGTAATATATCATAATCATGTCACTTCAAGCGTCCCAATAATTTTATAAGGATGTATCAAGAAGTTAATGCATTTTACCAATTTTTATCCCAATAAAAAATGTACGTGGCAAACTGGGTCCGTAAACATAGTCTGAATCTCGTGTGGCACCCACATCAAAATCATCTTGAAAACTGTTAAACATATTTTTAATACCAGCGTTTAAAGTTAATTGAAAATCTTCAGAAAAATCAAAATGGGTTTCAGCATTAATATTGAGGTCAAAAAACGCCGGACTTTCATTAAGGCTTAAAAAACCACTATCACTGACTACTAAAGGCACAATCATTTCGCCTGTGTAAGTACCAGTTACAGATAAACTGAATCTTTCACTTGGTGTCCAATTGGTATTTAAATAGCCATACACATTTGGGTTTCTTACAAATTCTGAAATTAAAATATCGCTTTCATTTGGGTTAGTGCCATCAGCTTCAAACAAAAGTTGGTCGGTTTCATATGCAGAACGTTGCAACGTACCACCAATTTGAAACAACCATTTTTTTGATGGTGATATGCCAAATTCAAAATTAGTACCATAGACGCGTGCACCTTCACCATTGCGAACTTCCTCTAAAATAGAACCATTATTAAACTGAACACCTGTGCTCACTAGCGCAAACGGATTAACCAAACTAGTATAAAAACCTTCGATTAAAAAATTGGTTTGCGTGGTTTTAAAATCTTTAGTGTAGTTAAAAGAACCTGTAAAGGCGTTTGAATATTCTGGTTTTAAATCGTTAGAAAGAATGACAAACTGTGGTTCGCCACCAACGGAAGAAATGTGTAAATCTTCATTAAATGCTTGTGGCGCTCTAAAGCCTCTGGCATAACCACCTCTAAATTTAAGGTCGTCAGTAAATTGATAAGCCAAGGTTAATCTTGGGTTTAGTGCGGTTTGCGAAACAGCAACATCGCGTTCTATATCTCCAATTTTGTAAATGCCATCAACATTCACATAATCTAGTCGCGAGCCAATTAATGCCGAAAACTGTGTGTTTGGTTTCCATTCGTATTGCGCATAAAGACCTGTAGCATTAACATTTTGATCTATAAGCCTATTGTAACCAACAATAATATCTTCGGTACTACTTATATTGTGCTCAATACCTGTGGTTAGTATATCTCTTTTAAACTGTTTTGTAAACTGAAATCCGTTTGCCCACGCCAAATCTTTTGTGGTACCATAAGCATTTAGTGCTGTTAAACTGTCTTGCACAGTTGTGCCGCCACCAAGGCCACCATAATAACTATCGCGATCCGTGTATTGTACAGAACTATAAAGTGAATAATTATTGGTGTTTTTTTCGTTTGAGAAATCATAACTCACGCCACCCATAACGGTGTTATGCGTTAACTCTTCTGTAATATCAGTGAAGTGTGGTGCTAAATCTAAACGGTCGCCACCATGTCTGTATTCGTTTAAAACTGTGGCATCGATGGTTAACCGGCTTAAATCTGTAGGTTTTATATAAAACTTAATGCCAAATGTGGTGTTTTTTAATTCTACCATTTCTGTAAAGCCATCATTATTGGCATCCCAATCATCTCTATTTCTGTGCGTGCCGTAAAAAGTTGCACCACTTTTTAAATTATCTGCCACTATTGAGGTGTTAAAATTAAAAACACGGTCTGGTGTATCACCATCTACTAAGCCAAAATAACTACCCACTTGCCACGTGTTTAAAACAGGATCTTTAGTAATAATATTTACTGTACCTGCAATGGCGTTAGAACCAAATAAAGCAGATCCACCACTACGTACAATTTCTACACGATCTATAATTTGTGTTGGTATTTGCTCTAAACCATATACACTATTTAAGGCGCTAAAAACGGCACGACTGTTTACTAATATTTGCGAGTAACTACCGTCTAAGCCATTGAGTCGCACTTGTGTAAATCCACAATTTTGACAATTATTTTCTACACGTACACCAGGCGAATAATTTAAACTCTCTGAAACAGCCAAGGCCTGCGTTGCATTTATAAGTTTTGCTCCAAGTGTATTTACTATAATGGGTGCCTCTTTTTTATTAACGCGGTTTCGGGTAGCACTTATTACAACTTCTTCTAAACCAAACAAATCTTCAACTAAAACAAGCTTTACATCGTCTTTATTTGTACTGGTAATTTGAAATATTTGTGTTCTTACCTTTAAGCCTAAAGATGTTACTTTTAATTTGTAAGTACCATGAGGCATGCTTATTTTAAATCTTCCATTTTTATCAGAAAATGTAGTATAATTAGCAGCGCCTTTAAAATCTATTTTAGCATAAGCTACGGGTTCGTTTTCAAAAACAACAGTACCTTTTACGTTTTCATTTTGAGAAAAAGCGCAACTGAATCCAAATAGTAAAAGAAGAGTTTTTACAGACATAACATCTTTTTTTTCTGCAAATATAAATATATTTTTAGGTTAATCTAAAATATATTTTTGTTATACATAAAAAGAAGTATTAAGCGCACAGATAAATTACGACTAACAGTTAAATAGATTGATTTTTTTAGTACTTTCGTAATAAATTTTTAGACTAATGAAAAAAATAATATGTGCTATTTGTTTGTTTACCTTATTAATAACAAGCTGTAAAAACGAAACAAAAAACAACGGCAAACTTAATGTCGTTACCACAACCTCAATGATTACAGATTTGGTAAAAAACATTGGAGGTGATGCTATAAATTTAGAAGGATTAATGGGTTCTGGTGTAGATCCGCACTTATATAAAGCAAGTGAAGGAGATGTATCTAAATTGGTAGATGCAGATATTATTTTTTATAATGGTTTACATTTAGAAGGCAAACTTGTAGAAGTTTTTGAGCAGATGAGTAGTGCAACTAAACGACCAATTGCTTTGGCCGATGCATTAGATAAAAAAGGCTTAATCGGGTCTGATTATTTTGCATCAAATTATGATCCTCATGTCTGGTTTGATATTTCATATTTTAAACAATTTGCTCAAAAAGTAACACAAGTACTTGCTGAACAAGACCCAGATAATGCTTCAATTTACAAGCAAAATGAAGTCGCTTATTTAAAAGCATTAGACAAACTACAAAATGATGTTGTTGGGGTTGTTGAAGCCTTACCAGCAGAAAAAAGAATCTTAGTTACAGCACACGATGCTTTTAATTATTTTGGTGAAGCTTACCAATTTAAAGTAGTGGGTTTACAAGGTCTTTCTACTGCAACTGAAGCTGGTGTGCAAGACGTACAAAAATTAGCTTCTTTTATAATAGAAAATAAAATTAAAGCCATTTTTGTTGAAAGTTCTGTACCAAGACGCACTATTGAAGCATTGCAAGAAGCTGTAAAATCTAAAGGACATAATGTAACCATTGGTGGTACACTATTTTCTGATGCTTTAGGAAATGAGGGCACAGCAGAGGGTACCTACCTTGGTATGTTTAGATATAACGTAAAAACTATAGTTAGCGCTCTGCAATAATTATGAAAAAAATTGCCGTAAAAATAGACGATTTAACCGTGGCTTATAATTATAAGCCTGTACTTTGGGATATAGATTTAGAAATACCCGAAGGAGTTTTAATGGCCATTGTTGGCCCAAACGGCGCAGGTAAATCTACATTAATAAAAGCAATACTTGGCATATTAAAACCTATTGCTGGCAGTGTAACTATTTATGGAAAACCTTACATAAAACAACACCAATTGGTGGCTTATGTTCCTCAAAAAGGAAGTGTAGATTGGGATTTTCCTATAACGGCATTAGATGTTGTAAAAATGGGAACCTATGGGAGTTTGGGCTGGATAAAAAGACCAGGTCAAAAAGAAAAAAAAGCAGCACTAGAAGCGTTAGAAAAGGTTGGTATGCTTCCTTTTAAAAACAGACAAATAAGTCAGCTATCTGGTGGGCAACAACAACGCATCTTCTTAGCGAGAGCTTTGGTACAAAATGCGTCTATCTATTTTATGGATGAACCGTTTCAAGGTGTAGATGCCACTACCGAAATTGCTATTATTAATATTTTAAAAGAACTACGAAAAGCGGGTAAAACAGTCATTGTAGTGCATCACGATTTACAGACCGTACCCGAATATTTTGATTGGGTCACCTTCTTAAACGTGAAAAAAATTGCTACAGGCCCTGTAAAGGATATATTTAATGATGATAATTTAACGAAAACCTATGGTATTAATTATAAAGTGAGTATACAAGAGTGACAAATTCCTGCGAAGGCAGGAATCTCATGAATTAAAACTAAAAACAATAAATACAACAAAGTAGGGAGAGATTCCTGCTTTCGCAGGAATTTGTGGATATAACAGAATACATACAACTCGTCTTCACAGACTATACACTAAGAACCATAACTCTTGGTACAGCGATTCTAGGAGCTGTTACAGGAATGTTAGGCAGTTTCGCAGTACTCAGAAAACAGAGTTTGCTTGGCGATGCCATTTCGCATGCAGCGTTACCAGGTATTGCCATAGCTTTTTTAATTACTGGATCTAAAGACAGCAATACACTCTTAATTGGTGCACTAATTAGTGGGCTTATCGGTACCTTTTGGATTAGAGGCATTGTCACCAAAACACACTTAAAATCAGACACTGCCCTTGGTCTAATTCTATCCTTGTTTTTTGGGTTTGGTATGCTGTTACTTACTTTTATTCAAAAACAACCCAATGCCAACCAAGCAGGCTTGGATAAATATTTGTTTGGGCAAGCCGCTACTTTAGTTGAAAGCGATGTTTGGATGATGGCTATTGTTACCAGTATTTGCTTAATTGTACTGCTCATATTTTGGAAAGAATTTAAGATGCTTTTATTTGATGCAGATTACACCAAAACGCTCGGTTTTAATACTAAATTTATAGATATCTTAATTACCAGCTTTATTGTACTAGCCATTGTCCTTGGCTTACAAACTGTTGGTGTTGTTTTAATGAGCGCCATGCTTTTAGCACCTGCTGCTGCGGCAAGGCAGTGGACAAACAGTTTGGCGATGATGGTGTTTTTAGCCGCATTATTTGGCGCATTTGCAGGTGTGTTTGGCACTGCTATTAGTGCAAGCGAAAACAACCTTTCTACAGGACCTATAATTGTGCTTGTAGCAAGTGTTTTTGTAGTATTTTCATTTATATTTTCTCCAAGTCGTGGTTTATTGTTTAAACAAATTAGATTTATTAGAAACCGACGCGACTTAGAGTTAAATAAAACACTCGCTTTTATGCATCAAATTGCAGAAACCCACGAAGATATTTCGCATCCTCATGCTGTAAAACTTTTAAATAATTTTCAAGGGTACACACGGTCCACACTTCAAAAATTAGTAGAAAAAGATTACGTACAAATTAATGGTAGTATGTGGAATTTAACCAAAATTGGTTTTAACACAGCCGCAAATTTATATACTAAACAACAAACAAAAGATGAGTAACGCACAGCTAGAAATACAACTTATTGCTAGTGTCGTTGCAGCTGCATGCGCTATACCTGGCACCTTTTTAGTACTTCGTAAAATGGCCATGATTAGTGATGCCATTAGTCATTCTATTTTACCTGGTATTGTTGTTGGTTTTTTTATTACACAAGATTTAAACTCACCGTTGCTTATTTTACTAGCTGCGTTTACTGGTATTATCACCGTGGTTTTGGTAGAGTATATTCAAAAAACAGGCTTGGTTAAAGAAGATACAGCCATAGGTCTAGTATTTCCTGCTCTTTTTAGTATTGGTGTTATTTTAATTGCTAAAAATGCTAATGATGTACATTTAGATGTTGATGCTGTTTTGTTAGGCGAATTAGCCTTTGCACCGTTTGATAGATTAATACTAAACGGAACAGATGTGGGTCCCAAATCGCTTTGGGTGATTGGTACTATTTTAATAATTACAATTAGCTTATTAATTGCTTTTTTTAAAGAATTAAAAGTAAGCACATTTGATAAAGGTTTGGCGGCATCGCTAGGCTTTTCACCTGCTATTATACATTACGGATTAATGTCTGTTTCTTCAGTTACAACCGTTGGTGCTTTTGATGCTGTTGGTGCTATATTAGTTGTTGCTTTAATGATTGCACCTGCTGCTGCTGCATATTTACTCACTACAAATTTAAAAAAGATGTTAGTGTTAGCCATTAGTTTTGGCATTTTTAGCGCCATTTTAGGATATTGGGTTGCGCACTGGTTAGATGCCTCTATTGCTGGTTCTATTACAACTGTTTTAGGGTTGGTATTTTTATTAGTCTATTTATTTGCACCATCTAAAGGTATTATTGCTGTAACTTATAGAGAAAAACAACAACGCATAGAAGTTTCTCTTCTTACATTTTTACTGCATCTAAAAAATCATGATGAAGTATCCGAACGACACGTAAAACATCTAAACGAGCATATTAATTGGCAAAAAGTACGTTCTAAAAGTGTTCTAGATTTAGCTCAGAAAAATAATATGATTCATATTGATAATCATATAGTTTCGTTGACCAGCAAAGGAAATGAATTTACCTCAAAAGCTATTGACTATATTATTACTAACGAAGATTCTCAAATAGAAGACATGAAGAATGATTTCTTTTTGTTTAGAGGGTAGTTTAAAATGTTAAAACGATTTTAACTAAAACCTAATACCTACTTAAACCCACGTTCTTTCTGAATATGCTCATAAGACTCTTGCACTTGTCTAAACTTCGCTTCTGCCCCTTCTTGGTGTTCTTTACCTAAATGCCCAACGCGGTCTGGATGGTATTTTTTTGCCATAGCGCGGTACGCTTTTTTAACTTGGGTGTCTGAAACAGATTTATCAATTTCAAGAATTTTATAAGCGTTGTCACTGCTGTTATAAAACATAGCTTTAATACTTTCGTAATCTTTACTACTAATACCTAAATAGCCAGACATGGTATAAATCTGTTGTACTTCATCTTCGGTAACTAAACCATCTGCTTTGGCAATACCAAACAAAAAGTGAATGAGTTGCAAACGCGAAGCATGATCCATCATTTGGCGTATTTGAGTACACACCTGTCGCATAGAAATATTTTGCTTTGTAACCCGCTTAAACAATTCAAAAGCGTTATTAGCACGCGCTTTACCATACATGTTTGTAAACTGCTGACGTACAAAATCTAATTCGCGCTGGTCTTGTTTACCATCTGCTTTTATAATTATAGAGGCTAAAATTAATAAACTCACCTCAAAATCACCAGATTTGGTACGCACAGGCGCTTTTCTTCCTTGAGTAGAACGTTGACGATAAGGATCTTGCTGACGTCTACCAGTTTGGCGCTCACCAATTAATGGACTACCATTATCACCTAAATTATCAACAAAACTACCTAAAGCTAATCCTATTATTGCTCCTATTGGGCCACCAAAAGACCAACCTAAAGCACCACCTATCCACTTTGCAAAACTCATGTATTATTCTATATTTTGTACGACTGTAAACTTAACTCAGTAAAGATACTATTTGTTAGTAGATAAAAATGAATTTTTGTTACTATTGAAAACCAAAATAGCACCATTTAAACTGCCAACTAAATCCGTATGGCTTGGCACTATTTTTCAGTATCTTTGTAATTCAATTTTGATTTAATTAAAACATAAAAAATATGTACCCAGCAGAATTAGTAAAACCAATGCGTGCCGATTTAACCAACGTAGGTTTTGAAGAATTACATACTACAGAAGCTGTAGATAATGCTATTGCAAAAGAAGGCACAACCTTAGTAGTTGTAAATTCGGTTTGTGGTTGTGCAGCAGCAAATGCAAGACCTGGAGCTCGTATGAGTTTAGAGAATGCTAAAAAACCAGACCATATTGTTACTGTTTTTGCAGGTGTAGACAAAGAGGCCGTTGATGCAGCGAGAGCGCACATGGTTCCTTTTCCTCCAAGCTCGCCATGTATGGCTTTATTTAAAGACGGAGAATTAGTACACATGTTAGAGCGTCACCATATAGAAGGTCGCCCTGCAGAATTAATTTCTGAAAATCTTATGGATGCTTACAACCAGCACTGTTAAGATTATATAAAATTTAAAAAAATAAAACCACGATTTTCATCGTGGTTTTTTATTTTTATGCCATGCAAAAAGTAATCGCTTATCCTCTTACCGTTATCTATTTAATTTGCTTTGGGTTGTGCTTAGTCATATTTCATCCCATACAATGGTTTTGCCATAAATATCTTGGCTACCAAGCACATAAAAAAAGTGTAGATGCCTTACAGTTTTTTTTAATGCGATGCCTCAACCTATTAGGTACCCGAATTTCGTTTAAGAATCCGCACCTTTTATCTACAGACCGACCCTTAATTATTGTGTCTAACCACCAAAGTATGTACGATATATCACCAATTATGTGGTATATGAGAAAACACCATGTAAAATTTGTAGCAAAGAAAGAATTAGGTAAAGGATTTCCTAGTATTTCACATAATTTAAGACACGGAGGGTCAGTTTTAATAGACCGAAAAAACCCGAGACAAGCCTTACCAGCAATGATGAAATTTGGTGAGTATATAGAAAACACCAATCGTGCTGCCGTAATTTTTCCAGAAGGTACCCGAAGTAAAAATGGGCATCCTAAGACTTTTAGAACAAAAGGACTTGAGGTTTTAATAAAAAAAATACCCTCTGCTTTAATTGTTCCAATTACTGTAAATAATTCTTGGAAAATGTTACGCTACGGAAAATTCCCAATGGGAATAGGAAATCATATTAAATTTACGGTGCATAAACCTCTAGAATTAGCTAACTTTACAGATAAAGCGGAATTACTTAAACACGTTGAACAAACTATTGTAGATTCCATTAAAGTATAATCATTAAAACAGCGTCACAATGTCGTTAAAAAATGTAAGATTAGAAGTCATGCAACATCTCGAAAAAGATGTAGATGCACTTATAGAAAAATACTTAATTCCTATTGAAAACATTTGGCAACCCACAGATTTCTTGCCAGACTCCACAAAAGATTCATTTTACGAAGAGGTAAGAGAAATTAGAGAATTATCTAAAGAATTACCTTATGATTTTTGGGTCGTTTTAGTTGGTGATATGATTACAGAAGAAGCTTTACCAAGTTACGAATCTTGGCTTATGGATGTAGAAGGTATAGACCAAGTAGAGCGTAATGGCTGGTCTAGATGGATACGCCAATGGACAGGTGAAGAAAACAGACATGGCGATGTGCTTAATAAATACTTATACCTTTCTGGTCGTGTAAACATGAAAGAAATTGAAAAAACCACACAACATTTAATTACAGATGGTTTTGATATTGGTACAGATAGAGATCCTTATAAAAACTTTGTTTATACAAGTTTTCAAGAACTAGCAACCTATGTTTCTCATAACCGAGTTGCCAAAATTGCGAAACAAAAAGGGAACAAACAATTGGCTAAAATGTGTAAAATTATCTCGGGAGACGAGATGAGACACCACCATGCCTATTCAGAATTTGTGGAGCGTATTTTTGCAGTAGATCCTAGCCAAATGATGATGGCTTTTCATGATATGATGAAACGAAAAATAGCTATGCCAGCGCACTTCTTAAGAGAATCTGGAGATAAAATTGGTACTGCTTTCGAAGAATTTTCTAACACAGCACAGCGTATAGGTGTTTACACTTCTAACGATTATGTAGATATTTTACAAAAATTAATAGACCGTTGGGATATTGGTAACATTAAAGGTCTAAATGAAGAAGCTGAAAAAGCTAGAGATTATTTAATGAAGTTACCACCAAGAATGTATCGTTTGTCTGAACGTGTTAAGATTCCTGAAAATTCATTTCAATTTAAATGGGTAGATCCGGCATAATTTTTTATGAAAATATCTGCTTTAATTGAGGCTACAATAGCTTTTGTAAAAACCGAACTTACAAATGCAGAAGGCGGACACGATTGGTTTCATATAGAACGTGTTTACAAAAACACATTGCTAATTGCTAAGCACGAAAATGTAGATATTACAGTAGTTTCTTTAGCGGCATTACTGCATGATATTGCAGATTCTAAATTTAATAATGGTGACGAAACTATTGGCCCAAAAGTAGCAAGCGCATTTTTACTAAAACAAAATGTTGATAGTGAGATTATTGAGCATGTTACGCAGATTATAGAAAACATGTCTTTTAAAAATTCGTTTGATCTAGATACGTCTTTTACCTCTAAAGAAATGAATGTTGTACAAGATGCAGACCGCTTAGATGCTATTGGAGCCATCGGTATTGCACGTTGTTTTAATTATGGTGGTTTTAAAAATAGGCCGCTTTACAATCCTGAAATTAAACCAAACCTAAACATGTCTAAAGCAGAATATAAGACTGCTAAAGCACCAACACTAAATCATTTCTACGAAAAGTTATTGCTTTTAAAAGACCAAATGCATACCAAAACAGGCAAACGTATTGCTTTAGATAGACATAAGTATATGGAAGGTTTTTTAAAGCAGTTTTATGCTGAATGGGAAGGGCACAAATAAAGGAGAAAACATTTTAAGCAACGCTACAATAACCGCACTAAATCATAAAGAAATCTAAACAATTTTTGTTTATCGCCTATATCACTTATTTTTAGTATTAAAATTGTCTTACTTCACTAAATATCTAATTTACACGAGTGTCTTAATTGCCTATAGTTTTACATGTTTTTCTCAAAACGAAACTAACAATTGGTACTTCGGACAAAAAGCTGGCTTAGATTTTAATAGTGGTGAAGCTATATCTTTATTAAACGGACAACTAAATACCGGTGAAGGCTGTGCAAGCATATCTAATGCAAATGGAGAGTTACTCTTTTATACAAACGGAGTTACAGTTTATAACAGAAACCACCAAATAATGCCAAATGGCAATGACCTTAACGGTGATTTCTCTAGTACAAATTCTGCTATAATTATACCCAAACCTGGTGCGCCAAATCTCTATTTTATTTTTACTGCAGACAATGAAGGCCAAGAAAACGGGTTACAATATTCTGAAGTAGATTTAAATTTAAACGCTGGCCTTGGTGATGTTACAACTATTAAAAACAAACCTTTACATACACCTATTACAGAAAAATTAACGGCCGTAAAGCATGCCACTTTAGATGCATACTGGGTAGTTAGCCATAAGTATGGTAGTGATGAGTTTTTAACCTATGCTGTAACAGAAGATGGTGTAGACGAAAACCCTATAATTAGTGCAATAGGTTCTTTTTTACCTATTACATCAGACGGCTTAAATACAACAGGGCAAATAAAAATCTCACCAGATGGCACCAAACTAGCTGTGGCCAGAACTAATGCTAGAAACACACAATTATTTGATTTTAATGCTAGTAACGGCCAAATAACAAATGCAGTTACATTATCAACTTCGTTATTTTCTTATGGAGTAGAATTTTCGTCTAACAGTCGAGTTTTATATATAAATGCAGGGTTTTTGTATCAATACGATCTTAACAGTAATAATATTATAAATTCTAGAATAACAATTACTAACCCATCTACTGGTATAGGATCCTTGCAATTAGCATCTAACGGAAAAATTAATTTAGCAGAATGGGACAGTCCGTTTTTACATGTTATTAATGCACCTAACAATTTAGGTGAAGCCTGCGATTATCAATTACAAGCTGTAGACTTAAACGGTAGAATTTCTAAATTAGGACTACCACCATTTATACAATCCTTTTTTCTTGTTGGGTTTCAAGTCAATAATTTGTGCGCATCTGTTGCTACCGAGTTTAACATAAACGTATCTGAACCTGTAGATAGTATAACTTGGAACTTTGGCGACGGCAGCACATCTACAGAAGAAAATCCTTTACACACCTACAGTACAGCAGGCACTTATAATGTTACTTTAACGGTTACAATAGGCACCGATACGTCAGTAGAAACACAAACTGTAACCATATTTGCACAACCAAGCGCAACACCAATAGTAGAATTAAGACAATGCGATACAGACTTAGACGGCTTTAGTGTATTTAATCTTAACGAAGTTGTTTCAGAACTTACAGATAATGCAACAAATGAAACCATTACCTTTTATGAGTCTGAAATAGACGCTAATACCAAAACTAATGCTCTTTCTAGTAGTACAACTTATAGTAATGAAACTGTAAGTTCTGATGTGGTTTGGGCACGGATAGAAAATTCTAGTGGCTGTTTTGCAACTGCTCAAATTAATTTAGAAGTATCAACAACACAAATACCAAGTACATTTGAACGTGTATTTTACCAATGTGATAACGGACTCGACAACTCAGATGGTATTGCAACATTTAACTTTAGTTCAGCAGTTTCAGAAATACAAGGATTGTTTCCGACAGGGCAACAATTAATTATAAACTTCTATACTAATGAAGCTGATGCGCTTGCAGAAATTAATCCAATTATTAATATTTCAAATTATGAAAATACAACAGCGCCAAATAGCCAAACATTGTATGTTAGAGTAGATAGCCTTACTAACAATGATTGCTTAGGCTTAGGGCCTTATATTACATTAAATGTTGAACCTTTACCAGAGCTAAATATTATGCCAGATGCAGTAACAATTTGCGAAGGTAGCTCAGTTGCCTTGGTTGCAGAACAAGGGTATGATTCTTATACGTGGTCTACAGGTGAAACTACAAGAATAATAACAGTAAACGAAGCTGGTTTATACACGGTTACAGTTGCTAATATTTATAATGATGGGTTGGTTTGTAGTACAAATAAAACCATTACAGTTACAGCATCTAATGTGGCCGTTATCACAGCAATTGAAACCTTAGATTGGTCGCAAAGCAATAATGTTATTTCTATTTTTGTTGAAGGATCTGGTGATTACGAATACGCTTTAAATGGTTTTAATTACCAAAATAGTAATGTGTTTTCTGGTTTAGATATAAACGAATATACAGTTTATGTTAGAGATAAAAACGGCTGTGGAGTTGTAAATGAGGATGTGTATTTACTGTATTATCCAAAATATTTCACACCAAACGGAGATGGTGTAAACGAATTTTGGCAACTTATTAATGCCGCTAAGGAGCCTCTTAATACTGTTTACATTTATAACCGTTATGGTAAACTTATTACACAATTAAGATCTAATGACTTTAGTTGGGATGGCATGTATAGCGGAAACAGACTGCCCTCTAGTGATTATTGGTTTGTGTTAAAACGACAAAATGGCAAAACATACACGGGTCATTTTACTTTAAAACGTTAAGTATTAAAAGTGCTTTTTAAATAAAGGCACGTCTAAAAACAAAAAAAGTGTGATTTTGATATATATCAAAATCACACTTTTTTAAATTTATAAAAAACTAATTAGTCTCTATATGTATAAGCAACAGAGTAGATGTTAGTTTCTGTTTCTGGCTCACCATTAAAATCTTCGTCATAACTTGTCCCTGTAACAGTACCAGATGTAGGGTAGTTAGCATCATTATACACATAATCAGCATTAATTTCGAACACTAAATTTGCGTTATTATCTCTGTAAGTTATGCCAGTAATATTATTTAAAGGAAATAATAAACGCGCTTGCACAGCTTCTGCACTAGACATATTTACCGTTAAAATTAAATCTACATTATCTAAAACATCTATTACACCTGCAGCATCTAAGGTATAGAAATAAGGATTAGGATTGGCATCATAAGAAATTTCTGCAGTATACTCTACCTCTGTTTCAGTATCTGTAAGAAAATCATATTCATATTCTATAAACGAAATTATTTTAGGGTTTCCATTAGCATCATACTCTGTTACTTCACCAGTCTCAAAAGCATTATAAGGAGATTCGTAAAGCTCTTCTACATTTAAGTTATCACCATCACCAGTAACATTTGTTAATTCATTATTACTATATACAAAAAGGCTACTTTCAGTACCATCTGTAATACTAGATACTCTATCGTTAGCATCATAATTAACAGTTATTAAAGTGTTTTCTGAGTTGTCTTGTGCCGATATTACAGAAACAGTTTCTATATATTTTGCAATAGCGTCTGGGTTTGCACCATCAAACTCATCTGATGTAGAATCATTACAGCTTGCTAATACTAATAAAAGACAGAAAAGGGAAGAAAATTTTAATTTCATAAGTTAAGTTTTAGATTATTTTTCAATCGCAAATATAACTCATAATTTCACCCATTAAAATACACAGCTATTAAATTTAAAAGCTAAATAGCTATCTTTAAATTAAGTAGAAATAAACGTTATAATTCTTAATTCTCTTTAGCAACCTCTAAAGCTGTTAATTTATATTCAATAATAGCCATTTCTTCACCAAAATGAATAATCTCGTCTGCTGTTAAATTTGTTCTATTATTTACAGTACCTAAAATATCTTGACCTTTTTTAGTGTAATACGCTATTGTAATTTCTATACTATCTGTCATAATAATTCATCATTAAAACAGAAATGTAATTAAAATAATTAGGAGTAAGCTTATTTACACATTTATAGGAGATTAAATTATAAATACTCAAAAAGTTAGGCCAAAAAAATTAAACATTCGCTTTTTTAAAGACCCTTTTTTACACTTTTAATTATTAGAACTATCCTTTGCTTATGAATTACACCGAAGTAATTGGTGATTTTATCAATATACTTTACCTCTATAGAAGAAATCTGTAAGAAAAATATATATTACATAGCACTTATAATTTTTTTAAAACCCTTACCATTGATGTTTTTTAAAGTTTTTAAAAATCTAACATTTGTAAATTCTTATATTTTTATACTCGTTATTTTAATGGGTACGACTTCATTATATGCCCAAACATTACTTTTTGATGGGACACCTGTTAGCGATCTCGGAAATCTTAATAATATTGGTAAAGCCAATACCAGCAGAAATATTGCCATAGATAATGTTGGAAATATTTTTGTTGTATTTACAGGAAGTGAAGGCATAAGAGTAGCAAAAAGCACAGACAGAGGCGCTAGTTTTTTACCTAGTGTAATAGTGTCTGGTGCAACGCTAAACATTGAACCAGAAATAATTATAAATAGTCAGGGCACTATTTTTATTGCTTGGGTAGAAAACAACGATATTAGACTAAGTAAAAGTGTAGACCAAGGCTTAAGTTATTCTGCCGCACTTGTTGTAGGCCCAATTACATTATCTCAAGTTGTTCCAGAAAATATTGAAACTGTTCACATGGCTACTTTTGGTAATAACATCTATATTTCAGAGCGGTCTGGTGCAACTATATACTCTAATGCCAATAATGGTGATGGACCATTTACCAATGTGAGTTTACCCAATTTTGCGTTTTCAGATATATTTACAGACCAAAATGGTGTGGTTTATGCACCAAGAGACAATCCTGTTTTAGAGCTTTATAATAGTACCAATAGTGCACAAGTTTTTAATGAAATTTTACTCTCAACGTTTCCACAAGTATTTTTTTCTAGCTACACACTAAGCGATGGTCCTTGTGGCACATTTATCTTTGTTGCTGGCTCTGGTGCTACAGGTTACAAAATAGACGTTTCTAATGGTAATACAGAAGCCATTACTTTTGGAAATAGTGATGTAACAAGCCATGCAAGAACACTCTTTGCTGACAACCAAGGTACAATTATAGATGGCTACAAAAACAATCTAAGTCAGTTAGTTATAAGCGTAAGTTTTGACCAAGGTGGCAATTTTAATGCACCCATCGTAATATCTAATGGAGATAGCCACAACATTGATAGAAACACTACTTTTAACGACATTGTGGTTGCCTACAGTCAAAACGGACAAGTATTTGTCTCTGTTTATACCGATTTATTAAAAGGTATTGAAATTATTGAACCAACACCACCAATAGATATTTGCTCTGGTACATCGTTTGATTTGCCTTTTACCTTAACTGGTGCCTTTGAGCCAAACACAGTATTCTCTGCAATATTAAGTGATGCTTCAGGTAATTTTGCAAACAGCACTAACGTTGGCGAACTTATAACCAACACAGATGGCACAATAACAGTTACTTTACCGCAACTGTTATCGCCAAGTAGCACTTATAGATTACTTATTGAGTCGCTTGCAGACTGTACCCAAAGTCAACCTATTACAATTAGCATAGGCAATATAGATATTGTAGAACCTACAGATATCGCTAATTGCCAAGATGAAAATGGTGAAGCAGAATTTAACTTATCCTCGCAAATAGACACGATTCTTAATGGTATAACAAACGTAGATATTACGTTTTATGCCAGTGAAGCTGATGCTAACAACAATATAGATGCTATTACAGATACTACTAATTACACCAGTACAAGTACTACAATTTGGGTAAGAGCGCAAAGTCAAAACTCTAGTGTTTGTTATGGTATTGTTAGTTTTAATATAGATGCTTTAGCAGCACCAAATGTTGCTGAACTTATTACATTAGAGCAGTGCGATACAGACCAAGATGGCATTACAACCTTTAACCTTACAGAAGCAAACGCTATCATTACAAACGATACCAGTTTTACAATTACGTATTACACCACAAATGCTGCGGCTGAAACCAACATGGTAGCTAATCAAATAACAGCAATTACAAGCTACCAAAACCCAACAGCATTAAACAGTAGTGTGTACGCACGTGTTGCGTCTGCTACAGGCTGTTTTTCTGTTGTACAAGTGAATTTAATTGTTGAAGCTACGCAAATTCCTCAAAACTTTGAAGTAGTCTATGAGGCTTGCGATGATATAAATTTTGGTTCTAATACAGATGGTATTAGTACGTTTAACTTTAGTGATGCTACAGCACAAATTGAAGCTTTATTTCCTTTGGGGCAAATGCTAGAAACTACATTTTACATCACAGAAAACGATGCGCTTCAAGAGTTAAACGCTATAACAAATATTACAGATTTTAGAAATGAATTATCCCCAAATAGCCAGACTATTTGGGTGCGTGTAGATAATGCAAATAGTAATGGATGTGTGGGTTTAGGGCCTCATATTATATTAAATGTTTTAAATGTACCTGTAAACAACCCCATCTCAAATTACCAATTATGTAGTGACAATGGCTCTGCTGTGTTTAATTTAACCTCTAAAGATACAGAGGTTATTGGCAACCAAACTGAAGCTCTACTTATAACCTATCACGAAACACTTTTAGATGCCGAAAACAGTATTGCTATTGCAAACCCTACCAACTACACGAGTACAGGACAAACCCTATTTGTAAGAGCTACCTACGACACCAATAGTAATGGTATTGCAGACCCAGACGAATGTTTTAGCGCTATTAATATGCAATTTAACTTGGTAATAAATATGTTACCAATATTAGTATCACCAGATGCTATTGAGCTTTGCAGTGCGCAAGTAAATACCGTCTATGACTTAACGGTAAACACAAATCAAATCACAAACGGAAATACCGACATAACGCTTAGTTACTTTGAAACGCAAAATGATGTTGCTACCAATAATCCTATACAAAATCCCAATACATATCTAAACACCCAACTAAATAGAACGCTATTAATTGTAGCTACAAATACTAATGGCTGTAAGTCGTTTGTAGAAATGCAATTAAACACTACACTGTTTGATAATTTTAATTTTAACCCCTCACCTATTGAAGAATGTGAAGTAGATAATGATGGTCTCGATACGTTTGACTTAACGCGGATAGAAGCTGATATTTTAAACCTATTAGATACTAATATTACAAATAATCTAAATCCAGATAATTATATATTTACCTATTACCAATTAGAAAGCAATGCCGCTTTAGTAACTGAAGATTTAAGTACCGCAATTATAAATCCGTTAGCTTTTGTAAATACAATAGCTGCAGCACAAACCATTTATGTTCGCGTTAGTAGAATTAACGGAAATAATTTACAATGCTTTGCCGTAATACCTGTAGAATTGCTTGTTAATAGTGTTGCACCAATAAATATAGAAAACCAATATGTCATTTGTTTATCTAACACAAATACTGTTATACCAAACGTTACGCCAACACTTTTACAAAACCCACCAATAGATACGCAACTTAGCCCTATAGAATATACCTTTCAGTGGTACACTGGCACAGAGCAAGAGGTTATTAGCAACCCAATTAATAATATACTAATAGACGAAACGCAATCTATATTTAACCCAATTGCACCAGGTACTTACACTGTAATAGCTACAAATAATAATACGGGTTGTACCATCGCTGCAACGACATTAATTAATGCATCGTATCCACCAGAAAGTATAACCTTAGAGCTATTAAGCACAGTATTTGCAGATGAAAATACTTTACAAGTGAGTGTTATAGGTAATGGCGACTACAGTTACAGTCTAGATAATGGGCAATGGCAAAGCTCACCAATATTTAGTAATGTATCTGGCGGAGACCATGAGGTTAGAGTTAGAGATATTTATAATTGTAACACGCTTTTTACGGTAAAAACAATAATAGATTATCCGTTATTTTTTACACCCAACGCGGACGGAAATCATGATACTTGGAATATTACAAGCTTGGCCAATCAACCAGATGCTAAAATCTACATCTTTGACCGCTATGGTAAACTATTAAAAGAAATAAATCCGTTTGGGTTGGGCTGGGATGGTATTTATAATGGCAATAGAATGCCATCTAACGATTATTGGTTTATAGTTGAATACACAGAACCTTTAGATAACACAAAACGTATTTTTAAAGCGCACTTTACGCTAAAACGTTAGTAATAAATTAATACTAACGTTGCACCACCAACTTTAATTCACTTCTATACTTAGACGCGCTTTTGCCTGTAAACTCTTTAAATAATTTATTGAAGTGAGAAAAACTATTAAAACCACATTCAAAACTTATATCTGTAATACTCATTTGGCTTTCAGATAGAAGCTTAGTGGCATGTACCACTCTATATTCGTTAACCAGTTTTGTAAACGTTTTGCCTGTTACTTTTTTAAAATAACGGCAAAAGGCAGGCACCGTCATACTCACCTTATCAGCAATTTCATCTAAACTAATATGAGCTTGAAAGTTCTCATTAATATGTTTAAATATAAGATCTACTTTAGTACTATCTTGTGGTTCGGTTTCAAAAGCAAAACCATCTGCATTTAAAATGGTATAATCTTCTGCTTTGGCTAAGCCATGTAAAATTTCTAACAGTACTAATATTTTTTTAAAGCCTTCTTTTTCTGGTAGCTTTTCAATCTTCTTTCCTATTTTAGATTTTGTCTTTACACCAAATAAAATACCATTTTTAGCACGTTCAAAAAGGGTACTAATACCTTCCATTTCAGGAACATTAAAAAACTGTTCACCTAAAAACTCTGGTAAAAACTGAACTATAGTTTCAGAGCCATTAATGGTAAGTCTATCTATAAAACCATTGTGCGGTAAGTTAGCACCTAGCAGCAGTAGTTGACTATTATTAAAATAAGATAAATGGTTACCAATATGGCGCTTGCCTTTTCCTTTATTTACGTAAACCAATTCAATTTCAGGATGAAAATGCCAAAACGGTTTTACCTCACCTCGGTAAGCATCTATATTGTGTTTTCTAACTAACATAGAGCTTCCAAACTCTGGATTTATCTTTTCTAATGTGGGTTTTCTAGATTTCATAATTAATTACACTTACAAAGTTATAAGTAATGAAAATAAATTTCTATACACAATTACCAAAAAACTAGTCTAAATTAACTTACTAAATATATAAATAAATATATAGAGTTAATTTTGAACATAAATATGACAAAATTGATGTTTTATAAATTCTAAATGCACCCTAACTTTGTAATGTAAATTAATAGTAAAAAGTATGAAAGCGACACTCAAAAAACTCGTAGTAATAACAATGATTTTAGTATCCTACGTAAACTATGCTACTGAAACATTAAACAATTCACCTAAGTTTTATAATGTTATTAAAGGCCATTATATTTCTGTAACTGATAATTTTGGAGAAGTAATTTACAACGGTCTTATTAAACAAACCGGAAATCTAACCACCCTATTTGACTTTACTAGACTAAAAAATGGAAACTATACCGTAGAAATCAATAAAGACTTTGAAATTGAAATTAATACAATTGTAGTTAATAATGGAACAGTGTTGCTTTTAGACGATTCTACAAAGAAAATTTTTAAACCTATTTTTAGAGTTGAAAACTCTAAAGTTCTAATCTCTAAACTAGCTCTAGACACTAACAAAATGAGTGTAGAGTTATACTATGAGGAAAAATTAATTTATACTGATAATATTGAAGGTGCAGACATCTTAAACAGGGTATACCAACTCGATAATTCACTTAAAGGAAGTTACAGTGCTATTATTAGAACTAATAGTAGGGTATATATCGAAAATTTTAGAATATAAATTGTTGTTTATATATTAGTTTTATTTGCAAAAAAGTGGGTTTAGAGAGCCCACTTTTTTTTATTAAATAATCTAATAATACTGATATATCAAATATCTTAAAACACTCAATATAATGTGGAAAATATATAAAATACAGTCGCTAATTATGGGGCCATTTCTTATAGTGGCATTCCTAATTTTAACGCCTATTTATTACATATATAAGTTTATAAATAAAGCTTGTTTTAAGTAATTACGCCGTACAAATTTATATTACTTACCAGAAAACTCAGCCTTACGTTTTTCTAAAAAAGCAGTAGTCCCTTCCTTAAAATCTTCTGTACCAAAGCATTTACCAAACTGTTTTATCTCAACTTGGTAACCATCTTTACCATCTATATAATTAGCATTAATAGCCTTTATGGCTTTGGCAATAGCTACCGAAGAGTTACGCATAATCTTACCCGCGATTTTATGGCAAAGTGGCATTAACTCCTCTAGCTCAACCACATGGTTTACTAAACCGTAACTCAACGCTGTATCAGCGTCTATCATACCTGCAGTCATTACCATTTCCATAGCTCTGCCTTTACCTACTAATTGCGGTAAACGTTGGGTGCCACCATAACCAGGAATAACACCTAAAGAAACTTCTGGCAATCCCATTTTAGCATTGGTACTTGCCAATCTAAAATGACACGCCATTGCCAATTCTAAACCACCACCAAGTGCAAAACCATTAACGGCAGCAATTACTGGAGTGCCTAATTTTTCAACAAAATCGAATAAAATTTTCTGTCCTTGGGCTGCTAGCTTACCACCTTCATCTATGCCAAAATGAGCAAATTCACTAATATCTGCACCTGCAACAAACGCTTTTTCTCCACTACCTGTTATAATAATAACCTTAGTATTGGCATCTGCATCTGCAGCATCAAAAGCACTATGCAATTCATTAATTGTATCTTTATTTAATGCATTTAATTTCTTTGGTCTATTAATGGTAATTGTTGTAATACCATTTAAAAAGTCTAATACTATATTCTCGTAATTCATTAAAATTTGGTTTTATTCTGTAATTAAATTAACACGTTTTTGCATTTTGATAAGATTTATATCGAGAAGCAAAATTTAAACTTTTATAATAGTTCTCAATACTATTTTTAGTACCTCAAAATCACTCAAACTAACGTTCTTTTTATATTTTAGTAAAAAATGCACAACGTAATTTACGTATTAATTACTAACGTTTTTATTCCGTAACTGAACTCCAATTTTCACCTGTTTTTATTCTGTGAATTTGCATATCAGAAACCCCAAAACGTTTTGCAATCATGTTCATTCTATTATTACTATTTTTTAATTGACGTTTTATAATCTTTACTTTTCCTTCATTTAATTTTCCAATGTTTTTGCTTCGCTTTTTAACAACTTCTGCCCAATTTGGATGGTTAAATTGATGAAGTTCTTTTTCTCGTTTAGTTGCCCATTTTAAGTTTTCAATTCGGTTGTCTGTTTTATCATAGTTTAAGTGAATAACACAAATTCCGTTATTTTTTTCAAGAAAATGTTCAGCAACAAGTTTATGAACGTATCTGCTGGTCTGCTTTCCGTTATTTTTTTGTTTCATAGGTAAATTTTGATATCCGTTTATAAAATATTCTTTTACAATAAATTCTTCGTCTGTTTTACAGTTTATTAATCTACCGTAATTTGATATTTTAAACTTCTCCTTTTCAGAAATTTTGTCATCAAACTTAACCTCTTTCCATTTTTCATTCCAATAATTTCGTATCATTTTTCGGTCTTTATCTTAGATATTGGGGATGAATCTAAAGTAAGTTTAGCTTATTACTATTTATTCTTTTGGAAAAGCGACTGTAAACGTTGTTCCTTTTCCTAGTTGCGATGTAAAGGTAATACTTCCATTATAAGTTTCTACAATATTTTTTACCATGGCCAAACCTAGTCCCATACCACTAGATTTGGTGGTAAATTTTGGTTCAAATATTTTAGATTTTGTATCTTCAGCTATACCAAAACCATTGTCCTCTACGGTAATCATAACACTATCGTGTTGTGCAAAAACACGTACGTGTATTTTTGGGTCTCTAGTGTCTAGAGCTATTGCCTGTATACTGTTTTTAACCAAATTGGTAACGACTCTAATTAATTGTGTTCTATCAAATTTGGCTATAATAGTTTCAGACTCTGGATTAAATGTTATGTAATGCTCATTAAAAATGTCTAGGGCTAATTTTACAATATGTACTACATTAAGCTGTTCGCTTTTTTGAGCAGGCATTTTAGCAAAATTAGAAAATGCTGAAGCAATAGAACTCATGGTGTCTATTTGCTGTATTAATGTATTACTGTATTCTTCAACTTTTTGATGTATATTTTCATCTTCAGGATTAAACTTACGCTGAAAACTTTGCACACTCAAACGCATAGGCGTTAATGGATTTTTAATCTCGTGTGCTACTTGTTTTGCCATCTCTCGCCAAGCTTGTTCGCGCTCGCTTGTTGCGAGCTTTACAGCACTAGCCTCTAACTCATCAATCATACTATTATAAGAGTTAACCAATGTTTCAATTTCTTCGCTAGAGGATTCTATCTGTATTTTCTTATTGCGTTTTTCTAACCGTATTTCATTCATTTTATCACTTATTGTTTTAAGTGATCTTGTTATAAATTTTGAAATAAAATAGGCAAAAATAATAGCAACAATAATCATTACTAAATAGGTATAGCCCAAACGCATTAAAAACTCTTTTAGCTCTCTATTTAAAAAATCGTCGTTCTCTAAATAAGGTAAATTTAAAATCGCTAAATTTTTAAATTTTTCGTCGGTAATATAGGTATATGAAGATTGAAATACTTGTCCGTTTTCTTCATTTTTTACAACAAAACGGTGTTCTACAGTATTTGCTAGTACGTTAAGCACCTCAGCATCTAAACAAATTTCGGTGGAATCTCTTTGTAGTGATCTTTTAGAGCTTTTTAGTAATTGCCCTTCTAAATCGTAAAGGTTAATTTGAAGATTATGAATCGCATCTATATCAAAAATTTCCTTTTTAAAAATGAGAGGAATATTTTCTGTGGTAACAGGATATGTCGTCTCTTTAAGCGCAAAGTTAATACTACTTCTAATCGCTTTTTCTTTACGCTCTAAGCGGTCTCTATGGTAATCTTTTGCCTCTTCATTGTACTGATAAATAGTAACTGCTGCTATTAAAACAGAAGCCAATAACACCAAAAGTATCATGGCTACAAATATTCGGGCTCTTAAAGACAGTCTTTTTATTTTCATAGAATTGCCCGAGAAAACGGGTAGCTGTTAAATCTGTTTTTGAGACTTAAAGATAACAATAATCAAGCCAACACTAGGCCTCAGAATTTTTGGATCTTATATTTTTATAAAGCTTAAAACCTAACATAATAAGAATACCTAAAACTAGAATTCCGATAACACCAAAAATCCAATTTATAGAGTTTTTTAAGATCACTAAAAACACTACAGCAAATAAGATGAATGTTGCACCTTCATTCCAAATTCTCATAAAATTAGATGTTACTTTTATCTCATCTTTCTGAAGCTGTTTGTAATATATATGTGTTTTGTATTGATATAAGTATAATAATAAAACAAAACCTAGTTTCACGTGCATCCAAGGTTGTTCTAACCAACTTGGTATTAAAATTAATAAGCAAATGGCAAATAATGTGGCTAATATTGCTGAAGGCCACGTAATAATAAACCATAATCGTTTTGACATCAGTTTAAGCTGTTTGCCTAAAATTTCTTTATCTGGCGAGGGTTTATGAAAGGCTTCGATTTGGTACACGAATAATCTGGGAATGTAAAACAAGCCAGCGAACCATGTAATAACAAAGATTAAGTGTAATGATTTTATGTAGTTATAGTATTCCATAATTAAATAGTAGCTCGATTTTACATGGGTCTCGACTACGCTCGACAAGACAGAAAGGGTACATTGAAATTTTAGTTAGACTGTCACTTCGAGCGTAGTCGAGAAGCTTTCATAATTCAAATTTAAGAACCTATTTCTTATAATTCTCAGAATTAGTTTCATTTTTACAAATTGATAAATCTTTCAATAATTCAAAATCTTCATTTGCTAGTGCTAACTTTTTACTTCTACTCCACTTCTTAATTTTCTTTTCGTAATACTCAGCTTGTTCAAACTGCCTAAATTCTTGATGGAAAATTAATTTTAATGGTCTTCTTTTAAATGTGTAACATTCTTTATTTAGTCCTAATCGATGTTCTTCTAATCTTCTATCTATTGTATTTGTTAATCCTGTATAGATGGAATCATCAGAACATTTTAACATATACATAATAAAATTTCATATTAAAATTATGTTTTTAGTCTAATTGTGTCTCGACTACGCTAGACATGACAGCAGAAGATGACTTAATAAAAACACACTGCTACTTCACGTACTTCGACTACGCTCTATATAACAGAGGAATAAGCATTAATACAAATATACTGTCATGTCGAGCGTAGTCGAGACACTTTATTAATTTTAATCCTCAACAAATAAATAATTTAACTGCTTCGCATTAAACGCAGCATTAAACGCTTTTACCTCATCATTCAAAATGGTATTAAAGGCTTTTAATTGCGTTTCTATTTTTGCCGATAACTCATTTTTTACAGCAATATCTTGTTCGGTTGGTGCGAAATCTCCCATTCGCACTAACGCATTTAAATGCCCTAATTTGTTGGTTAATCGAATTGGGAAGTTTAAAGGATCTTGCCCACTTCTGTTTTGGGTTTGGTAGAGTTCCTTCTCAATAGTAGAGAGTTGCGCTTCTAAAGCTTTTGCTTTTTCAACCAATTCTTTTACAGTTTCATCATCCTTGTATTGTTTTTGAAATGCACCAAGTTGTTTGTTGACTGTACGTATTTTTTTGATGGATTGGTGCGCATCATCCATGGTTTTATTCACATCTTCAATAAAATCGAATTGCTTTTGCATATCGGCTTGCGTGCTTTCTGATCTTGGGTCTGCTAAAATTGTAAAGGGTTGCGCCTGTTGGTTTCCGTTTATATTTAAACTCACTTTATAGGTTCCTGGTATCGCTTTTGGCCCTTCTAAACTTGCCCACCACAAAATCATGCCTTCTAACTTTTCTGCGCCATCATACGTCATGTCCCAAACAAATTGATTGGCCCCTTTCTTAACTTTTAGTTTGTTCTTTTTATCTGAAGATGAAAAGGTCTTTATCGTATCTCCTTTAGTATCAAAATAGGTTAAGGATACTTTATCGTCTTCTTTTAAATCTTTCAAATTGAAATACGTCATCACACCATTAGGATGGTTGGTGCCATTGGTTTTACTACCTTTTCTGCTTCCACCTCGCATTCTGTAAGTATCTTTTGGTTTGAACACTACCGTTTTACTTAAATCTGCATCGTACAATTGGTGGATTACGGTTAAATCATCTAGCATCCAAAGGCTTCGTCCTTGAGTAGCTACAATTAAATTATTGTCTTTTATAGTTACATCTGTAATAGCCACAATTGGTAAATTGAGTTGAAACGGTTTCCAATCTTTACCATCATTAAACGATATATACATGCCTGTTTCTGTACCAGCATATAATAAACCTTTTCGTTTTGGATCTTCTCTCAAGACTCTTGTAAAGTGCTCTTCGTTGATGCCGTTTGTAATCTTTGTCCAGCTCTTTCCGTAGTTGGTGGTTTTGTATAAGTAAGGTGCAAAATCGCCAGTTTTGTATTTTGTTCCGGCAACGTAGCAGGTGCCTTCATCAAACGCACTTGGTTCAATGCTGTTAATCATCATCCACTCTGGCATGCCTTTAGGTGTCACATCAGTCCATGTTTTTCCTCCGTCTTGAGTGACATTAATTAAACCATCATCGCTACCAACCCAAAGTAATCCTTCTTTTAATGGTGATTCGTTAGCTGCAAAAATGGTACAATAATATTCTACTGACGTATTATCTTGCGTGATTGGACCTCCTGACGATTTTAATTTTTCAGGATCATTTCGCGTTAAATCCGGACTAATAATATCCCAAGATTGGCCTTCATTTTCCGTCACATGCACATGTTGCGAAAAGGTGTATAATCGGTTTGGATTATGTCTCGAAAATATAATCGGAAAATTCCACTGAAAGCGATATTTCATGCCTTCTGCTCCGTGACCCATTGGGTTGTCTGGCCACACATTTATGGCTCTAACAGTTCCTGTTTTGTGATTTTTTCGCGTTAAAAAGCCGTCGTAACTGCCACCATAAACAATATCATTATCTTTTGGATCTACCGCAATATGGGCAGATTCGCCTCCAGCTGTGCTTTCCCAATCGTCTTCTGTGATGGCACTTCCATCTGTTCTGTGTGGAATTCTAATGGTTGAATTATCTTGTTGCGCCACATAAATTCGGTATGGAAATGCATTATCTGTGGTTACTCTGTAAAACTGTGAGGTGGGTTGATTGTAGTACGTACTCCATGTCTCGCCGCCATCATAAGTGACTTGTGCTCCACCATCATCTCCAATAATCATACGTTTTGGATCTTCTGGTGCAATCCATAAATCGTGATGATCTCCGTGAGGTGCATTATACGTGTTAAAATTTTTACCTCCATCTGTACTTTTATGGTAACGTACATTTAATACATAAACGGTATTGACATCTTCCGTATCTGCATAAAGTCGTGTGTAATACCAAGCACGTTGACGCAATTTACGTTCGCTATTGACTTGCGTCCATGTGTCGCCACCATCATCACTTCGGTACAAACCTCCTTTATCTTTATTTTCTATAATCGACCAAATGCGTTGGCTATTTAAAGGTGAAACCGTAACTCCAATAATTCCTAAAGTGCCTTCAGGAAATCCTTTGTTGGTTGAAATTTCCGTCCATGTTTCTCCACTATCTGTACTTTTCCATAAGGCAGAACCTTCACCACCAGAATTTAAACTGTATGGTGTTCTGTTGATTCTCCAAGTAGAGGCATACAACACTCTTGGGTTTGTAGGATCCATTATTAAATCGACAACACCAGCATGTGCATTTGAGAATAAGGTTCTCTTCCACGTTTTTCCTCCGTCAATACTTTTATAAACTCCACGTTCTTCTGTGGGCATGTAAAGATTACCCATGACGCCTGCGTAAACAATATTATGATTTGAAGGATGCACCGCAATACGTGGTACATGTCTTGAGTTTTTTAATCCTGAGGCTTTCCAAGTTTTACCAGCATCTTCACTTTTCCAAATACCGTAACCAGAAGATACATTTCCTCTTACGGTTTTTTCACCACCACCTATATAAATTACATTAGGATCGCTTTTAGAAACGGTTATGGCACCAATACTTCCACCAAAAAATCCATCTGAAATATTTTCCCATTGGCGACCTCCATTGGTTGTTTTCCAAATACCACCACCTGTGGCTCCGAAGTAATACAAGTTGGGTTGATTTGGCACTCCGGTTACTGCAGCACTTCGTCCGCCTCTAAAAGGTCCCAAAAGGCGATACTCCAAGGCATCGTAATCGGATTCTTGAAAATTTTGTGATTGCAAGTTTAGGCTGAAAAAAGAGAATAGTAAAACTGAAATAATGGATAATGATTTCATATTGAAAAGTGGTTGGTTAATCAATCTTAAAATTACGGATTATATCTTATTTATCTGCTTTCGGCAATAAATTTAACTTTACCTCACGATGTAAAAAGTAAGCCGTTACCACTGTTGAGAGTACATCTGAAATTGGAAATGCAATCCAAATGCCTAATTCCCCAAAATATAAAGGTAAAATATACATCAACGGAATAAAGAAAATAGCCTGT
Source organism: Winogradskyella sp. (assembly GCA_028383925.1). Lineage (GTDB taxonomy): Bacteria > Bacteroidota > Bacteroidia > Flavobacteriales > Flavobacteriaceae > Winogradskyella. The sequence goes on from JAOEWO010000001.1 coordinate 42,706, forward strand.
CTTGTCAGTGTTAATATAAGTGCTGGCAGCGCTTTACCAACAGCCTGAAAATAGGCAGCACCAATTAATTGTAAGGCCAAAATTGGTACAGCTGCAAAAGCCAGTCGCATATTGTTTGGTGTCATATTTATCACATCGACATCTGTTGTAAACCATTTGGTAATAACTTCAGGAAACAGCATTAGACTCACAAATACAATCGTTGCTAAAATACTGGCATATTTAATGGCTGTGAATATGGATTCTTTAACGCGTTCATATTGATTTGACCCATAGTTATAACCTGCAATAGGAATAAAACCTTGAGTAATGCCATAAATAGGAAATAATGCAAACATGCTCAATCTCCCAATAATAGCATATGCGGTTACAGACGTTTCACCTCCAAAATTAAAAAGTGCATTGTTGACTAATAAAAACGTTACGCTAACTACCGCTTGTCTGGTTAATGTTACAAAACCTAACGACCCAATTTCTGAAACAATAACTTTATCTAATGCAAAATGAGAACTGTTGATTTTTAATTCGGAATTTTTAGATAAAAAATACCAAAATATAAACACAAACGAGACAATATAAGAACCTGTTGTGGCCCAAGCTGCTCCTGCCATTCCGTAATCCAAAACATTGATAAATAGATAATCTAATACCAAATTCCCAACGGACGGAATCATCATGGCATACATAGCAAATTTCGGTTTTCCTTCTGCTCTAATAACGGTATTTCCCATCATAACAAAGCCTAAAACAGGAACTCCATAAAGAATGATTTCGTAGTAAATTTTTGCAGGCTCAAAGATGTTGCCCTTTCCACCAAAAGCAGGAATTAAGGTATCTACAAAATACAACCCAAATATGGCGAATGATACGGTGAATAAAAACGTTAGTGTCAGTTGATTTCCAAACGTTTTAAGCGCTTTTACATTATTATCAGCACCTAAAGCTCGCGATATGATGGAAGAACCTCCAATACCAATGGCCATACCCAAAGCCGCAATAAAAAACGACACAGGCAATACCACGTTTATGGCTGCTATGGCTGTAGAACCAATCCAATTGCCAACAAAAATAGTATCAACTAAGATATTAAGAGACATCACCAAAATACCAATAGATGCTGGTACGGCTTGTTTAATCAGTAATTTACCGATAGGTTCAGTGCCTAAATCTTGAGATGCTATTTTTGCCATTAAGCCGTTACTGATGCTTCAGTATGCGCCCATTCTTCAACAATGTTAGTAAGTACTTGTGCAAAATCTTCACGCTCATTAAGACATGGAATCACTGTAAATTCCTTACCTCCTACTTCGTGAAAAATTTCTTCGCCTTCCATCGCAATTTCTTCCAAAGTCTCTAAACAATCGCTCACAAAAGCAGGTGTTACAATCGCCATTTTTTTGGTTCCTGCCTTACCCATTTTTTCAATAGTTCGGTCTGTGTACGGTGTTAACCATGGATCAAAACCTAATCGCGATTGAAACGTAGTAGAATACGTTCCATTTTTTAAACCTAATTTTTTAGCCACATTTACTGTGGTAATCTCACATTGGTGACGGTAACAAAATTCGTGTTGCTCACTGCCCTTTTTAAAACAGCACTTGCCATCCATTTTGCAGTTGCCTTTAGTGACATCACTTTTACGAATGTGGCGTTCTGGAACACCGTGATAACTAAATAAAATGTGTTCGTAATCTAACGTATCTAAAACTTCACCAATACTTTTAGAAAGTACGTTTATATAATCTTGGCGCTTATAAAACGCAGCAGTTCTTGTAATAGTTACATTTGGAAAATGCGCTGCTACCAATTCATCTATTTTTACATCAATAGTTTCAGTGGTGGCCATCGCAAATTGCGGATATAAGGGAATTGTTTTTATTTCTGTGCATCCTTTATCAACCAATTCTTGCAAGCCGTTTTTAATCGTCATACTTCCGTAACGCATGGCTAAAGCCACAGGATATTCTACTTTTTCTTGTACTTTTTCTTGAAGTCTTTCAGATAATACAATTAAGGGCGAACCGTCTTCCCACCAAATCTTTTTATAGGCTTTAGCAGACAGCTTTGGTCTTGTATTTAGAATAATTCCTTTTACTAAGAGTGTACGTGCCCAAAGTGGCACATCTATAACACGCTCATCCATTAAAAATTCACCTAAGTATTTTTTTACATCCTTTGGTTCTGGACTATCTGGCGAGCCTAAATTGACTAATAAAATTCCTTTCATGCGTTTAAATCTATTGTTTTTTTGGTCACATGCTCTTCGCTATTAACCATTCCATTAGGTTATAAAATCCTTAACATGCTCGTTTCATGCTGAATTTATTTCAGTGACTTTTAAAAGATACTTTGGGTTTTCTTTTTCATTTGCAAAAATACAACTCTATCTGCAATGGTTTACATATCTCACCATTGGTTTTATTTATAATTGTATCAAAAAAATGAAACCCTAGTTTGTTAATGCATTTATACAGAAACTATTTAATTACAGTGATACAAAAAGCCAAATTTTAACTTGTGTATTAACTAGATCCCATTATATACTTCTTAGGTGTTGTACCAAACTTCTTTTTAAAAGCTGCTATAAAATGGCTAGAGGTGCTGTAACCTACTTTTAAACCAACTTCATTTACGTTGTGATCACCAGACTCTAAAAGTTTTCTCGCCACTTCCATCTTGTAGTCAAATAAGAAACTATAAACCGTATCACCATAAATTTGTTTAAAACCTTCTTTTAGTTTTTTAAGACTTAAGCCTATAGTATCTGCCAATTCTTGTAACGTAGGAGGCTCAGACATATTTGCGATAATAATAGCTTTAGCTTTTTTAAGTTTTGCCACATTAACTTCATCTACCAAAAACGGACATTGTTCTATGTCTGCATCTTCACTTCTATTAAAAAACAAGCTTAATAACTCATACGCTTTACCTTTAAAATAAAGCGATTTAATAGAGTTGTTAAGATTAAAACTCATTAACTGATTTAAAACTACAGCCATTGATGGCGAAATTTTTCCGTCTTTATAATACTTCTTATCTCTGTTATCATCCGTTAAAAAAGTAACATAATTAGCATCTTCTGAAAAAAGACTATGAAACTTTTTAATAGAAATTACCAAAGAAACCAACCAAGAGTGTGGCTTCATTTCTAAATGAATTGGCAAATCGCGTTGCGGATTATAGAGTAAAAGAGATGTATCTTCATTTATATTTAGCGTATAAGTACCTTGGTTAAATACAAAATCAGCAGATCCTTTACTGCAAAAATGAAACTGAATATAACTGCTATCAATATCACGTTCAAGAATTTGAAGCATGTCATTTTCATTTTTATGCGCTAACACAAAAAAGCCCTCTTCTATAAAAGTTTCGTCAAAAGTACCTTTAGCGTTACTTTTTTGTGTATTATTTTCAGTTTGCATATTATTCTTATTTAGATTGGTTCTAAACAAAAGGCTAGAAAACCCTTGAATTCACTGTAAAAATATGATAAAAATCATGTTTTTAGAAAAAACAATCTTAAAAAACCAGAAACGATACTTTAAGTTCTTCTAGCGTTACTTTTTTGAAGATAACAAAATTATTTTTGCATGGCAATAATCTCAGTCAGGTAAAACGAGCAAATGCAGCAACAAAAAAGTACGTATTTCTACGCTATAGGTCTCAGCTATAAAAAAGCAGATGCAGAAGTGCGTGGTCATTTTAGCTTAAGTGATAACGCTAAGCAAACCATTTTAGCAGATGCTAAAAAAAATGGAATAGAGAGTGCCTTATTGGTTTCTACCTGTAACCGAACAGAAATTTATGGTTTTGCAGAGCACCCTTATCAACTGATACATTTGTTGTGTGAAAACACAAAAGGAACAGTTGAAAAATTTCAGGACGTCGCCTACATTCACAAAAACAAAGAGGCTATTAACCACATGTTTCGTGTTGGGTCTGGCTTAGACAGCCAAATACTTGGTGATTTTGAAATTATTAGTCAGCTTAAATTTGGCGCAAAAGCCTCAAAAAAAGTAGGCTTACTCAACTCATTTACAGAACGCTTAGTTAATGCTGTTATACAAGCTAGTAAGCGTATTAAAAATGAAACCGAGCTATCATCTGGTGCAACATCTGTGTCATTTGCTTCAGTTCAGTATATTATGAATACGGTTCAAAATATTAATGAAAAAAACATTCTTCTTTTTGGTACAGGTAAAATAGGACGAAACACTTGCGAAAATTTAGTAAAACACACTAAAAATTCTCACATTACACTTATTAATAGAACAAAAGATAAAGCAGAAGAGGTTGCTGGTAAATTTAACTTAATTGTTAAAGATTATGAGAATCTAGAAGAAGAAGTTAATGCATCTGATATACTTATTGTAGCAACAGGTGCACAAAACCCAACCATTTACAAATCGCTGATAAAGACTAAAAAGCCGCTTCTAATTTTAGATTTATCAATACCTAAAAATGTAAATGAAGATATTAGAGCACATGCTAATATAACGCTAGTGCATTTAGATGATTTGGCAAAAATTACGGATGATACTCTAGAAAAACGGAAAGCATTTATACCAGATGCAGAGGGTATTATTGCTGATGTAATGTCAGAATTTAATGCTTGGTTAGACACGCTTAAATTTGTACCAACCTTACAAGCTATAAAACACAAATTAACCGATTATAAAAATTCTGAATTTAGTACACAACGTAAAAAAATGGTCGATTTTAATGAAGATCAGGCCGAATTAATTACGAATAATCTCATTCAGAAAATTACCAATCAGTTTGCACACCACCTTAGAGAAGATAGCAATACATCAGATGAAAGTATTGAACTTATCAAAAAAATATTTCAGTTAGAAACTACAGACAATGTCTAAAATAATTCGCATTGGCACACGCGACAGCCAGCTCGCTATGTGGCAAGCAAAAACCGTACAATCTCAACTTGAGCACTTAGGTCATAAAACTGTTTTAGTACCCATAAAATCTACAGGAGATTTGGTGCTAGACAAGCCTTTATACGAATTAGGGATTACAGGTATTTTTACCAAAACTCTAGATATCGCCATGCTTAAAGGCATTATAGATATTGCTGTACATTCATTAAAAGATGTACCAACCGTTTTGCCAAAAGGTATTATACAAGCTGCGGTTTTAAAACGAGGAAACATTAACGATACCCTAGTTTTTAAAGACAACGAAGAGTTTTTATCGCAACGCGATGCCATAATTGCAACTGGCAGTTTACGCAGACGTTCTCAATGGCTTAACCGTTACCCAACCCATACTATTGTTGGCTTAAGAGGTAATGTAAATTCGAGATTAGAAAAACTAGACACAAACGAAGACTGGGATGCTGCAATATTTGCAGGCGCAGGATTAGGACGTTTAAATATAACACCAGAAAACTCAATTAATTTACATTGGATGGTCCCAGCACCAGGCCAAGGTGCTATTATGATTACGGCGTTAGAAGCAGATGAAGAGACCAGAGCCATTTGTACAGAAATTAATGACGAAGTCACTGAAATTTGCACAAAAATAGAGCGCGAATTTCTAAATCGTCTCGAAGGTGGTTGCACGGCTCCAATTGGTGCGATAGCTTACATTAATAAAGAAGAAGAATTAAATTTTAAAGGTGTTCTTCTAAGTAAAGATGGGAGCAAAAAAATAGAAGTTACCAAAGTAGTACCTGTTGAAAATCGCCACAATGTTGCAGAATTCTGTGCCGATTATATTATTGGTAAAGGCGGAAAAGTCTTAATAGATCAGATACAACGCGACGGTAAAGCAACTAATATCTATTCTACCAAAAAACTAACCGAAGACCAACGTTTATCATTTAATGACGCTGTAGTTGCAGATAGTCACAATGCTATAAAAATTAGCTCTAATAGACTTTCTAAAAGTGTGGTTAGAAATGAAATAGAAAATGTAATTATAACAAGTAAAAATGCTGTAGAATCTTTATTAACTAACTTTTCTGCACCCGAGCTACAGTTTAAAAACATTTACTGCGTAGGTAGAAGAACCAAACGCATGGTAGAAAAGCGTATTGGTAAAGTTAAACATACAGAACAAAGCGCTAAAAAACTTGCTGACTATTTAGTTGACTATATTGATGGGACAAAAGTCACCTATTTTTGTAGTGATTTAAGACTAGATGATTTACCTCAAATCTTAACCGAAAACAATATTGAGGTGAATGAGGTTGAAGCATACCAAACAAAATTTGATGCAGAAAAAGTAGACGCTAATTTAGATGGTATTATGTTTTATAGCCCATCTACAGTAGAGAGCTATTTAAAAGAAAATAAAGCAAACGGTATTGCATTTTGTATTGGTGAAACAACTGCAAAAGAAGCAAAAAAATACTTTGAAGATGTCAGAGTTGCAAAAGTACCGACCGTAGAAAGTGTAATAGAATTAGTAAACGAACATTACGTTTAGACATGATTAAAAACGATTTATTCTTAAGAGCATTAAAAGGTGAAACAGTAGACCGTCCGCCAGTGTGGATGATGCGCCAAGCAGGGCGTTACTTACCAGAGTTTATGGAAATTAAAGCAAAGTATGATTTCTTTACACGTTGCCAAACACCAGAGTTAGCGAGTGAAATTACTGTACAACCTATTCGCCGTTACGGCATGGACGCTGCAATTTTATTTTGTGATATTCTAGTGATTCCTCAAGCCATGAATATTGAGGTTCAAATGAAGCCTAACTTTGGGCCTTATTTACCAAACCCAATTCGTACATCAAAAGATGTTGATAATGTTATTGTACCAGATGTAAAAGACGCTTTAAGTTATGTTTACGAAGCCATAAAAGCAACTAAAGAAAAACTTAATGATGAAATTCCGTTAATTGGTTTTGCAGGTTCACCATGGACAATTCTATGTTATTGTGTACAGGGACAAGGCTCAAAAAACTTTGATAAGGCTAAAGAATTTTGTTTTACAAATCCTGTTGCGGCACATTTGTTATTGCAGAAAATTACAGATACAACCATTGCTTATTTAAAGGAAAAAGTGAAAGCAGGAGTTAACGCTGTTCAAGTTTTCGATTCTTGGGGAGGTATGTTATCGCCAGTTGATTATCAAGAATTTTCTTGGCAATACATTCAGCAAATCATCGATGCCTTAAAAGATGAAACACCAGTCATTGCGTTCGGAAAAGGCTGTTGGTTTGCCTTAGGCGAGATGGCAAAATCTGGAGCATCTGCTTTAGGAGTTGACTGGACGTGCTCTGCTCGTAATGCGCGTTACTTAACAGGAGGAAATATTACTTTACAAGGTAATTTTGACCCAACACGTTTGTTTTCGCCACCATCTGAAATTAAAAAGATGGTGCATCAAATGATTAACGAGTTTGGAAAGGATAAATACATTGTAAATTTAGGGCATGGTATTTTACCTAATATTGGTTTAGATAATGCAAAGGCGTTTATAGATGCTGTAAAGGAATATAAAAGCCCAAATTAATTTTATAAAAGATTCTAAACTATTTTCCCAAAAAAATTGATTTTAAGATTCAATTAGGAGCTTAAAAAATGTAACATTATTCCACATAAAACGTCTATTTTTATAGTAATGTAACCCGTTGTGCATTTTGGCATAAAAAACATCAAAATGTCTAAAATTTTCGCTTTTTTCCTCAATCCTAAAGGATAAATCGAAAATTTCATCGATATTACCTTTAAGGTTAGGGCAAAATTGATGAAATTAACCAAAATGCACAACGGGTTAATGTAAGTGATAAATAAATCACTTTTTCTTTAGAAAAGGTAAGGGATAGGATTATGATTCAAAATATATTTAAAGGACTTCAAGTTTATACAGGTGCTTATGCTTTAATTTCTAAATTGAAATTATGGAAGTACTTTATCATTCCTATGCTTATTAGTCTTGTTGTGTTTATTTTGATTTTTGTTTCTGCATATGGCCTTTCTGATAATCTGGGTGAATGGATTGCAGGTATTTGGGTGTGGGAATTTGGTAAGGCAACATTTACAGCAATTTCTACCTTTATTGGTGGTATTGTTATATTCACCATCGGAATCATTCTATACAAACATATTATTATGGCACTATCGTCGCCATTTATGAGTCCTGTTTCAGAAAAAATCGAAGCGTATTTTACTGGTAAACCCGTCAAAAACAGAATTAACACATCATTTACAAAACAATTACTAAGGGGTATTAAAATCAGTTTAAGAAACTTAACTCAAGAATTATTATTTACCATTCCTATTTTACTCCTAAAATTTATACCAGTCGTAAATATTTTTTCTACAGCATTACTGTTTTTAGTTCAAGCGTATTATGCTGGTTTTGGCAATATGGACTATACCTTAGAACGTCATTTCACCTATAATGAAAGTGTTGCTTTTATTAGAAAAAATAGAGGCCTAGCCATAGGAAATGGTATTGGCTTTTTACTGTTACTACTTATTCCAATTGTAGGAGTAGTCTTAGTATTACCATTAAGCGTAACCTCTGCATCGGTTATTTCTGTTGATTTACTTTTTGATGATGATGGTACTATTGGTTTTGAACCTTTTGATAAACTAAACGCATAATTTATGATAGCTCAGTTTAATGGCTTTGAAATAAACGCTGTTCATGAAGGTGATGCATGGAAACTTTGTAATTTCATGATTGCAAATGCAGACCGTTTAAAACGTTACTTTCCTAAAACCTTAGAGCAGAACTTAAACCCAACGTTGTCGCAACTATTTGTTGAGAAAATGGTAAAACAGTTTGAACTAAAAGATGAATTTTTATTCACCCTAAAACATTCTGAAACGAGAGAACTCGCAGGTGTCATTTACATTAAAGAACTCGATTGGGATAAAAAACAAGGTGAATTTGCTTATTGTATTGGTTACACTTTTAAAGGACAGGGCGTAACTTCTAAAGCTATAAAAGAATTATCAAAATATGCTTTTAACGATTTAGAATTAGAAACACTTCAAATCATTGCCCACAAAGACAATTTACCAAGTGTAAACGTTGCTCTAAATACTAAATTCAGATGGCAAAAAACATTAAAAAACGAATTTACACCAACAGGCGAACAACCCTTAGATATGGAGTTGTTTGAATTACACAGACCTAGCAGGTTTTAAAAACCTAGCAGGTCTATATTTATTCGATTAAAATAATACAATGGAAATACTAGAAAAAGGAAATTATTACCACATTTACAATCGAGGAATTAACAGCGAATCTATTTTTAAGAATGATGAGAATATGTCCTATTTTCTGAAACTAGTCGAAAAACACCTCTATCCTAAAGCCAATATTTTAGCCTATTGTTTACTAAATAATCATTTTCATTTTGCAATTGAAGTTACATCCGAAACTAAAGAAATTTCACAAGCATTTTCTAACCTATTCAATGCCTATACTAAAGCTTATAATAAGCTTAACTCAAGAACAGGAGCTTTACTCGAAAGGCCCTTCAAAAGGAAACAAATTAAGGATGAAAATTATTTAAAACAGCTCATTTTATATATTCATAAAAATCCTGAAAATCATAAAATTATCGCTGATTTTAAATCCTATGAATTTTCATCATTTCAGCATTTTTTCAACAAAAACGAAACAATTATCAGTCAAAGAAAAACATATATTATTAACCTTTTTAACAACTTGGAAAATCTTTTGTTTGCACATGACAGTTCATCGAAAAATTTAAATTTAGATTTTGATAATTTAAGACCTGCTAGGTTTGAAAAACCTGCTAGGTCATATAACCACAACATGAAAGACAAATTCTTCAAGTACATACACGAACTACAAGAGACAATAACTACTAAACTAGAGGCCGTTGACGGCAAAGCCAAATTCCAAGAAGATATTTGGAAACGACCAGAAGGTGGTGGTGGCAGAACACGCGTTATAGAAAATGGTGCTGTTTTTGAAAAAGGCGGAGTCAATATTTCTGGTGTACATGGCAAATTACCAGACAGCATGCAAAAATATTTTGGTGTAGAAGATGCCGATTTTTTTGCTTGTGGCTTAAGTCTCGTTTTACACCCAACAAATCCGATGGTACCAACCGTACATGCCAATTGGCGCTATTTTGAAATGTATGATAAAGACGGTAATATCGTTGACCAGTGGTTTGGTGGTGGACAAGATTTAACACCTTATTATCTCTTTGATGACGATGCGATGCACTTTCACCAAACTTGTAAAACGGCTTGCGATAAGCACCATCCAGAATTCTACCCAAAATATAAAGCACGTTGCGACGACTACTTTTATAATGCACACAGAAACGAAGGGCGTGGTATAGGAGGTTTATTTTTTGATTATTGTAAAGCATCAGATGAGATGACCATGCAAAACTGGTACGATTTTGTTACTGAAGTTGGTAACAGTTTCCTTGAAGCTTATGTGCCAATTGTTGAAAAACGCAAAGCTTTACCCTACACTGCAGACCAACGTAATTGGCAAGAAATAAGACGTGGACGTTATGTAGAATTTAATTTAGTACATGACAAAGGCACTTTATTTGGACTGAAAACCAACGGAAGAATTGAAAGTATCCTTATGAGTTTACCTCCACATGTACAATGGGTTTATGATCATAACCCAAAAGTTGGTAGTGAAGAAGAACGCTTAATTAAAATATTACAAAATCCCGTTGATTGGGTGTAAATTTGTAATTGAGAACAAAATGAAGAATCTCTTAATACAACTATATGTAAAGATTCTACGTGCCGCGCTTAATTACATTTTAAATTAAATAATTATGTTTCCAATTAGAAGAAATAGAAGACTTAGAACCAACGAAGCTATTAGAAGTTTAGTACGAGAAACCAGCATCTCACCAAACGATTTTTTAGTACCACTTTTTATTGTTGAAGGCAAAGGTATAAAAGAAAAAATTGCATCGATGCCCAATTATTATCGTTTCAGTTTAGACAAGTTAAAAGCTGAAGTAAAATTACTTTGGAGCTTAGGTTTAAAGTCCGTTTTACTTTTTGTTAAGGTTGAAGATGCGCTAAAAGACAATATAGGTACAGAAGCTTTAAACCCAAACGGCTTAATGCAGCGTGCTATTAAAACGGTAAAAGACGTTTGTCCTGACATGTTGGTAATGACAGATGTGGCTTTAGATCCGTTTTCTGCTTATGGACACGATGGAATTATTGAAGGCGGAAGAATCATAAACGACGCTACTGTTGAAGTTTTAGCGGATATGAGCATTTCTCATGCCGAAGCTGGAGCCAATTTTGTAGCACCAAGTGATATGATGGATGGCCGAATTTTGGGTATTCGCGAGGCCTTAGATCAATCTAATTTTATTGATACTGGCATAATGAGTTACTCTGCAAAATATGCCTCTGCCTTTTATGGACCTTTTAGAGATGCTTTAGATTCTGCACCTGTAGATATGGGAGATGTCCCTAAAGACAAAAAAACGTATCAAATGGATTTTGCCAATAGAAACGAAGCCCTTAGAGAAACGGAAATGGATATTAATGAAGGTGCAGATATCGTTATGGTAAAACCTGGTTTAGCTTATTTAGATATTGTTAGAGATATTAAAAACAATTTTGATGTGCCTATTGCTGTATATCAAGTTTCTGGAGAATACGCCATGTTGAAAGCTGCTGCAGAAAAAGGATGGCTAGACCACGATGCTGTAATGCTAGAACAAATCACTTCTATAAAGCGCGCAGGTGCTGATGTAATTGCGAGTTATTTTGCTAAAGATGTTGTTAAACTATTATTTTAAAAAAATCTAGCGCTCAGCTTCTTTAATCGTGTAGGTGTTTTCTAAATTCCCTAATTTACCATCTTTAGAAATGGCTTCTACAATTACAGCTACATCACCAACATAATCATCATTGTAAAATTCTAAAGTGTATTCTCCTTTAGCATTTAAAACAACATTTGGCGACCAATGAATCACACTTCTATTGTCTGGTATGGTCCAATCTTGGCTGGTTAAGACTTCATACGTTGGTGCGTAAAAAGCAACAGACTCTGTGAAGCCAGATATTTCATCGGTACGGACACCCTTGGCTCTTTTAGCGCCATATAACCCATTTTTAGAAAAAGTATATATATTTAAAAATGCGACTTCTACAGGGCAGTTTAATGTAGATCTAAATACCTCAAAAAAATACTGGGTCTTATCTTTTGGGTGTTTAATAATGTCAATACTCATAACCTCCTCAATAGGGAAATCTGGAACAAGACCATATTCTGACATTGACACTGGAATATTATCAAAAAGAATATAGGTGAACTTTACACCTACAACTTCAGGAACCAGAAGAGGGTTACTTAAACTACCTATGTCTTCTATACGTATAATACTTGGATACTTAGCTTTCAAAACACTAAATAAGCCATAGGACCAATCTGGTGCAACTTCTACCAATTCTTCACCATCAATAACAATATCTGGTTCACCATGTAACTCAATTGAAGTTACACGTTGAGGAATTAATTCATAAGCTCTAAGCTCTACTTCCTCTAAGGCAATGGTGTTGTAAAACGTTTCATAATCTTGTTGGCGCTTATTGGTAATTGCTGTTGTTTGTGTAAATGCTGTTACCATCTGTTCTGGTAATACAATGTCTTGTGCCTTTGTTAGCTCTACGTCTGGTTCCCATTTCTTGTCCATGTTTATGCCAAAGTTTATAGGTTCACCCTTCTTATCTACAACCTGCATAAATACTTCTGTATTTGGTTTATAGATATCATCGAGATCAAAACGGTATCTCCCACTAGAATCTATTTCTTGTTTGTAAATAGCGGCTGGCTCATCATAGACAATCATGTTTAAATCTAAAGCCTTCTTTGGGCGCTTTAATGGATTAAAATACTCTCCTATTGTGCCTGTTACTGTGAGACCCTTCTCTGCTTTGTGTTTGTAAAATGTGCTCGGTACACTCTTATCATACTTATAGGCGCGCCAACCTTGGGTAAGCATTAAGGCGTCTAAATCTAATGTGCTGTCTGCATTGGTAACATCGAAGTATGATGATGGATTTTCTATAAATCCTTTCAACTCTGAGTTAAGTAACATCTGAGCCAGTAAATTAGGCTTAAACTGTTGTGAAGCTTCTAACTTATCTTTTTGTAAGACCAATACTGAAATACTTGTCGTATTCGATAGTTTAGGACTGTCTAGTTTTAAGGTGAGACTTGCCTTATCGCGTTGAAAGTAGTTCTCTCGGATTCCACTTAAGGACAGGTTTATACGTTTGTCTGCTCTATGATTAAAGTACAACCGTTCACTTATAACTTGATTACTTGGGTTGTAAACACTTAGCTTAACTATACCGTCTGGCAATGCACTTTTTGGTATGCTAGCAATCGCTTTTTGGTCTTTTAATTGCATATTAAAATCATGATAAACAACACCTCGAGACGCCGTCTTTACTCGAACACTACTTAAATTGGTAGCACTGTGCATTAGAGATAAACGTATGTGATCGTTTAAATTGGCTACGCTTAAGACGCTTCCGCTTGCTTTTGCCTTTGGTAATGGATATGTATAAACCACATCTTGCTTATAAATCTCTGCATAGTAATTCTTGCCTTGCTCTGGTAATAACTTAAAGGTACACATCCCTAAATTGTTACTGCTAAAAGTGGTCATTACTGTGCCGTCAGTATTTTTTATGCTTCCTGAGACCTTATAACCTAAACCTTTATAATCTAATGACTTTAACCCAACTGTACTGAGTAGACCATTGACCATATCACCTCCTTCGGGAAAAAACTGAACGTCTAAAAAATCTTTATCTATAATAACAGTCTTACTATAAACGTCTTCTGTGCTTGTATTAAAAAACGTGTCTTCTGAGGTAATATTAAAGCTCAACTTAGCTTGGCTAATACGCTCTGGTAATTGGTAATTGAGCTTGTAAATATTAGTGGCATCTTTAGTCAGTTCTACTGAATCTAGCGCTAGATCTGTCTTTATATACAACTTAAGTTTTCCTCTATATTTTGCATCGACAACTCTAGGGTTAATGTCTGCTGTTAATACATTACGTTCTCCTACGGTGACTAATGCATTGATTATAGGATGCTTTACCTCGTCCTTCTCTTTTAAATTAAAGACATCTATTGGCTGGCTGAATATAAAATCAGTTTCGAAATTCCTGTTCCAATGGGTATAAGCACGGATAACGTATTTACCTGTTTTGTAACTCTCTTGTAAATTAAAAGAACCATCTGCTATACCTTCATTAAGTTTTAAAATTCTTTTCTCAAGAATTTCTTCCTTATCATCTATAAGATCCACATAAATAATACCACTAATATCTGATAAACTGTTGTCAAACGATTTTGAAACTATTGCCTTAAACCAAACCGTCTCACCTGTTTGGTAGAGCGTATTATCTATCTGTAAATAAATCTTCTCGGCTAAACTCTTATTGGTTAAACTAGGCTTAGTAATGTTGTTGGGGATTTGGGCGCTGATCGTTTGAAAATTAATTACAGTAAGAAACATCACTATAATAATCGGAACATGTAAGCGCATAACTCTGTAATTTAAAACGTAGTATAAGATATCTTTTTTAATCCGCAAAAACGTTAAAATTCTTACAAAACTAAATAGACTTTATAGTTAAGAGGCTAGAAAATATTGAATCTAATTATCAGAAAAAATATTACCACTAAAATCTACAAACTCTTCTTGCGTCATTAAATCTCCTTCAATAGGTTCTACAATAGTGTCTGCTTCTTTATTATCAAAATCAATTTTAACAATCTTCCATGTATATATTACATCTTCAATTTCCATAATTAAACCCGGTAGACCACTAAAACCTCTCGGTCCATGTTTTACAGGAATTTTTGGTGTAAACCACGCTCTTAATTTCTTATTATTGAGTTTGTCTTTTGTCGCTAAATAACAGGTATAACCATCTATTTCTTTCGTTTCATCAGTGATTGTCCATTCCACAGGTTTGCTCATGATTCTTACGGTCGGACCCATTATGGCATTTTGAGTAATAGAGAAATCTCTGCTTAAATCTGCATAATAGATAGAATTTCCACCAGCCATAAACCAAGTTAAATTTATACCACTAGGTGTTATGGTAAGATTATCATTTGTATTATTCCACTGTGGTATATCATTTTTAGGTTCAACATTATAAATAGATATACTATCATTAAACACCAAATACCCTTCCACAGGTAAAGATTCGTGCATCATTTCTAAAGCATCATTTTGCGCATCTGTATTTTCTGGGTTTGCATAAGGTTGTTCTAAACTGTCCTTTTGGGTAGACACTTTATACGTTATCTTTCCTTTGAGTTGTGCAGACAAAGACCAACTGGCCATTAAAACGAGTACTAAAACTGAATTTTTCATATTACAATTTAAGAAAAACCTTTCTTTTTAATACCGAACAAAAGTTAATATTTTTATATTAAGACTTAATAATCAAATAGCTAAGAATGAAAATTGTTTAACGCATTTAAACATTCATTTTGTAACTTCGCAATAACTAAACTTCTATGCTTTAATGGGCTTACTCATTTTTTACGCCGTTATATCTATTTTCTTTTCGTTTTTGTGCTCTATTTTAGAGGCTGTACTCCTTAGTTTAACTCCGACATTTCTTAATTTAAAGAAAAAGGAAAATAAAGCTTATGCTTTCGATTTAGAGGTTCTTAAGAAAGATGTAGATCGTCCTTTAATTGCTATTCTTACACTAAATACTATAGCTCATACTGTTGGTGCAATTTTAGTTGGTGTACAAGCAAAAGTAGCTTATGTAGAAATGTATGGCTCAACCAAACAAACTCTGTTAGGTATTAGCTTTACAGAAGATTTAATGGTTGGTGTTGTATCTACGGTTATGACGATTCTTATTTTAGTAGCTTCAGAAATTATACCAAAAACTATTGGTGCTACCTACTGGAAAAAGCTTGCCAACTTTACCTCTAAAGCACTTAACGTTTTAATATTTCCTTTAAAATATACAGGTATTCTATGGGTACTTCAGCTTACAACAAAATTAATTGGTGGTAAAGGTCACGGCAGTGTCTTAAGTCGTGAAGGCTTTGTGGCTATGACAGAAATGGCTCACGAAGAAGGTGTTTTTGAAGAAAATGAAAGTAAAATTATTAAAAATCTACTCACCTTTAAAGAAGTCTTTGCAAAAGATATTATGACACCCAGAACGGTAATGAAAGCTGTAGATGAAAACACAACTGTTGAAGAATTTTTTCAGAAAAATATGAATGTGCGCTTTTCTAGAATTCCTATGTATAGTGATGATGCTGATAATATTAAAGGCTTGGTCTTAAAGGATGAAGTTTTTAAAGAAATGGCTTTAAATAATGGCTCTAAAAAACTCATTGAATTAAAACGAAACATTATTGTTGTAGAACGTAATTTACCTATTCCTAAATTATTTGAACAACTCGTAGAAAGCCGCAATCACATGGCATTAGTTGTAGACGAATACGGCTCTGTAAGTGGCTTGGTAACAATGGAAGATGTGATTGAAACCTTACTTGGCCTTGAGATAATGGATGAAAGTGATAATGTATCTGACTTACAACAAATGGCCAGAAAAAGCTGGGAAGCTAGAGCTAAAAAACTAGGAATTCTTAGCGATAAACCTTCAGAAGAAAACGAGTAATATTGGAGACCTGCATCATTAATACACCTTTAGGTTCTGCTAAAATTTGTGGTGATATAAATGGCATATCTTCCGTTTGCCTATTAAATAGTGAAGCACAATTATCTGAAGTTATTCCAGAAGTCCTTTTAGAATGCGTCACACAACTTAAAAGTTATTTTAAAAACGAACGTAAAAGTTTCGATTTAAAGCTAAATCCTGAAGGTACTGTTTTTCAGAAAAACGTATGGCATCAGCTAGAAACCATACCTTATGGTAAAACAATGTCGTATTTAGAACTCGCAAAACAACTTGGCGATGCAAACGTTATTAGAGCTGCTGCAAGCGCCAATGGTAAAAATCCGTTATGGATTATTGTACCATGCCATCGCGTCATTAGAAGCGACGGAAGCCTTACGGGTTATGCTGGTGGATTACACAGAAAACAATGGCTCATTAACCACGAAAGTGACTATAAACAACAATCCCTGTTTTAATGTATAAAGTAGCTACAGATTTTTTAAAACGCTTCATAAAAGTGTCTACAATTTATAAATATGGTTTTAATTGGTCACCTATGTACCGACGCTCTACCTCAAAATTAATTGAAGTAAGCGACGATTTACACTATGTAAAAATTAGACTAAAACTAAACTGGAAAAACAGAAACTATGCTGGTTCTATTTTTGGAGGAAGTATGCTAGCTGCTACAGATCCAATTTATATGATACAGTTAATTCAAATACTTGGAGACGACTATGTCGTTTGGGATAAAGCTGTAGAAGCACGTTACAAAAAACCTGCAAAAGGCACAATTTATGGCGAATTTAAATTTACTACAGAAGAGATTGTTATCATAAAACAATTGGTCTCACAAAACAATGAAACCGATATTATTAAGACCATGAATTTGGTGGACAGTAATCAACATATAATTGCTACTTTTAATAAAACCGTTTACATTGCTAACAAAGCATTCTACAAAGAAAAACTAAAAAAACGCAAAGCCACTAATTAATACCTATCGCAATGAAATACCTTAAAAAAATATTAAAATTTGTCCTTGTTTTATTAGCCATCACTGTGGCTGTTCTCTACATTACAGATACAGATTATTTAATAAAAGCGGTAAGAACCATCTATATGAAAGGGCACACTACAGCTTATTTAGAAGATTATAAAGAATTCGATAATCAAACCATTGCTGCAAGCGCTAGTCCACAACCTTGGCCTAATCATGCCAATTACAATAGCACAACAGAAACTAAAACATTAAGCGAACTAAATAGTTTAACTGGCACAGTAGCCTATGTTATTATAAAAAACGACAGTATTTGGTTTGAAAATTATTACGACGGTTTTAACAAAAACTCAAAATCTAATAGTTTTTCTATGGCAAAAAGTTATGTGTCTGGTTTAATGCAAAAAGCAATACAAGATGGTTATATAAAAAGTTTAGAGCAACCTGTTTGTAATTTTTTACCTGCATTTTGTGACGGTGAAGCTGCAAAGATGACCGTTGGTGATTTATCTAGCATGAGCTCTGGCACCAATTGGGATGAGGCTTATTATTCACCTTTATCCATAACTACACGTGCTTACTTTGATGATGATTTGGCTAAAGTTATGAATGGCCTAAAAATGGAAACTGAACCTGGCCAAAGCTTTAAATACGCAAGTGGTGATACACAAATG
Organism: Winogradskyella sp.; assembly: GCA_028383925.1. Lineage (GTDB taxonomy): Bacteria > Bacteroidota > Bacteroidia > Flavobacteriales > Flavobacteriaceae > Winogradskyella. Next base: position 61,019 of record JAOEWO010000001.1, read on the forward strand.
CTAGCTATGGTTATAGAAAAAGCAAGTGGTAAAAAGCTATATAATTATTTTGAAGACAGCTTTTGGAAACCCCTTGGTGCAGAGAACGAAACACTTTGGCAAGTTGATAGTGAAGATCACGATCTTGTAAAAGCCTATTGCTGTATTGCAAGTAATGCTAAAGATTTTGCGCGTTATGGTAAATTATTTAAAAACCATGGCCAATGGAATGGTAAACAAATTTTAGATTCTGCTTTTGTAGCTAAATCTATAAAACCACGCTTTAATGACGGACCAATGTATGGTTACGGTTGGTGGTTAGCAGAGTTTAACGAAAAAGAGATCTTCTATATGCGTGGCCATTTAGGACAATTAGTTATTGTTATACCAAAAGATGATTTAATAATAGTTAGACTTGGGCACCAAATTACTAAAGTAGTTGGTGACGCACATTCACCTGATTTTTATACCTTTATAGATGAATCTTATGAAATGTTAGAAAAATGATTAGTAAACTCAACTTAGAAAACATACTATTTTTAGATATAGAAACGGTTCCAGAAACAGAAAACTTCTCAGATTTAGATGCTACCAAACAAGACCTTTGGGATGCAAAATCGCGTTACCAAAGAAAAGAAGAATTCTCGGCTGAAGAGTTTTACGACAGAGCTGGTATTTGGGCAGAATTCGGAAAAATAATCTGTATTTCTGTAGGCTATTTTAAAATGGAAGGCGATATAAGAACCTTTAGAGTTACCTCTTTTTATGGTGATGAACCAAAAATTCTAAAAGATTTTAAAAACTTATTGATTTCACATTTTAGCTCAAATAAACATTTACTCTGTGCGCATAATGGTAAAGAATTCGATTTTCCGTACATAGCAAGACGTATGATAATTCATAATATAGAATTGCCACACAAACTAAATCTCTTTGGCAAAAAACCTTGGGAAGTGCCGCATCTTGATACTTTAGAACTCTGGAAATTTGGCGACTACAAAACCTATACCTCGTTAAAATTATTAACCAATGTATTGGGCATTCCGTCACCAAAAGATGATATTGATGGTAGTGAAGTCTACCGCGTCTATTATAAAGAGAAAGAGATAGACCGTATCATTATCTATTGCGAAAAAGACACCATTGCGGTTGCACAAATATTTCTTCGTCTTAGAGGAGATGAATTATTACAGGACAACGAAATAAGACATGTATAAAAAAACCCAGAGACAAAGCCTCTGGGTTTAAAAAATTAAGGGTTAATTATTGGTTTTAGTTCTTAATAAACTTCTTAGTGAGTATCTCATCACCATCATTTACTTTTATAAAATATATACCACCTTCTAACGTACTTACATTAATTTTTCCGTCAGATTTACCTTTTAAAACCGTTTTTCCTACCATATCTATAATACTATAGTTAAAGAATTCTAAACTAGCAACGCTAACATTTAGTACATCACCTTTAACAGGATTTGGATAAATCTCTAAATCAATTTCAGAAACTTCTAGAGAGTCTCCATAACCAACAAGCTCTAATTTATCTTTTGTCCCTCTCGATGTTCCATTTTTACCCGTTATTACAACTTGATCTATAAATATTTGATCTTGATTACCTGACGCATCATTTTGGAATCTAAATCCTGAATTTACGGCGAAATTATATTGTGCAGGCGTTATAGAAACTGTGGCATTATAAAATGTGTTGTTATCTATATCTACACCTCTAGTCCAAGTTTGTGCGGTATTCCAAACAGAACCATCAAAGAAACGTAACCAAAAATCTTCCCCATTTTCCATACTAAATACGTAGAAGTGAAAATCGACTTCAATTTCTGTAAAAGACGTAACATCAATATTTGACAATGTCATAGATGAAGCCACACCAGAGTTATCTCTAATTCTCACTGAGAAGTTACCCTCAAAAGAATTTGCAGAGTTTACTCTTGCACAATCGTTTCCACCATCTACCCATCCGTCGAGACCAGTTTCAAAAAATCCTTCATTTAAAACAATATCTGCTGTACTACAAGGTTGACAAGACGAGCCACCACAATCTACACCTGTTTCATCACCATTTTGAATACCATCAATACAAGTTGCCGCTACAGGCTCAAATAACTGCACATCATCTATGGCAATATCTGCTTGCCACGTACTACCAACAAAACGATTAAATCTTAATTGAATATTACTACCTGCGTAAACAGACACGTCTAAATCTACGGTTAACCACTGATTGCCTTGGTTACCAGTTTGACTCCATAAACTTGTCCATGAAGCACCGTCATCATCAGAAACTTCTAGAGCAATAGAACCCATATCTGCCGCACCAAACATGTGGTACTTAAAGCTAAATATTGGACTTGTTAATGCTCCTAAATCAAAACAAGGAGATTTAATAATTGCGCGTTTATCTGGATAACCTGTGCCTTGCACTGAAGCTTCTACAAAAATATAATCTGAACCTTGGACTGCTGATGGTCCTGTATTGGCTGATGGTGTGCCACCTGCATCTACTAACCAATTTAAATTATCTGTTATTGACTGTGACCAAGCACCAATAGAACCTTCAAAACTTTCTGTATAAGGGAAAGTAGAAATACCACTTACACAACCAGAAGATGGATCTGATACATTAACCGTTCTTATAACCTCAGCAGCAGCATTACCTGCTGTATCACTCACATTATAAGTAACAGTATAAGAACCAATTATATTGGTATTTACATTACCTGCAATTACAATACTGTTAGTTAAATTACCATCTAAATTATCTGTTGCTGTTGCACCTAATTCATTATAGGCCTCACCAACTACTAAATTAAGCGTAGCTGCACCTACTAATACTATAACTGGAGGTGATGTATCTGCTGTTATATTAATAGTTCTTGTAACTTGGCTGGCCGCATTACCAGACGAATCACTCACATTATAATTTACAAAATAGGTACCTGCTATCGCAGTATCTAAAAACCCTGTAATTAAAATATTATCACTAATATCACCATCTAAATTATCTGTTGCTGTTGCGCCTAATTCGTCATAGGTGTCACCTACATTTAAATTAACAACTGATGCACCTATCAACGTAATAATTGGCGCCGTAGCTTCTGCATTAACAACAACTGTTCTTATAACTTCTGTTGCAATATTACCAGCAGCATCACTAACATTGTAAGTAACGAGATAAGACCCTACTGTATTTGTATCAACAGTATCACCTGCTATTACAATACTAGACGTTAAATCTCCATCGATATTGTCTGTTGCTGTTGCGCCTAATTCGGTGTAATTGTCACCCAGTTCTTGGCTTAATGTTGACGCTCCGTTTAAAGAAATAACCGGTGCTACCGTATCTGGACCATTACCTTCAATTATAATCGTATAATCTTCTACTTCGCCAAACTGAAAACTCTCACATGCTATTGGTAGTGCATTATACTTCATAGAAACTCGCATTCGTGTTGAATTTTCTATAGCACCTGTTGGCACTGTAAAACTTCCACTAACAGATGTCGCTTGCGTTGGTGCTTGAGAAAAAACTTGTTCTCCTGCATCGTTAAAATCTCCATCTCTATTATAATCTATCCATACAGCATAAGCTTCACTGTAGACGGTACCTGTCCAAGTTGGCGTTACTTCTATTGTGTACTGGGTGTCTTTAGTTAAAACTGTAGAAATACCAGTAAAATCTGAGTAAAATTGTGGCCCAGAACTATTATCAATAGTATTTAATTGAACTCTACTTATGTACTCGTCATTCACATTTGTACTAGCAGAATCGCAATAATCTAATTGTACATCTGTAGTTGTAAAATTTACAGAACTACTATATGCTGAATTAGAACCACCAGAACATTTACTTCTAATTTGAGCTTCATATTCCGTTAGTGTACTTAGGCCTGTTAAACCTAAAGAAATTCCGGTGACAGCAGTTGTAATCCAGTTTGTTGTACCTACTTGTCTATATCTTAAATCATAAGATGCACCAGCTACAGCGTCCCAAGTTAGCGTTGCCGAATTAACAGATACATTTGAAGCAACTAAACCTGTGGGTACACTAGCGTTACAAACTACTGGTGCTCCGATAGTGAAGTTAGAGTTAGAAATATCAAAGAAAATATTATTTGATCCCCTTACCATTATTCTATTTTGGTTACCTTGATTGTTAGGTACTACAATAGTATGCGAACCATCGTTAGTTACTGCTGTAGCCAATGTTATCGGGTAAGTGTCACCACCATCTGTAGATAAGAAAATATCTACGTTTGCGGCATTGACTCCGTTACCTGTGGTTCCGGCAACATTCCAAGTTACAGTTTGAGATGTACCAGCATCCCAAGTTACATTTGTATTTGGTGAATTCAATACAAAAGGTCCTGCGGTACCATTAACGGTAACACGCATATCATCACTATTGTTGGTGCCACCACCTGCTTGATTATCTCTTACAGTAAGTCTAAAATTTAAATTTCTAGCAACATTAGGAACTGCTTCCCATTGCCATGATGTTACACCTGTTTTTACTGTAGCCAATCTTGGAAAATAACGTTCTGAATCTGATGTTGGATTGAAAGATCTAAACGCTACACCAGATGTTGCATTAACACTTGGGTTGGTAGATGCTGCATTATTCTCGTCGTATTGTTCCCAACAGTACGATAAGGCATCGCCACTATCTGCATCTGTTGCAGAACCTTCTAATACAAAAGCTGTACCTCTAGGAATTGTATAGTTTAAACCAGCGTTAACTATAGGTACATTATTACCTGTATTTGTGTTGGTTTGACAAGATGTTGTTTTTATATAATTAGTAACCTGTTCTATTGATCTCGCATGAAAATAAGGATCGCTATTAGACTGAACATCTGTTGGACCTGTAATACCTGCATAACCCATTATTGTAGAGCCACTACCTGGTTCCATTTGCGCATTAGCACCTTCGTTTCCTCCAAAGGTCCACGTATGGTTACCACCAAATTGATGACCCATTTCGTGCGCTACATAATCTACATCAAAAGGATCGCCTTCAGGCACTACATGAGACGTCCACCCGCTACCTTTTTGTCCGTTTACACAAACACAACCTATACAACCTGCGTTACCATTACTCTGAAGGTTGGCAAATAGATGACCAATATCATAATTAGCTTCACCTATTACACTTGTTAGTGTATTTTGTAATTGTGAATTGTAACCACTTGTAGTATTTCCGTAAGGATCTGAAGTGGTACTTGTATAAATAACAGCATCAGTAGTTGCTATTAATTGTAGTGTTACATTAAAGTCCGTTTCATAAATGCCATTAACACGTGTCATTGTAGTATTCATTGCTGCTAGCGCCTGTGCTTTTGTGCCACCATGGTATTGTGTGTATTCACCAGTAGCAGATACGGCTAACCTATAGGTTCTTAAAACAGAGTCATCAGCATTTTTTGCAACAAAACCACTACCTATTGATCTATTAAGTTCTTCTGTAACCAAACACTCAAAGTCATCATTAAAATTGGTTCTATTCTTTCGGTTAAAAACAATATATAAGTTTGAATTGCTTTGTGTTGGCTCAATAAAAGTACTTGCACCATTACCAGATAAAATCATAGCGCTTAAACCTGCAGGAGATAAACTAAATCTTAAAACAGAAGAAGGGTTATCTACACCTTGGCCAATATAAGATCTTATCTCTGGATATCTCGCTTGTAAATCAGCATGCATCGTTGATGCTTCCTTTATTGCAAACCGTTCTAGTTTACCATCGTAATTAGGCACTCTAATTATAATACTAGACGGACTACGAAAGTTACTTCGGTTTGGCGCAGATTGTAAGTGTTGTTTTAAAGCATTTGCATCTAAACTAAAAAGTTGAAACGTTTTAAGATTTTTGTGATTAGTTTTTGATAAGGAACTTATAGTACTCGTTTCCTTTTTAAAAAATTGTTTGCTTTGAGAGAATAGCAAACCTGTACTCATACTAATAATGAGCAATAATAATTTTGTCTTCATAATGTTAAGGTTAGTTGATTAATTAATAGCCACCATTAAATTATGAATTTTAAAGTCATAATTCTTTTAATCGCAAGTTTTAACAATCAAAACACTAAAATGTGTGGAAAAACCGTAACTGAAAGTAAGAATTGTTTTACTAGTAGACTTAAATAAAAAAAGCCCAGATAAAATCTGAGCTTTTTAATGAAAATGTAAATTTATTATTTAATTATTAACTTTTTAGTTACACTAAATGATTCGTTAGATAGCTGCACTAAATAGACACATGTACTATTACCGCTAGTACTTATAGTATTTGTTGTATTACTTATGTTTAAATTGTTTCTTAAAATAGCTCTACCTTGAATATCATATAATGTTAACGTGGTCGCATTATTTAATTGACCTTTTACTACAATCTGTTTTACAGATGAATCATTATAAATTTGAATATTATCTAAATTCGTTTCATCTGTTGATAAAATATTTGCATCAAATCTTAGGTAAAAACGTCCTGTATCAGATAAATCTGATGTTGGTGTAAACGTATATTCAGACGTATTAAGAAGTGTAAACGTATTTGTGACAACATCTTCTAGATACACATTATAATTTAAAGTACTATTAACTAAACTTATGGTTACTTGTTCACCCAGACCCAAGTTAACACCTAGTGGTATAATTGGATTGTTACTTATATCTGCAGAACTAATTGCTTGTATTGCCATATCTCGGCCGGAGTTATTTTCTACTAACTCAGAGTAGATTGAGAAATCTACTGGTGCACCGTCAAAATAACTTGCATCATAGCCTAAATCTAAACCTAAGGTTGCATTATCGTTAAAATAGACATCTGTACTAAAGCTTAAACTACTAGACGTCATTAAAAGTGTACCATGTTGAGCCAGATTATTTGTTCTTCCTGCAATAAAATCATCAGACGAACCAGAGGTTCTCATTGATGGCTTAAATGCTACTGTACCACCACCATCTTTAGACGAAACAAAGAACCCTTGTCCTGGTGCAATAAGTGTATTTGGGTTAGCAGATGCGTAGGCCAAATTCCAGATGGTCCAATAACTTCCGTTAGAATTATCTGCATCATAACCATACACAGCTACACTTTCAGAATCAAATTCAGATAAATTTTCTAATAAAAAATCCTCTAATTTAATGTATGAAGGGTACGGATTACCTATAAGATTCCATAATTCATATACACTTCCTGTTTTAAAAATTGGTACATCTAAATTACCAGTAGTCACTGCACCTGTAAATGTAAATATTTGATTGGCATCTATTGAGGCTGCTCTATAACCTTTACCAGCCTGAAGTGGTGTTGTTTCGGTATTAGAATAAGTTAAATAATCACTTGCTGATTTGTCAAAAGGGCCAAATAAATATTCGGTCTCTGTAGGGTTGGCCAAAACATTTGAGTTATTTGAAAGAAAATCTACAAAGCTCTCACCGCTAAATGGTGGTGATACTAAATCATTTCTATTGGTATTAGAGTTAACATAGCGATTATACTTTAAGTCTCCCGAAGCAGAACCTTCTAATAATAAGCTTGAAAATTCATTTGAATCTGAATTTAAAATAAACTCACCGTTGTTTGTAATATTTCCGTTTACAGTAATAGCATTTGCTTTATCTATACTAATTTCTGCGCCAGTGTTTACAATAACACTGTTTACAATAATATTAGTATTAGCATTATATATACCGTCTAAAATCATTATGTCTTCAGTATTTGTTGTGCCATTAGGTGCACTTGGTGTCCAAGCTGAATTACTATATAATAAACCATTAAATAAATTAACAGTATAGTCTTCTACTTCACCAAAATCAAAAGATTCACAAGGGTCAGGAATATCATTAAATTTCATTGATACTCGCATTCTAGCATTTCCAGAAATGATGTTTGAAGGTATATTTATAGTACCAGACACTGTGTTAGCACCCGTTATTGGTGTTTGTGAAAAAACTAACTCACCACTATCTGTGAAATCACCATCTCTATTATAATCTATCCAAACAGCATAACCAACAGGATTATTTGTACCTGCACTAACATATCTTGGTGTTATAGATATACTGTAAGGGGTGTTTTTAGAAACTGTAGTCGAAAGTGATGTAAAATCTGAGTACACATCTACACTTGAATTATTATTATTAATAGTATTAAAAACAACGTTTCTGATACTTAATTGTCCTCCTGTATTGGTAGCAGTAGAGTCACAATAAACTAAATCAGAGGTCGTAAAGTTTACTGAAGCACTATAATCTGAGGTTGAGGCTGTACATCTACTTCTTACTTGTACTTCGTAGTCTGTTAGTAATTCTAAACCTGTTATAGTGTAAGTCGTAGAGGCTAAATCTGCAACTTCAGTCCAAGCCGTAGCACCAACTTCACGGTATCTAATATCATAAGTTGCAGAAGGGATATTATCCCAAACTATATCTGCACTAGATGCTGTTATTGTGTTAGCAACTATACTTGTTGGCACTGTTGTAGTACAAGGAATTTGTAAACCTATAATCTTAAAATCGTCTATAAAAAATCCTTCTCCATTTGCAGAATAATTTTCGAATTCGTTTTCAGAATCTGATCGCATTCTAAATCTAAAAAGCACATTTGAAGCGCCAAAAACAGAAGTGTTATTAGAGGCGTCTATTACAATTTCCTCCATTACCCAATTATCCATACGGTCGCCATCATAAATATGACCTGATGCATTATTACCCTGAAACGATTCATCTGAAGCACTCTTAGCATTATGATCATTAGTACTAGATGAAGATTCTGGTTTTGTATATTTTCCGTTTAAGTTTACCCATGTTGTTCCGTTAGTAGACGCCTGAAATTCTACAAAATCAAAGTTTCTTTCAATATCACACTTGCTGTAAAACTGAATTAAAACTTCATCTGAACCAGAAAAATCATAGCCATTAACAGTTGTCAAAGTTTTTGTTGTGTTAACAGCATAAGGAACTGTATTTCCTGTTCTAAAAACACGATTTCCTGTGTAACCACCAACTGCTGGTCTTGACCATCCTGAATTATTCCAATCTGAAATACCATTTTGCGGATCACTATCTAATAAAACTGTTGGTTGGTAGTATTTTTCTACATTAATGTTATAAAAAGCACCTTCATCATTAGATAATGTTACGTTGTATTCAATCTTATCATTTGGCTGTATACTTGGGTCTAATGTTAAGGCTGCTGATACATTACGCTGCTCTAAAACCGACATGCCTGTTTGCGTTGGTGGTGATGTAATGCTCGTAATATTAGCAGAGATTGGTGTTACTGTTATTGTAAAACCACTATTGGTCTGCCCTACACGTTCAATACCAAAATCTAAGTTAGACGATAAAGTCGTTATATCACTCTGAGTTAAATCGTGAAATTTAGCATATTTACCACCATAATAGGCACCAGCTAAAGAAATACGTACAGAACGTTTTGCTATTGGTATAATATCACCTGTTGATGGCCAAAAACCAGTACCACCATGTTCTGGTGTTGTTGCTAAAATATTTTGACCCGAACCTGCTGATCCATTTGAATCATTACTTCCACCAAGCATCCAATCATCGGCAATACCGTTAGCTGGTGTAAAAATTGTTGCACCAGAAACGTATCTATTATACCTTGTCATCTCTGCATGCATCTCATGCATTTCATCTTCTCTACCCGAAACAAAGGTAGGGTTACCTCCATAAGGATGAGGAATAGAATTTGCGAACGAATGATTCCATATAGCCGTCTTAAAGTTTCGAGCTAAAATAAAATCAACTATAATCTGAGTTTCTGGTTCAGAAGCCGGATTTGATCCTCTATAAGAATCATTAGTCGGTGACCCTGAAGAACCTGTCCCTGCAGAACCCCAGAAATAATCAAAATTTCTATTTAAATCTACACCTCTATTAGTAGACGTATTACCTGTACCACCTGTGTTTGGTCTTAAATTTTTACATTGCATTGCACCACCCGAAGCACTAATATGCTCATTCCATCGTAAACCATCTGGGTTAACTACTGGTACAAAGTATAATTCATTATTATCAACTAAACTTTTAATTGCCGGATCAAGATTATAATTCTCAATAAGATACCACATAAAGTACATGTTACCCATTAACGCATTTACCTCTCTTGAATGAATCATAGACGTAAATAACAATTGAGGTTTTGTGCCTTCGGCTGTAGTACTTTCATTTCCTGTAATTCTTATATAATGAATAGTTTGAGGATTCCAACGGGTACCACCTTGTCCAGAATAGGTTAGTCCATTATTTGAAATTGTACTTGATGGGTTTCCCCATGTTGTTTGGCCTGTTGGTGAAGCATCTTGTTTTGCTGAGACAATATTTAATCCGTTAGATTGTGAATATGAACGCATTTGGTCTAATTCTGCTACAACCTGACTTATTGTGTAACAGCCACCCATAGAGCCAAGCTCAAAGTTTAAGGGTTTAGTCCAATCTTTCTCGTTAATTTCATTGTATTGCAAATAATTGTCTAATACAGTTGAAGAAACAGAAGACTTTTCTAAAGCATTGCTTCTACTCGCTCTTGTTTTTGCATCCTCTAACTGCGCTGCTGCCATTGCAGAAGGCAGTGAATTAACAGCTCTTTGGTTATAAAACGTTTGTAAATCATTTATTTGTGTTGTGTATGCTATACCAAATTGTTGTAAAATAGTTTTATCAGCATCTTATATGTCTAAAGTTAAACTGTTGTGATTATGCTTAACACCACATCTTAAATCAACACCTTGCTCTGCAAGAATATCTAGAGTCGCTTGACTAGGATTATTAATACTAATTCTTGAATGATTTTCTTGAGAAAAAGAAGTTTGAACTACTATAATTAGCAGAACAATTAAAAAGTTAATTTTTGTCATCATTTTGGGGTTTAATGGACTTTATCTGAGGGCTAATATATATTATATTATTTAAATTTTATCCACGAAACGCAAATAAATTCGACGAAATGCATATTTAAAAAACAATAAATACATACACTACTGATATACAGGTGTTTATTTTTAATTAAAAAAATAAGTATTTTATGTTTATTTTAATGAATATGATAACTTTTAATATAAATTGACACTCTAAATTGTCTATTTTTACATATGTTAAAAGCTAATTTACTTTGTGTAAACAATCTTTCTGTATCCTTTTTTAGTAAAAAAATTGAAACAGAAATTCTTCATAATATCTCCTTTAAACTAGCTGAAAATTCTATTACAGCCGTTGTTGGGGAATCTGGTTCAGGTAAATCCATAACTTCGTTAACTATAATGGGTTTATTACCACCTAAAATTTCTAAAATTACGAGTGGCTCAATAATATTTGATAATAAAGAACTCACTGCACTAAATGAAAAAAGCTTCCGCAAAATAAGAGGCAAAGACATTGCAATGATTTTTCAAGAACCTATGAGTTCTTTAAATCCATCGATGCGCTGTGGCTTACAAGTAGAAGAATTATTAAAACAACACACACAACGCAGTAAAGCAGATATAAAGGAAGAAGTTTTACAATTGTTTAAAAAAGTTAAGCTACCAAACCCTATACGTATTTACAAAGCCTATCCTCACGAAATTTCTGGCGGTCAAAAACAACGGGTAATGATTGCTATGGCCATTGCCTGTAAACCAAAACTACTTATTGCAGACGAGCCAACTACGGCATTAGATGTTACTGTACAAAAAGAAATATTACAATTATTAAAAGATATACAGAAAGAGACCAAAATGAGTATTTTATTTATTTCTCATGATTTGTCTTTAGTTTCAGAATTAGCAGACCGTATATTAGTAATGTATAAAGGAGAAATAGTAGAGCAAGGTGATACGCAAACACTTTTTAAAAACCCAAAACACAACTATACAAAAGCATTAATTGGTGCAAGACCATCAATAGATTACCGTTTAAAAAAACTACCTACAATAGCAGATTTTATGTCTAATAGTATAGATACCACAATAATTTCTGCTACAGACAGACAAAAGCATCATAAAAAACTATACAACCAAGAACCGCTACTAGAGGTTATAGATCTCGAAAAAATATACCTATCAAAACATGGATGGTTTTCAAAAGATGTACCATTTAAAGCTGTAAATAAAGTGAGTTTTAAAGTATATCCTGGTGAAACTATTGGTTTGGTTGGTGAGTCTGGTTGTGGAAAATCTACTTTAGGAAATGCTATTCTGCAATTAGACAAAGCAACTTCTGGTATTATAAAATATAAAGGAAAAGACATAACAAATCTAAATACTAAAGATTTACGTCTTTTACGAAAAGACATTCAAATTATTTTTCAAGACCCTTTTGCATCTCTCAATCCACGTCTCAGTGTTGGTAATGCCATTGTAGAACCCATGAAAGTTCATAATATAGGTGCCTCATATAAAGAGCGTAAATTTAAAGTTATTTCTATTTTAGAAAAAGTAGGTCTAGACGCTTCTGCTTTTAACCGTTATCCACACGAGTTTTCTGGCGGACAACGTCAACGTATAGGTATTGCAAGGACTATCGCATTAGAACCTCAACTTATAGTATGCGATGAGTCTGTTTCTGCACTAGATATCTCCGTACAAGCACAAGTTTTAAATCTTCTTAATGACCTTAAAGAACGATTTAATTTTACCTATATTTTTATCTCACACGATTTGGCTGTTGTTAAGTATATGGCAGACCAACTTATTGTTATGAATAAAGGTGAAATTGAAGAAATTGGTGATGCAGACGTCTTATATAAATCACCAAAAAAAACCTACACACAAAAATTAATTAATTCAATTCCTAAAGGATCTTAAGGATCTTACTTTATAAAAAACTTATAATATCACTAACAATGCACAACTCAACGTCTGTAAAAATTATTTCTTGTCTAAGTATATTATTAATGCTTGTAGGCTGTGATAATTCTGAAAAAAATAAAATTACAATTCAAAATAAAGACAACATAATTAATCAAAAAGTAGACTCCCTTTTAGCACTAATGACGTTAGAAGAAAAGGTAGGACAAATGAATATGTATAACGGCTTTTGGGAAGTTACTGGCCCAGTACCAAAAGAAGGCAATGCTAAAACAAAGTACGAGCATCTAAAAAAAGGATGGGTTGGCGGTATGCTAAATGTAAGAGGAGTAGAAAATGTAAAAAAAGTACAACAAATAGCTGTAGAAGAAACAAGACTAGGCATACCATTAATTATTGGCTTTGATGTTATACATGGTTTTAAAACCATAAATCCTATACCTTTAGCCGAAGCAGCAAGTTGGGATTTAGAAGCTATAGAAAAGTCTGCTAGAATTGCTGCTATAGAAGCTTCTGCTGCTGGTATAAATTGGACGTTTGCACCAATGGTAGATATATCTAGAGATCCAAGATGGGGACGTGTTATGGAAGGTGCTGGCGAAGATCCTTACTTAGGAAGTAAAATTGCTAAAGCCCGTGTAAAAGGTTTTCAAGGTGACGATTTAACTAAAGCTAATACCATAGCCGCTTGTGCCAAACACTTTGCAGCTTATGGTTTTACAGAAGCTGGTAAAGAATATAACACTGTAGATATTGGCGCCTCAACACTTTACAATTCTGTTTTACCACCTTTTAAAGCAGCTACAGAAAGCGGTGTAAGAACATTTATGAACTCGTTTAACGACCTTAACGGAGTACCAGTAACTGCAAGTAAATTTTTGCAACGCGATATTTTAAAAACAGAATGGAATTTTGATGGATTTGTTGTCTCTGATTGGGCTTCTATATATGAGCTTATAAATTGGGGACGTGCTAAAGATGAAAAAGAAGCTGCAAAAATAGCATCTAAAGCAGGTTCTGATATGGATATGGAAGGCAACATCTACATCACAGAACTTGCTAATTTAGTTAAAGAAGGTACTGTAGATATAGCTGTTATTAATGAAGCCGTTTCAAGAATTTTAAGAGTAAAATTTCAGTTGGGTCTTTTTGATGATCCTTACAAATACTGTAATCTTAAAAATGAAAAAGAAAATATTGGCACAAAATTACACCAAGAAGAAGCACTTGATATTGCAAAAAAATCTATGGTGTTACTTAAAAATGAAAACAATCTACTGCCCTTAAAAAAAGAAGGACAACATATTGCTCTCATAGGGCCTTTAGCTGCAGAAAAAAACAGCCCATTAGGAAATTGGAGATTGGCTGCAGATGACAATAGTGCCGTTTCTGTATTAGAAGGGATGCAAGCCTACTCTAAAAACATACTTAACCATAAAAAAGGTGTAAATCTAATTGAAGGTAACACAACATTTTTTCATAAAGTGAAAATAAATACCACTAATAAGAATGGTATAAAAGAAGCTGTTTTGGCTGCAAAAAAAGCAGATATTGTTGTTATGGTTTTAGGTGAGCATGGTTTTCAAAGTGGAGAATCTAGAAGTAGAACACGTTTAGATTTGCCTGGGTTACAACAAGAGTTGTTAGAATCTGTATTTGCTGTAAATAAAAATATTGTACTCGTCTTAAATACGGGTAGACCACTAGCTATTACATGGGCTGCAAAACATATACCATCAATTATAGTGGGTTGGCAATTGGGCTCTCAAACTGGTAACGCTGTGGCTGAAGTACTTTATGGAGATTATAACCCAAGCGGAAAATTACCAATGACGTTTCCTAAAAGCGTGGGTCAAATTCCTATTTATTACAATCATAAAAATACTGGTCGCCCAGACAATAATGCTAGTAATGTGTTTTGGTCTCACTATATAGATGAAGCAAATTCACCTTTATATCCTTTTGGATTTGGATTAAGCTATACCAATTTTACATATAAAAACTTAAAAGTAAAGGGCTCAAATTTCTTTATTAATGCTACTGTAAACGTTTCTGTAGATGTTTCTAATAGTGGCAACATTAAAGGTAAAGAAGTTGTACAACTTTATATTAGAGATGTAGTTGCATCTATAGTAAGACCAGTTAGGGAGCTAAAAGGGTTTAATTTAACAACGCTTAATGTTGGTGAAACTAAAACAATACAATTTGAATTGACCAAAGCCCAATTAGGATTTTACACAAATAAAGGTGTGTTTATAATAGAACCTGGTGACTTTGAAGTCTATGTTGGTGGAAACTCTGATGCTAAACTAAAAACTACATTTAACCTAGAGTGAATAATTGCGTTGATGTTTTAAATTTATAAGCCTAAAACAGAAATACTTTTTTAGCTAACTTTAAAACACCCAATATTAATCTTAAAGTATTTTGCATACCTGAAACCGTATGGTTTTCAGGTAAAGTAGTTAAAGGTAGATTTGGGTTTGTTGTTTTCATAAGCAAAAATTTATGATAGACTTGGGGCAAATCATAAATTAAGTTTAGGGTAAACTTGGGACTGCAATATGAAACTTATTTTCGTTTATTTAGCCTAAATACACTATTAATCGACAAAATACACTTAATTTTAACATTTAAGGCGGTTCCAAAAATTTTTTCTCACAAAAAAGCCACTCTTAATGAGTGGGTTTTTGCTTCTGTGTAGTAATCTAATCTGTTGTAGATTTTGTTTTTAAACATAAAAACTACCTCAGTTTAAATGATTTTAAGCTATTAAAACTGTGATGAGAACCACCAGTAAAACTAAAATTCTGCTTCTGTATGCAAATTTTATCATTTTTTAACCGAAAAGATGCATTCAGAATAACAAAGTTCATAAAAAATCTACAACAGGCAAAAATATCGTTTTTTATAAATCCATTTCAGGAATATCGCCTTCTATTATAAGTTGGCCTTCTGTTGCTTCTTTTATAGCAGCAACCGAAACACCAGGTGCACGTTCTAATAATTTAAATCCTTTTGGTGTAACTTCTATAACGGCAAGGTTAGTTACTATCTTTTTAACACAACCAACACCAGTTAATGGTAAAGTACATTTTTTAAGCAATTTAGAAGCACCAGCTCTGTTGGTATGCATCATAGCTACAATAATATTTTCTGCACTCGCTACTAAATCCATAGCGCCACCCATGCCTTTAACCATTTTACCTGGAATTTTCCAGTTTGCTATATCACCATCTTCAGACACTTCCATAGCACCAAGAATAGTTAAGTCTACGTGCTTACCTCTTATCATAGCAAAACTAGTAGCCGAATCAAAAAATGAAGCTCCTGGCAAAGTGGTAATCGTTTGCTTACCTGCATTTATAAGATCTGCATCTTCTTCCCCTTCAAAAGGAAAAGGCCCCATACCTAAAACACCATTTTCACTCTGAAATTCAACCTCTATATCTTCTCTAACAAAATTTGCTACAAGTGTAGGTATACCAATTCCTAAGTTAACGTAGTCACCGTCTTTTACTTCTTTAGCAATGCGTTTTGCAATTCCATTTTTATCTAACATAATTATTGGCGTTGTCTTACTGTTCGTTGTTCAATTCGTTTTTCAAAATGTTCACCTTTAAATATACGTTGAACAAATATGCCAGGAATATGAATTTGATTAGGATCTAACTCACCCACCGGAACCAATTCTTCTACCTCAGCTACAGTAATTTTTGCAGCACCACACATGTTAGGATTAAAGTTTCTTGCTGTTCCTTTAAAAATTAAATTTCCGGCTGCATCTCCTTTCCAAGCTTTTATAAAGCCAAAATCGGCATTAAATGCGTGCTCTAGCACATACATTTTTCCGTCAAATTCTCTAATTTCTTTTCCTTCAGCCACTTCTGTACCATAACCCGCTGGTGTATAAAACGCAGGGAAACCTGCTTGTGCTGCTCTAGCGCGTTCTGCCAAAGTACCTTGAGGAATTAATTCTACATCTAACTCCCCAGACAACATTTGCCTTTCAAACTCATCGTTTTCGCCAACATAAGACGAAATCATTTTTTTAATTTGCTTTTGTTGTAGTAGTAAACCCAAGCCAAAGTCGTCTACACCTGCGTTATTAGAGATACAGGTTAGGTTTATTATATTAAGTTTTACTAATTCTGCAATGGCATTTTCTGGAATACCAGATAAGCCAAAACCACCAAACATAAAGGTCATGCTATCGGCTACACCTTTTAATGCTTCAGTAACATTTGCTACTTTTTTATTGATCATAAATATTAAAAATTTATACCCTTAAAGATACAAAATAAGGCTTTAACTAAAATACATTCTAACTAGAAAATAGAACGCTTTTAAAACCAATTAGAAGTCTGAAAAATCATCTACATCTTCATTATTGTTATTAGATGTATTAGACGTGTCATCATCTGAGGTTACTTCACAGTCTATATTTATAGATAATTGAGACGGCTTTTCAAATTCACTTGTAGAAACTTTAAGTGTTTTGTCTGCGTAACAAGCTTTCATATACAGTCCCCAAATTGGTAAAGCCATAGAAGCACCTTGTCCGTATTTTGTAGTTTTAAAATGGGCAGCTCTGTCTTCTGCACCAACCCAAACACCAGTAACTAAATTAGGAACCATACCCATAAACCAGCCATCACTTTGGTTTTGAGTAGTGCCTGTTTTACCTGCTATAGGGTTTGTAAACTGATATGGATAGCCAGTCATTATTTCTCTGTACATACCATTATATTTATCTACACCTACAGATCTTAAACGTCCACCTGAACCAGCTTTTGTAACACCTTCCATAAGATTTACTGTTACATAAGCAACTTCTTCACTTAAAACATCTTTACTTTCTGGTGCAAATTGGTACAATACTGTTCCGTTTTTATCTTCTATACGAGTAACCATTACGGGTTTATTATATACCCCTTTATTGGCAAATGTTGAGTAAGCTGCAACCATTTCATACACACTAATATCTGGTGTACCTAATGCTATTGCTGGCACAGGTAAAATATCTTGCTCAATACCTAATTTCTTAGCCATTTCTACAACTGGCTGTGGCCCTATCTCATTCATTATCCTAGCAGTAACGGTATTTGTTGACGTCGCAAGGGCATCTTTTAGAGTTTGAAAACCAGAATATTTTAAATCGTTATTTTTAACCGTCCAAGGTTCTGGATTTCCAAATTTATTGGCTTCAATAGTTATTGGACTTCGTGGAAACGAATCGCATGGTGAGTACTGTAATTGGTCTATTGCAGTAGCATAAACAAAAGGTTTAAATGTAGAACCTACTTGGCGCTTACCTTGTTTTACCATATCGTACTGAAAGTGTCTATAATTCATACCACCAACCCAAGCTTTTACATGGCCAGTTAGCGGATCCATAGACATCATTCCTGTTCTTAAAAAAGATTTATAGTAACGCATAGAATCCATTGGCTTCATAACTGTATCTACATATGAAGCTTTACCGTCTACCCATTTAAAAATTTCCATTTCTACAGGTTTATCAAAAGAAGCTATAATTTCTTTATCGGACTTACCTTGTTTTTTTAATATTCGCCAACGCTCACCACGTCGCATACCATTGCGAAGTAATGTGTTAATTTCGGACTGATTTAGTTCTAAAAACGGAGCAGTTTTATTACGATCTGGTGTGTTTTGGTTATCAAACTCGGCTTGTAGCCTTGGCATATGTTGTGCTACAGCTTCTTCTGCGTAGTGTTGCATACGAGAATCTATAGTGGTAAATACCTTTAAACCATCACTATTAATATTGTATTTAGTGCCATCTGGTTTTCTGTTGTTCTCGTCTTTTACCCAATCTTTCATAAAAGATCTTAGGTATTCTCTAAAATAGGTTGCCATACCCTCGCGGTGAGATTCGGGTGAGTAATTTAAATCTAATTCTGTTTTTTGGAGTGAATCTTTTACCTGCTCATTAATAAAATCGTATTTCATCATTTGAGCCAAAACAACATTACGTCGGTTTTTGACACCAACTGGGTTTCGTCTTGGATTATATAAAGAGGAATTTTTAAACATCCCAACAAGCATGGCAGATTCCTTTAAGTCTAAATCTTTAGGTTCTTTACCAAAATAAATACGTGAGGCAGAACGAATACCGTCACCATTATTACCAAAATCATAGATGTTAAAATACATCGCTATAATTTCTTCTTTGGTGTATTGACGCTCAAGACGAATGGCAATAACCCACTCTTTTATTTTTTGAATCGCTCTTTTTACAATATTTCCAGAAGCTTTTTTTGTAAATAATAATTTAGCTAATTGTTGAGAAATAGTACTCGCTCCACCGCGACCACCTAAAAATACAGCCGCTCTTAGTGTTCCTCTTGCATCAATACCTGAATGCTCGTAATAGCGCACATCTTCTGTAGCAATTAAAGCATCGACTATATTTTTTGGTAATCCATTATAATCTATAGGTGTTCTATTGTCATCAAAATAAAATTTACCTAATGTCTTATTGTCTGAAGAAATAATTTCGGTAGCTAAATTAGTTTCAGGGTTTTCTAATCTTGTATAATCTGGCATTTCACCTAAGAGTCCCCAAGATGCAAAAAGAAATAACAAAACAATGGCTAAAATACCACCTGTAAAAAGCATCCAAAACCAACGAATATATTTTGTAAAGTCTAAAACTTCTGGTTTAGATTTTGCTGTTTTCTTTTTTGACATAACACCTACTTTTGAGTTCTTTCTACTCTAAAACCTATATCTGTAATACCTTCTAAATTTAAAATACCGTTTGCTTCGCCGTTATTGCGCATAGCATGCTGAATATTTACCGTATAATCACCGGCTTCTGTAAACTTAAAATTATCTTTATAACCTCTATACCAAAGTTTATTTTCTTTAATATCTGTAAAACCAGTACCTAAAAGCGCACCATTTGGTGCAGCCATTTTATACTCTAATGTGTCTGTTATAATTTTTCCGTTAGGGTAATTTAACTCCACTATTAAAAATAAATTACTAAACTTATAAGCATTGTTATTTCTTAAATTAACATATGCATTATAAGTATTAATGGTGTCTGGTGCTTTAAATTTAAAACTTGCAATGGTATCTTTATGCCATACGTTTGGCAAAGGTTTGTACACATCGTAAACAGCGTTAGAATCGCAACTCACAACAAAAAAACAAAAAGCTAGGGCTACGCATAACCAATTAGTTCTTTTTTGCATTTTGTTTAGTGTTTCGATTTTTGTTTCTACTTTTATTACGATTGCTCTTATTGGTTTTACGTTTGTTATTTGATTTTGGACTATCAAAGCGTGTTAAACTATCTTGACCTACAACGTTTTCAAACTCATTTTTAGTATCTTGTATATGCTCAACCGCATACTCTTCTAGGCTGGCTACCTTTTCTCTTTTCTTGTTCTTATCTATAATTTCGTTGGCTTGGTCTGTAGTAATGATGTGCCAATTCATCCATTCACCCTCGTAAGCGTACCACATTAAGCCTTTAAAAATATCGGTCTTCTGGCATACTGCATTTCCTTTTTCGGTGTACAGCTTTGTGTCTGACTTTGGAAATGCCTTTAAGGCATCTAAATACGAATCGAGTTCATAATTAAGACAACATTTTAACTTACCACATTGGCCTGCAAGTTTTAATGGGTTTAAGGATAATTGTTGGTAGCGTGCTGCAGAAGTACTCACTGATCTAAAATCGGTTAACCATGTAGAGCAACACAATTCTCTACCACAAGAGCCAATACCACCAAGTCTAGCCGCTTCTTGTCTAAAGCCAACCTGCTTCATCTCAATACGGGTTCTAAATTCTCTAGCAAAAACTTTAATTAGCTCTCTAAAGTCTACACGCTCTTCGGCTGTATAATAAAAAGTTGCTTTGCTACCGTCACCTTGATATTCTATATCTGAAATTTTCATTTTCAGCTTTAAATCAATAGCAAATTGACGTGCTTTTACCTTCATTGGCTCTTCTTTATCTCTAGAAGCTGACCAAATATCTATATCTTTTTGAGATGCTTTGCGGTAAATTTTTAGAACATTTTCAGCATCGTCTAGGTTTACTTTTTTTCGCTTCATTTGAACGCGAACTAGCTCACCCGTTAGTGTAACCATACCAATATCGTGACCCGATTTTGTTTGGGTAGCAACAATATCTCCAATGCTTAATGTAAGATTTTCTGTGTTTTTATAATAATGTTTTCTGCCATTTTTAAAACGAACTTCAACACCAATAAAGGGTTCTTGTCCGTTAGGAAGCGACATGTTAGCTAACCAATCAAAAACAGTAAGTTTATTGCAGCTATCTGTGCCACATGTACCATTGTTTTTACATCCTTTTGGTTGACCGTCTTCACCAGTTGCGCAACTGTTACAAGCCATAAAAGTTTTATATATTTAGTCTAGATTATAAAAATCTAGATATAGGATTCGTAAATAATTTAAAAAGTAAAGATAAAACTATTTATGAACTTCTGTAAGGATAAGAAATTTAAGATTTAAAATAGAGATATCTAAAAAAACAAAAGGCCCCTTATTTTTAATAAATAATCGTTTATATTACACATTTTTAAGCTCTTAGATCCGCTAAAAACAAACATAAAAGGTTCTGTTATTTACTTTTTAAGCGTTTCAAATATATTTCTTAAATCTTTTTTATAAGGGAGATGATCTGCTCTTCCTTTTTTAAATATATCGTTACTATTGCCTTGTCCTTTTCGCAGTGCTTTTTGTTCTTCAAAAGGCAATCTGTTAATTTCCATACAATTTGTAGAACAGCAATTTTCCATTTTTTCTTTACAAGTTTTACATTGAATAAACAATAAGTGACACGCTTCGTTAGCACAATTGGTATGCATATCTGCTGCACTACCACATTGGTGACAATTAGAAATAACATCATCAGAGATGCGCTCAGAACGGCGTTCATCGAACACAAAATTTTTGCCTATAAATTTATTCTCTAAACCATCTGCTTCAATTTGTCTTACGTAGTTTATAATACCACCTTCAAGCTGAAACACATTTTTAAAACCTTTGTGTTTATAATAAGCGCTGGCTTTTTCACATCTTATACCACCAGTACAATACATTACTAGTTTCTTATCTTCTTTGTGCTCTTTTAAATCTTCTTCTATTAAATCTAAAGATTCTCTAAACGTATCTACATCTGGTGTAATTGCATTTTTAAAATGACCAATTTCACTTTCGTAATGATTTCTCATATCTACCAAAACAGTATTTGGATCTTCAATAAGCTCATTAAATTTTTCTGCATTGACGTGTACACCTTTATTAGTAACATCAAAAGTTGTATCGTTAAGACCATCGGCAACAATTTTGTTACGCACTTTAACCTTAAGTTTTAAAAAGGCAAAATTATTATGCTCAATGGCTATGTTTAATCTTACATTTTCTAAAAATATAATGGTGTCTAAATGGTTTTTAAAAGATTCAAAATTTTCTGCTGGTACAGAAAGTTGTGCATTAATACCTTCGTTGGCTACATAAATTCTACCCAAAACCTCTAGTTGGTCCCATGCTAAGAATAAATGGTTTCTAAAAATTTCGGTATTGCCAATTTTGGCGTACGTATAGAAAGAGATTGTGAGGCGCTCTTTACCAGCTTGCTCAATAAGTTCTGCTCTTTCTTTAGCACTTAAGTTATTGTACAGTTGCATGCTATACTAATTTTAAGATTAAAGATTTTTTTTGAGTTACAAAGGTATTATTTTTAATGAACTGACATAAAAAAAGCACTTTGAGGTTATCAAAGTGCTTTTTACTTACTAACTTAACTAAAACTAAATTTTTAAGTTAAACCTTAAAAGGATTTTCAACCACCACAAAAGCAGTGGTTGATTCTCCTAGTGTTTTTAACTAATTTAAAGACTTATCTCATCTTTTAAAAAAGGTTTTAATAGCAGTTCTTTCCTTTTTCATTTAGTAGATGTGAAAAGTGTAAAATGGTTGCGTCAAAAAATTGAAAAAAGTAAAATAAATGGTATTTTTGAAGTGAAATTAATATGAAAACTAGAAGAAATGAGTAGTGAAAAAGATGCAAAATTAAAAGCCTTAAAGTTAACTTTAGATAAATTAGACAAGGCTTATGGCAAAGGTACTGTAATGAAAATGAGCGACCAGGCGGTTGTAGATGTAGAAGCTATTTCATCTGGTTCGTTAGGTTTAGACATTGCTTTAGGCGTTGGCGGTTACCCAAGAGGACGTGTTATAGAAATATATGGTCCAGAATCTTCTGGTAAAACGACATTAACGTTACACGCTATTGCAGAAGCACAAAAAGCTGGTGGAATTGCTGCGTTTATTGATGCTGAGCACGCTTTTGATCGTTTTTATGCTGAAAACCTTGGTGTAGATATTGATAATTTAATTATTTCTCAACCAGATAATGGTGAGCAAGCTTTAGAAATTGCCGATAACTTAATTAGATCTGGTGCTATAGATATTGTTGTAATAGATTCTGTTGCTGCCTTAACACCTAAGAGTGAAATTGAAGGTGAAATGGGAGATTCTAAAATGGGTTTACACGCACGTTTAATGTCTCAGGCTTTAAGAAAATTAACCGCTTCTATTAGCAAAACCAATTGTACGGTAATCTTTATTAACCAATTACGTGAAAAAATTGGAGTAATGTTTGGAAATCCTGAAACAACCACTGGTGGTAATGCCTTAAAGTTTTATGCTTCTGTACGTTTAGATATTCGTCGTTCTACACAAATAAAAGATACAGATGGTAACGTAATGGGTAATAAAACACGTGTAAAAGTGGTTAAAAATAAAGTGGCACCACCTTTTAGACTTGCAGAGTTTGATATTATGTACGGAGCCGGAGTTTCTAAAGTTGGTGAAGTTTTAGATTTAGCAGTTGCCCACGAGATTGTTAAAAAGAGTGGCTCTTGGTTTAGTTACGGAGAAACCAAACTAGGACAAGGTAGAGATGCTGTAAAACTATTAATAAAGGATAATCCAGATTTAATGGACGAATTAGAAGCCAAAGTAAGGGCACTAATTAACGAAGCAAAATCATAAAAATTAAAATCCTGAAAAAAAATTCAGGATTTTTTTTGTTTTAGACGCAACCCTTTTACCTTTTTTGCATCTACTAGGTGAAATTAATTATATATGAATATGAAAAAGTATGTATTGTTAGCAATTTTAAGTATTTCAATGTTTACATCTTGTAGTGTAGATGGTGACTCATCACCTAGTTTCTCGTTAGAAGTTTTACCTATTGAAAGTGTAGAAATGCCTGAGCAATTTACACATGGTGAGACACACGAAATTCTTATTACATATGTTGCGCCAAATTCTTGCTACCAATTTAATGACTTTCTTTATGAAATTGAGGGCCACGTAAGAACCGTAGCAATTGTAAACACCGTTTATAACAACCCAGATTGTATTGCACAACCAGAAGTGGTAACTGTAAGTTTAGATTTTCCTGTAACTGGTACAGAAACTTATATATTTAAGTTTTACCAAGGTGAAGATGCTCAAGGCGTAGATCAATATTATTTAGTAGAAGTTCCTGTTATAAATAGCAGAATTGATACTGGCGATAATAGACAATAGACTAATTATTAATTAATTCCGAAACTAATGTGAGTTTAGAACAACTCATTGAAAATTGTGTAAAACAAGATGCTAAAGCTCAAAGCCAATTATACAAGCAATATGCAAGTAAATTATTTTCGCTTTGTCTTAAGTACTCTAAAAATTATGCAGAAGCAGAAGATAATCTGCATGACGCATTTATAACTGTATTTAGTAAAATAGATCAGTATAATAATAAAGGTTCTTTTGAAGGTTGGCTAAAACGGATAGCAATAAACACATCATTGCAACGCTACAAAGAAAATATTGGAGTTTTCGATATTATTAATGAAGGAAATATACCTGACGTAGCTGTAGATATAAATGATGAAAATTTGAGTTTAGATTTTTTGTTAAAAATCATTCAAGAATTGCCAGACCGCTATCGTTTAGTTTTTAACCTTTATGTTTTAGATGGCTACTCACATGTAGAAATAAGTGAGTTAATTAGTATCTCAACCGGAACATCAAAATCTAATCTAGCGCGAGCACGATTGATTTTAAAAGATAAAATAGAAGTTTACAAAGCGAACCCAAATTCGCAGTATTTATAATAATGAGTGATAATAAAAATATAGACAGACTTTTTCAAGAAAAGTTTAAAGATTTCGAAGTTGCTCCAAACGATGCCGTTTGGAATCGCATAAGCGAAAGCTTACCTAACCAGCCTAAGAAGAAGCGCAGGGTCATCGCTTTATGGTGGCAAATTGGTGGTGTAGCTGCGGCTATAGCACTTTTATTAACTGTTGGTATTTCAGTATTCAATGCTGACGAAAACCCAAACTTAAACGCACCTGTTGTAAATACAAACGGTGATGCAGAAGATAATAGCAGTACAGGTCTTAAAAAAGCACCTGAAACTAATGTTGCAGATTTTAACAAAAATGAACAAGTTGAAAAAGAAACAAGTATAACTAACGAAAAGAGCATATCTAACGAGTTAACAGCACCTGATGCCGCTCAAGAAAATGCAGTTGCTAATAATTCTGGAACAAACAAAACTAAGACAGCTCAAAAACGTAATATTATAAATACGAACATCGAGCATGAGCCTACAACTAAAGTAGCAGCAAATAATAATAATAATACAAACTCAGAGAATTCAGATACTACAACATTGACTTCTGAATCTAATATGAAGTCTGTAATTAAAAATACGTTAGACAATAATACATCAGCTGTTGCAAATAATGACTCTAAAAAGAATTCGAATAAAAATAGTACTTTAGTTACTGATAATTCTGATAGTGAAGCTACAATTAAAGAGAATTCTACGAAAGAATCTATTTTAGAAGCAATAGCCCAAAATACGGATAACCCTATCACTGAAAAAGAAGAGGATAAACAAAACAGGTGGAGCATTGCGCCCAATGTTGCGCCTGTTTATTTTAGTTCATTAGGTCAAGGTTCTTCAATAGATCAACAATTTAACGAAAACGCTAAAAGCAGTGATGTAAATATGAGTTATGGTATTACAGGCACCTATGCTGTTTCTAAAAAACTAAGAATACGTGCTGGTATTAACCGTGTAGATTTAAGTCAAACCACATCAGATGTATTTGCCTTTACTGGAGCAGAAACAGCGTCTAGAGGGGTTGATGCTCAATTTAGTAATATTTCATTTAGTAACGGTGTACAAACCGTGTCACTAATGAGTTCAAAAATGTTAGATAGGTCTTCAGCGCCAGAGTTATTTAATACTAAAATAGCTGGTAATGTTGATCAGCGTTTTGGTTTTATTGAGGTGCCTTTAGAATTAGAATACAGACTCGTTGATAAGAAATTTGGAGTTAATGTTATTGGAGGTTTCAGTACATTTTTTCTTAATGAAAATGAACTCTATGCAGATATAGATGGAGTCTCTACATTAATTGGTGATGCCAATAATGTAAATGACACAAGTTTTAGTGCAAATTTTGGATTAGGCTTAGATTACAGGCTTTCTAAACAATGGAATATCAATCTTGAGCCAACATTCAAGTACCAAATAAACACATTTAATAATACGTCTGGCGACTTTAGACCTTTCTTTATTGGTGTGTATACAGGATTAAGTTTTAAGTTTTAGGTAAATTTAAATTAGGTTAGATTATTGCAACCACAAATTAAGCAATGATGAATGCAATGATTACAAAAGCTGCTCTTGGTTAGAGCGGCTTTTTTGTTTCTATACTATTAGTGCGGTTTAATTCTTCTAAAATTAAGGTTCTTGTTTTTGTATTTAAGGCTTTAGTATCTTCTATTGCTAAACCCTCTGTATTTATAAACTGATGTATTTTTGCTCGCATCTTGCCTGGTCCACCACTAAAAAACGTGTAAGACAATCGCTTTTTATTGTCATAAAAAGTAATAGGTACAATGGGTATTTGGTGATTAATTGCCAAACGAAATGCCCCATCTTTAAAGGTATCTAAAACAATATGCTCTTCTGGTACACCACCTTCAGGAAAAATACAAATACTTACCCCTTGTTTTAAGCGTCTTTGTGCCCTTATAAATACAGCTTGTCTGCTTTTAGCACTACTTCTATCTACCAAAATACATGTGCGTTTATAAAAGAAACCAAATAGCGGAATTTTAGACAATTCTTGTTTACCAACAAATACAAACGGATTTTTAGAAGCTACTAGCATTAGCATTATATCTGCCATAGAGGTATGGTTAGCCACAAACATGTAACTCTTATTTGGTTCTGGTTGCTGATCTTTTTTAATTGCATATCCAAAACCCATACCTATTAAAATAAATTTAGACCAAATACGTGCTAATCTAAAAAATAACGGATACCATTTTTCTTTAGAAATTGAAATAATTAATAACGGAAACATTATAATTATTGGTATTGCTACAAGAATATAGAACCAAATGCGGTATATAACCCAAAATGGATACTTTAATAGTGCCATAACATCAAAACTAAGTATTTAATTCAAATAGTCTCTAATAGTTCTTTCAAAAATTTATCTTTGTTTTTTATTTTGATTGAAGTTTAATTTAATAAGATTCCTGCTTTTGCAGGAAGTAAGCATGGCAAGAATACTAACAGGCATACAAAGCACAGGCACACCACATTTGGGTAATATCTTAGGTGCAATTTTACCAGCAATAGCGCAAGCAAAAGATAATGCAAACGATTCGTATTTGTTTATAGCAGATCTGCACTCCTTAACTCAAATAAAAGATGCAGAAATGTTACGAAGTAATACCTATTCTACCGCAGCAACTTGGCTAGCCTTTGGTTTAGATATAGATAAAACTGTATTTTATAGACAAAGTGATGTGCCACAGGTAACTGAATTATCTTGGTATTTAAACTGTTTCTTTCCGTTTAAACGACTAGAGTTAGCGCATAGTTTTAAAGATAAAGCAGACCGTTTAGACGACGTAAACGGAGGGTTGTTTACCTACCCAATGCTAATGGCTGCAGATATTTTATTATATGATGCCGAAATTATACCAGTTGGCAAAGACCAAGAACAACATATAGAAATGACGCGCGATGTAGCCGCACGTTTTCATGCTAAAATGGGAGGTGAAACCTTTGTGCTACCAAAAGCAGATATACAAAAAGATACCATGCTTATTCCTGGTACAGATGGTGCCAAGATGAGTAAAAGCAAAGGTAATATTATAGATATTTTTTTACCAGCCAAAAAGTTACGCAAGCAAATTATGTCTATACAAACAGACAGCACACCACTTGAAGACCCTAAAGATTGGAACACGTGCAACTGCTTTGCTATTTATAACTTATTAGCATCTAAAGACGACGTTGAAACTATGAAAGCTAATTACAAAAATGGTGGTTATGGTTATGGGCATGCCAAGCAAGCTTTATATGAGTTAATTATTGAACGTTTTGAGAAGCCTAGAGAACGTTACGATTATTACATGAATAACTTAGAAGAGATTGATGCTGCGTTAGCTAAAGGTGCAGCTAAGGCTAAAGTTGTTGCAGATGGTGTTTTGGCGCGTGTAAGATCTAAGGTTGGATATTAAATCACCTCAAACAGTTTACCAGGCAGTGGTCTAACTACACCTTTTAATTCCATATTGAGTAAAATACCTGCAATTTTATAAGTTGGCATTTCACATTGTATGGCAATAACGTCTAGAAGCTCTTTGTCATTATCTTTTAGAAAATTATAGATAATTTTCTCATCGGGTTCTAACTCTACAAATAGTTGCTTCTGCACTGCTGGTTTTTTGTTAGATTCTAATTCCCAATTCAGCATATAAGGCACATCTAATGGATTGGAAAGTAAATGTGCTTTCTGAAATTTTATTAAATTATTACAGCCAACACTTTGGCTATCTGTAGTTCTGCCTGGCACAGCAAATACTTCTCTATTATAAGAATTGGCAATATCTGCGGTAACTAAACTGCCTCCTTTTTCGGCAGATTCTATAACTATTGTAGCTTCACTAAGCCCTGCAATAATGCGGTTGCGTTTTAAAAAATTATTTCTATCAAAATTGTCGGTACTCCAGAAATCTGAATAAAACCCACCATGATTTTCAATATCTGCCACATACTTTTTATGCACTTTAGGATAAATTTGATTTAAGCCGTGAGCCAAACAACCAATGGTTTGCAAGTTGTGCTTAACCGCAGCTTTGTGCGCTGTAATATCTGTACCATAAGCAAACCCAGAGACAATTACAGGATTAAATTGTGCCAAACTTTCTACCAGTTTTTCGCAAAATGCAATACCACTTGTGGTAATTTTACGAGCACCAACAATACTTATAATACGCTGTTGTTTTAAGTTTATGTTTCCAGATTGAAATAAAACAATAGGGCCATCTATGCAATGTTTTAGCTTTTCGGGATAGGTATCTTCTGTAAAATAATGGACTAATAGGTTATTATCTTTAATAAATTTTAATTCACTTTCGGCTTCTTCTATATGTGTTTTATCAAAAAGACCTTGAATTGTAACCGTACCTATGCCATCAATTTTTAACAAATTAGACATCTTTTCTTTTAAAACAGCCTCAACCGACCCACAATGATTTATAAGTTTTTTAGCTGTTGTTGGTCCTATTTTAGGAACGTGTTGTAATACTAAAGCATAAATAAGTTGTTGGTCTGTCATAGAAACTAAAGTATGGTCTTAAGCGTTAAACAATTACACGAATATAACTATATAATAATAGCTTTTTACAAAAGGTTATAAACTAAAAAATAGCAGTTCGAGAAAAAAAATTTTAATAAAAAAAGAGTTGTGAATTCGAAGAAAATCAGACGTATAGACCATCTTATATTCTTATGTTAATAACTAAAGCTTCTCAAAGTTTCATCAGAAATAATTTTTTTTAACTTTGCTCTAATATGCAGTTAGAGACTTACATTAGCGACCTTTTATATAGATACGATTGTGTTACCGTTCCTGGTTTTGGTGCCTTTTTAACACACCGTGAATCTGCGAAAATGCATAGCTCTACGCACACATTTTACCCACCAAAAAAAGTAGTATCCTTTAACGAACAGCTGCAAAATAACGATGGCTTACTTGCTAATTACATTGCAGAAGTTGAAAAGATACCTTACGCAACAGCTACTATTAATATTTCTAGTAAAGTTAAAGCGCTAAAATCGTATTTGGTAGAAGGGGAAACTATTGAGTTTACTAATATCGGTGAGTTGGCCTTAAATACTGACGGAAAAATTTTATTTAATCCGTCTAACCACATCAATTATTTAACTGATGCTTTTGGCTTATCTCATTTTACATCTTTAGACATAACAAGAGAAGTTTATAAAGAAACTATTACTGCTGTTGAAGAAAAAACACCTATTGCATTTACACCAGAAAAACGCAATACAACCAACTGGTTAAAATATGCTGCAACGGCTGTTATATTATTAGGTTTAAGTGGTTTTGTTGGCGCAAGCTATTACAAAACAACTATAGAAAACCACAACCAATTAGCACAAGAAAGTGCAAATAATCAGTTAGAAGCTAAAGTACAACAAGCTACATTTATAATTAGCAATCCGTTGCCTGCCGCAACATTATCTGTAAACAAACAAAGTGGCAACTATCACATAGTGGCTGGTGCTTATAGAGTTGAAGCAAATTCTAACAAAAAAATAAAACAACTAAGAGCTAAAGGCTATAAAGCCAGAACTATTGGTGCTAATCGTTACGGTTTGCATGAAGTTGTTTATGCCAGTTTTGACAACAGAGAAGATGCACAGCGCGAACTTTTTAAAATACGCAATTCGCACAATAGTGATGCTTGGTTATTAATTAAGGCTTTAGATTAATCTTCTAATCTAACTACACAATTTTTTTGTTTTTAACCCGTTGTCTATTTCGTATTAAAGTATAAAAACTACATAAACTCAAGTAGTTTTAAGGCACAACATATTGTATCGAGAATTCTTTAGAAATTAAAATTTTGCTTCTAAGTATAAATTATTCTCATTTTAAATCGAAAAACCCACGCGAAGTGACGCATTTTATCAAAATATAAAAAGGCTTGTTTTTAGCTATTTTTAATGCGTCTTAAAATGACAATGTAAGAAATTCTAAATTCGTACATCTACAACCTAAAATCCATTTATCTTTGCATAAGATTAAAAAACTTATGCAATCAAGAACAGCCTTTCAGTCTAAAACTATAGTTACCGATTTAGTTTTACCTAGTGAAACCAATCCTATTAATAATTTATTTGGTGGCGAGTTGCTGGCACGTATGGATAGGGCTGCGAGTATAGCAGCAAGGCGTCACTCTAGACGTATTGTGGTTACCGCTTCGGTAAACCACGTCGCTTTTAACAGATCTGTACCTTTAGGCAGTGTTGTTACAATTGAAGCTAAAGTATCGCGTGCCTTTACATCTTCTATGGAAGTCTATATGGACGTTTGGATTGAAGATAGAGAGTCTGGCGAGTGTATTAAAGCCAATGAGGCTATTTATACCTTTGTTGCTGTAGATGAAACTGGCCGACCTGTAAAAGTGCCAGAACTTTTACCCGAAACAGCGTTAGAAATAGAACGTTTTGACGCTGCACTTAGACGTAAACAATTAAGCTTATTACTTGCTGGTAAAATGAAACCTAATGACGCCACTGAATTAAAAGCACTTTTTGAGTAATTATTTTGGTTTGCCGCGAAGCTATAAGCACATAAAATAAAATTGCTTTTTAATACTTTCCTTTAAATGGCTTTACTAAGGCTCTAAATAATATGTATTGAGTTTTATTATTTAACCAACCAATACTGAGGATTTAATTTTTGGTCGTTTTTATAAACCCTAAAACCTAGCATACTTTCACCATTCGTTTTACTTGTAAAAACCTGCCCAATGGCTTGTCCGGTTTTTACTTTATCGCCAGACTTCACATATATTTTAGATAGGTTGGTATAAATAGTAAGGTAATTTCCATGCCTAATTATAATAGCCGGATTCCCGTTTTTTACAATTACAACTTTAGAAATTTCACCATTAAAAACAGCTTTAACCTCAGTACTATCTTCGGTAGCAATTTTTATCCCAGGATTATTAACCTCAACACTACTGTCGGTTAACGAACGGCCTTTACCAAATTTAGCTTTAATAACACCTCTAGACACAGGCCACCCTAATTTACCTTGGTTAGCTGCAAAATTTGTTGCTAACCGTTTAGCTTCGGGAGTTAATACAAACTTACCAGTAGATGTTTTCTTACCAGCTTCCTTATTAGATGCCGCAATGGCTTCCTTAATTAAGCGGTTAATTTCTCTATCTATACGATCTGCCTCTTGCTTTTTCTGTTTAATACGAGCCGTTAATTTGCTCATATTATTTTTAATAGAAGCCATTAAAGTTTCATGTTGTTTTACATCTAATTCTAACTGGCGTTTTGCTGTTCTATTTTCTTCAATAAGCTTTTTCTTATCTTCCTTTTGTTTAGATAATTGAATATTTAAGTCTTGTAAATCTTTTGTTTTTGTTTTTATAGCCTCACCTTGCTCTTTTTGATAATTAGCATATTGCTTCATATACTGAAGGCGCTTATAAGCTTGTTTAAAATTATCTGACGATAATAAAAACATTACTTTACTTTGTTCTGACTTGCTCTTATAAGACTTCACTACCATTGCGGCATAATCATCTTTTAACTCTTTTAGTTGGGCTCTAAGACTTGTAATTTCTTTTTGGTTAGAGTTAATTTCTCTTGTAAGCAAATTAGCTTGCTCGTTTGTTATTCTAATTAAGTTTTTTCTCGCACTAACTTTAAGATTTAAATCTTCAATACGTGTAATTTCAGATTTTTCTTGCTTCTTTTTTGTAAACAATAAAGCATTAATCTGTTTCATCTCTTTTAAGACTTGCTGACGCTGCTTCTCTAATTTTTTTTGCGCAGCACTCTGTGCAGACAACGAAAATGAGGTTATTAAAAACCCTAAAATAATAACGATATGAAGACGCTTTATAATCATTGCTTAATAATAATTTCTTTATAGCCAGATGGCATTTTAAACGGAAAACGAAGCTCGTCATTTAAAGCTACAGATTTAAACCCCATTGTTACAGCAACCTCTTCTGAATCTTCTACAGCAACAATTCTTATATCTTTAGGGATTACTTGTTTATTAACTTCTTGGTAGCTTGCATAATCTATCTGTAATATTCTTTTTTCTAATTGTTGTACCAATTGCAAACTGTCCATTTTAAAATGAGACGGATTTATAAGATAAATTAAGTCTAATAATTCGTTTTGCTTTTTTGGTTGTAGAAGATAAGATGTATTGTTTACAGACACTGTATGCGCTTGATCTCTAAGGTTAAAAATTGCTTGACCTAAAAGAATATTCTGTACTTTATTAAAATCTAATGCTATACCAACAAAATCGCTTAACAACTCGTAATCACCCTCAAAAAAGGTATTATCGCTTTTATTATAAAAACGCACTTCTTTTGGTGTAATCATTATACGCGCCAAACCAAACGGTGCACTTAACCAAATTACTTTATCCTTTTCCATTCTAAAGCTAAAGGTGAAGCCTTGTGCTCTTTCACCTTGTATAAACTCTATTTTAACCTTGGCTTGCATGGTTTTAAAATCGGCTTCATTTTTTTGGTGCTGTTTAATAACCTGCTTTGCAGATACTTTATCGCTTGCCGTACCAGAGGCTACTACACTTTTGGCAGACTTACAGCCCACCAATAAAACAAGTAGTACACCACTTACAATTGATTTAAAGAATATAGAGGTTTTTGTGTGCTTCATTTATTGTTGTGCTTTTATTGCTTGAGCCTTTTTAGCAAACGCTTCAGACTTACTAATATTATTAATAGCCTTATAAGCAATACTTAATTCTGAATAGAAATCTGCTTCCATTTTTAGGTTTTCAACTAAATAATCTAATCCCATTTCTAAATAATCTATAGCTGCAGCACTATTGTTTAGTTTATTATTTGCAACACCGTTAACTAAATACAAAATAGGCTGTGCTGGGTATAACTCTATTGCAGCTTCACTATCACTAACCACAGCTTTAAAATCTGCAATATCTAATTGAAGCAATAAGACGTCTTTAATAAGTTTAAAGTCGTTAGGGCTTTGCTTTAGAGCTTCTTTAAAATTAGAAAGTGCTTTAGCTTTATCGCCAGCTTTAAGATAATACTGCCCTAAATCGCTGTGTGTTTGAGCATTTTTACCAGTATCTACTATTGTAGTAATCTCTATTAAATTAGACTCGTATTCTGGGTTATTAGCTACAAAAGCCACAAAATCTTTTAAAACTTTAGCTTTAGCATCTGCATTAATATCTGAACTACCCAATGCTATTTTAATTGAGTTAATGGCAGCCTCTATTTTATTATCTTGAAGATAAAATTTATACAATGCTAAGTGTACAAACTTAGACTCTGGCATAACCTTTATTAAATGCTTAGCGGCTTTATAAGCCTTCTTAATATCACCTATTTGGCTGTATCTGTATATAAGCTTTAAGTGATTGTCTTCGTTATTTGGGTTATTTGCAATACGTTCTTCTAAATTTTCTATACGATCGTCTGCATTGCCTGTAATACTGTAAATATCGTTTCGCATGGCATCTCTAGATTCACTAATACCCAAATCTGCATCGAGCTCATCTAAAAGGTCTAAGGCTTGTTTATAGCGCTCTTCTCTAACATACAATGCCGCTAAATCTTCCTTATAATCGGGATGGTATTTTACTAATTGCTTAATCGTTTTAATCGCATTATTTATATCTTCTTGTTGGTAATAGACATCGTACAACTCATCTAAAAACCACTCATTGTCTGGCTGCATACCAATCGCCTTTTTTAAGTTGTCTTCAGCAGCTCCGAAGTTTTTAAGCTTGTTGTAATTTTTACCTAGCTCAAAATATATAACAGGTAATTTACTGTTTAGATTTAAACATTTTTGAAGTGCATCTACAGCACGATCATAATTTTCGATTCCTTTTTGTTTTAAAGCTTCAAAAAAATACTCTTGAAATTCGTCTTCTACATTACCTAAGTCATCGTCTGGTCTTTTATTAAAGTCTACTTGTGCATAGAACGTTTGTGGAATACTTAGTATTCCGATGAGTAATATTAATATATAGCGTTTTTTTTTCATCTATTAAGACCTTTCGACTGCGCTCAAGGTGACAATTAGGTTTCAAAAGTTGTTCCAAACTAAAACAGGTTGAAATTCCTGCATGGGCAGGGATTTTATTCCATTTGTGTATAGTCACCAATACTAATCTTTGTAAACTCGCCATTATACTTAACGTGGTTACCAATCATAGCTTCGTCTAAATTAGCGTTTTTAATAGTCGTTAGGTTTTGTATTAAGCTATTTTTAACGGTTGAATTTTCTATAACACAATTTTTACCTATAGATACAAAAGGGCCAACTGTAGTGTTTTTTAATACAGTTCCTTTTGCTATGTAGCAAGGCTCAATTATTTTTGAATTTTCTAAAACAACAGTGGCATCAATTAATTGTTCGTTATTGTCTGCTTTTAAAAAGCCTAACATTCTGGCATTTGTTTCTAGTGTAACGACTTTGTTTCCGCAATCCATCCACTCGTCTACAGTACCAGTTTTAAAAATTTTACCATCGGCCATCATACGTTTAATACCATCGTTAATTTGGTATTCTCCGCCATTCATTACATTTTCATCTAAAACTTCTTGAAGCTTTTCTTTTAAAACAGCTACATCTTTAAAATAATAAATACCTATTACAGCTTGGTCACTTACAAAGGTTTCTGGTTTTTCTACTAACTCCACAATGTTGTGTTCATCATTTAGTTTTACTACACCATAGGCTTCAGGGTTTGCGACACGCTTTGTCCAAATAACACTATCTGCACTTGGATCTAAATCAAACTCAGCTCTAATCAATGTATCTGCATAAGCGATAACTGCAGGGCCAGATAAAGAGGGTTTAGCACTCATAATGGCGTGACCTGTACCCAAGGGTTGATCTTGTCTATAAATTGAGGCTTTGGCACCTAAACCTTCTGCTAGTTCTGTTAAACTTTGTACAACGTCATCACCAAAAAATGCGGGATCGCCTAAAACAAAAGCAATTTCTTCAATAGGCTGCTTTAAAACTTTAGCGATATCTTTTACCAAACGGTGCACAATGGGTTGACCAGCAACAGGAATTAGTGGTTTTGGTACGGTTAAACTATGTGGTCTAAGGCGAGAACCTCTGCCTGCCATTGGTACTATTATTTTCATACTCTTGTCCCGAACATTCGGGATATCTTTTAAATGTTAAACTTAATTCTTGTAAAAACAGGAATCTCTTTATTCTTTTCTTAATTTATTAAAATTTAGATTTCAATTGGCACTTATATCAAACCAACTAGGATTCATATCTTCTATTAATTCAATTTTCCAATCTCTTTTCCTTTTTTGAAAGCTCTTTCTCGTTTTTCAGCTTCACTTCCTATTTGGAACTCCTCAAAATACACTAATCTATTACAATTATACTTAGCGGTAAAAGATCTAGAGTATACTTTTAACTTGTGTTCTTTTACTCTTTATTCTATATTATCTGTTACTCCAATGTAAATTACACCGGCTGGCTTGTTTGCCATTATATAGACACACCAATTTTTCATTGTTGTTTATTCTGAGATTCCTGCGTTCGCAGGAATTGGTCATTTTACACCAGTACTACCAAAACCACCTTCACCTCTATCAGTTTCAGATAATTCTATAGTATCTACCCATTCTGCACGTTCGTGTTTAGCAATAACCAATTGAGCTATACGCTCACCATTATTAATTGTAAAATCTTCGTTAGAGAGATTCACTAAAATAACACCAATTTCACCTCTATAATCTGCATCAATTGTGCCTGGTGCGTTTAGTACTGTAATTCCTTTTTTTGCGGCTAAACCACTGCGAGGTCTTACTTGAGCTTCCGTACCTATTGGTAATTCTATAAATAAACCTGTACCAACAATGGTACGCTCTAAGGGTTTTAAGATTCGAGATTCTGTTAAACTTGCACGTAAGTCCATACCAGCAGATGCTATAGTTTCGTAATGCGGTAAATTGTGTCTAGATTTGTTTATGATTTTAATTTTCATGTTCCGTGTTAAAAAGACCTTTCGACTACGCTCAAGGTGACATTTAAATTATCTTTTAAGTATTTGTTTTAGTTGGTTCTTTTCCAACATAATGACCATTCCCAAAAATACAATTAACATCGTAATTCCTATATAATAATTACCTCTAAATATGTAGAAATAAAGCATAGAACTTAATGTTGATAGCCCAAAATAGAGTGCTATCTTTTTAAAATTGTAAGGGATTGGGTAATATTTTCTTCCGAAGTAAAATGACATCAGCATCATTATAGCATAAGCTGAAAGTGTAGCAATAGCTGAACCTTTAAAACCTATAACAGGAATTAAAACATAATTTAATACTAATGTGATTATGGCACCAAGTATTGAAATATACGCGCCAAACTTAGTACGGTCTGTTATTTTATACCAAACCGAAAGGTTGTGATAAATGCCTAAACAAAAGTTGGCTAAAAGAATAAACGGTACAATCCACATGGCTTCATAATAAGCTTCGCTTTTTATAATGTAGGGCTTTATGACGTCTGCAAAAACCACAACAAATAAGAGGATGATAGCGCCAAAAGCTACAAAATATTCTAAGATAGTAGCATAATTTTTTTGTGGATTTTCTGATTTAGAATGGCTAAAAAAGTAAGGTTCTATACCCAAACGAAATGCAGTTGCAAACAACGTCATAAATAAGGCCAGTTTATAACAAGCTGAGTACATACCAATTTGCTGATCTGCAATAGCTGATGGTAATAATTTTTCGAGTAGAATACGGTCAAAGGTTTCGTTAACCGAATAGGCAATACCTGCTATTAAAACTGGCATGGCATAACGCATCATTTTTCGCCAAAGTGTGGTATCGAACTTAAAGTGCACTTTAGTATAAAAAGGAAGGAGTAAAACTAATGTTAATGCGCTTGCAATTAAATTTGAAATAAAAATATAGCTAATTTCAAAATCTGGTTTATAAATACGATCAAAAACCGTATTAGCTTCTGCTAAATCCGTTAAATACAGTAGTAAAAAAATATTGAATCCTATATTAACAGCTACATTAAGTATTTTAATAACTGCGTAACGCATTGGTCTTGCTGTTGCTCTTAACCAAGCAAATGGTATAATAACTAAGGCATCTAATAAAAGAATTACAAATATTAAGTTAAGATACTTAAGATCTATATTTATAAATGTTGAAATAGAATCTCTAAAAAGGAATGCAATTGCTATTAATACAAATGAGCTTATAAGTATTGAAATTGTTGCTGTGCTTGTAACATTTTTTTGGTTGGCTTCTTTATTAAAAAACCTAAAAAAAGCGGTTTCCATTCCGTAGGCTAAAACCACATTAAAAAGTACAAAGTATGCAAAAATGAAAGATACACGACCATATTCATCTACAGACAACACCTCTGGATTTGTATAAAGTGGTACTAAAATAAAACTTAACATTCGTGGTAGCACAGTTGCTAAACCATAGATAAATGTTTGTTTAAAAAGTGATTTGAATCCGCCCAAGCTCTGTTTAAATAATTACCTTAAAAGTATTGAATATTGCAAAGCAAAAAAAGAAATTAATCGTCTATCTCTTGCACTGCCAATCCTTGGGGATAATAGACACCTTCTTTTTCAGCTAGACCAGAAATTTTAAGGTATTTGGTCTCACCGTTTTCAGTATAACTAATGACACAATCTGTTTTTAATAATTTAAACGGAAAACTAGACTTTTTTTCTTTTTGAAAAGAAGCTTCAATACTCATATCTCTGTCGTAAGGTGACGGATTTTTAAGTTGAGCAAAATATAAGGCTCTTCCTTTTAATAATTTCCCTTTAATACCTTGAAAATAAATACTATCTAAAGTAACTGTATTATTGGCATTTAGATTGGGAAAATAAAGATTAACACCTGTACCGTCCGCTTTTACTCCGGCTGTCCACGTTTGAAAATAAGGTCTATTAGGTGATAATACTGATTCTTTTTCGAGTTTATATGCACTAGAACATTGGTAAGAACTTAATGCAATACTAATTATACAAAGTAATAAAGCGGCTTTTTTCATAAGGGGAGGTTAACTTTGGTTGTGCAATATAGTAAAAAATACACGTGTTAACGTTGAAATGTGTTTTTAGTCGATAAACATATTGTGCGTTATAATATTAAAACATAAAAAACCCAACTATAAAAGTTGGGTTTTCGTATTATAAAACGGAAGTTAATACTTTCGTTATATCTAGTTATTTAATGCTTCGGCACCACCAACAATCTCAAGGATTTCATTAGTAATAGAAGCCTGACGTGCTTTATTGTATGTTAATTTTAATTGGTCTCTTAACTCTGTAGCATTATCTGTAGCTTTATGCATTGCTGTCATACGCGCTCCATGCTCTGAGGCAAAAGAATCTCTAATACCTTTATATAATTGTGTCTTTAAAGACTTAGGTATTAGGGCTTCAACTATTTCGTTTTTAGATGGTTCAAAAATGTAATCTGCATTAACATTTAGTTCACCTTCCATAGGCGCAATAGGTAAAAACTGCTCAGTCATTACTATTTGCGTTGCAGCATTTTTAAAATTGTTATATACTAATTCAATTTTATCAAACTCACCAGTTACAAACTTCTGCATTAGCATCTCGGCTATAGCAGCTACATTGTTAAAGGTTAAATCATCAAAAACTTCACTTTTATTAGCGATAACACGATTTTGCTTAGCAAAAGCATCATTTGCTTTTTTACCAATAGCTAAAACAGATACGTTTTTATCAGCATAAACATCATTAATTAAAACGTTGGTCTGCTTTATAATATTAGAATTAAAAGCACCACATAAACCTCTGTTAGACGTTATAGAAACAATTAAAACATTTTTTACGTCTCTATTAACCGAGTACTTACTCCCTGAGTCTGCATCTAAAGTTGCACTCAGCGTTTGTAATAGTTCGGTTAACTTATTAGAGTAAGGACGCATTGCAGTAATAGCATCTTGGGCTTTCTTTAACTTAGCAGCAGATACCATTTTCATGGCACTAGTAATCTGCATCGTTGATGATACCGATGATATTCTGTTACGTATTTCTTTTAAGTTTGCCATAGTCTGTTTTTTGTCATTCTGAATTTATTTCAGAATCTTAACTAATAATTTGAGATCCTGAAACCTGTTCAGGATGACAAAACTATTTATCCTCTATATTTTGCTGAAAGATCTTTAGCTACATGTGTTAATGTATCTATAACCTCATCAGTTAATTTACCTGCTTTTAAAGTGCTTAATACATCACTGTGCTTAGCATTTAAAAAGTCTAAGTAATCTCTTTGAAATTCTTTAACCTTTTCTACAGGTACATCCTTTAATAAGTTCTTAGAACCTGCATAGATTATAGCAACCTGATCTTCTACTTTAAAAGGATCGTTTTGTGCTTGCTTTAAAATCTCAACATTACGTTTACCCTTGTTGATTACGTTTAAAGTAACAGCATCTAAATCTGAACCAAACTTAGCAAATGCTTCTAGTTCGCGGTACTGAGCTTGATCTAATTTTAATGTTCCAGATACTTTTTTCATTGACTTAATCTGTGCATTACCACCAACACGAGATACAGATATACCTACGTTAATTGCTGGACGAACACCAGAATTAAATAAATCACCATCTAAGAAAATCTGACCATCTGTAATAGAAATTACATTGGTTGGGATATATGCAGAAACATCACCCGCTTGAGTTTCAATAATTGGTAAAGCTGTTAATGAACCACCACCTTTAACGATTGGCTTAAGCGAATCTGGTAAATCATTCATTTCTTTCGCGATAGCATCATTATTGATGATCTTAGCAGAACGCTCTAATAATCTAGAGTGTAAATAAAATACATCACCAGGATATGCCTCACGTCCTGGAGGACGTCTTAATAATAGAGATACCTCACGGTATGCTACAGCTTGCTTTGATAAATCATCAAATACAATTAAGGCTGGTCTACCAGTATCTCTAAAATACTCACCAATAGAAGCGCCTGTAAACGGTGCATATACTTGCATTGCTGCAGGATCTGATGCATTTGCTGCTACTATAGTAGTGTAAGCTAAAGCTCCTTTTTCTTCTAAAGTTTTAGCAATTAAAGCTACTGTTGAGGCTTTTTGACCTACAGCAACATATATACAATATACAGGCTCACCTGCATCGTAAAATTCTTTTTGATTTAAAATGGCATCAATACAAACTGCTGTCTTACCGGTTTGTCTATCACCAATTACCAATTCACGTTGACCTCTACCAACTGGGATCATAGCATCAATTGCTTTAATACCTGTTTGTAACGGTTCTGTTACTGGTTCTCTATAAATAACACCAGGGGCTTTACGCTCTAATGGCATCTCATAAGTTTCTCCTGTTATTGGTCCTTTACCATCTATTGGGTTACCTAAAGTATCTACAACACGACCAACAATACCTTCACCTACTTTAATAGATGCAATACGTTCTGTACGTTTTACTGTAGAGCCTTCTCTTACTCCTACTGAAGTACCTAATAATACGATACCAACATTATCTTCTTCTAAGTTAAGTACAATACCTTCTAAACCGCCTTCGAATTCTACTAATTCTCCGTATTGAGCGTTAGCTAATCCGTAAGCACGTACAATACCGTCACCTACAGTTAATACTGTTCCAACTTCGTCTAATGAAGCACCTGCTTCAAAACCTGAAAGTTGTTGTTTTAAGATTGCTGATATTTCAGCTGGTTTTACTTCTGCCATAACATTGCCCGTTAAAACGGGTATCTTTTGGTTAATACTATATTTATATTCTACTTTGCTATTTCAAAGAGACCTTTAAACTTCGCTTAAGGTCACCATCTAAATAAAACAAAGATTTTAATTTAATGTAAATTCTCTTTTTAATTTATTGAGTTTGTTTGAAATACTAGCATTATACTGTATATCTCCAACTCTTAAAACGAAACCACCTAAGATGCTCTCGTCTATTATACTTTTTACTTCAGCATCTTTTCCTGTAAGCTCTTTTACTTTAGCTAACACTTTTGCTTTAAGATCATCTGTTAAAGCAACTGCTGTTGTAACGGTTGCTACTTGAGTGCCTCTCATTTGATCGTATAACTGTGTATAACTTGCAGCTACATCATTTAAAAGTGCTAATCTCTTATTAGAGATTAAGACATCTATTAAATTAGTGGTAGTAACATTAGCCTCATTAAAGACTTGTGTTAAAACCGCTTTTTTATCTGAAGATCTTACCACAGGACTTTGAAGCATCTGTCTTAAATCTTCACTCTGAGCGATAGCATTTGAAATTGCTTTCATATCATTGCTTACCGCTTCAGCAGATTTTTGATCTGTAGCTAAACTTAAAACTGCTTTAGCATATCGTATGGCTGCTCTTGATCCTGACATATTTTTAGTCTTTAGTTTCTAGACGTTAGTCGTTAGTTTAAAGTTGCTTCACCTAACATATCTTCAACCAACTTAAGTTGTTTGTCCTTATTAGATAATTCGTTACGCACTACTTTTTCTGCAATTTCTAAAGATAAACCTGCCACATGACTTTTTAATTCTGCCATTGCTGCTTTCTTTTCACTTTCTATTGCTGATTGTGCTTGCGCTATCATTTTATTGGCTTGTGTCTGTGCTTCTTCTTTAGCGTCAGAAACAATTTTATTCTTCATATCGCGAGCGTCTTTTAACATAAGCTCACGTTCTGCACGTGCTTCTTGTAAAATACGTTCGTTATCTGCATGAAGATTTTCCATTTCTTTACGAGCATTTTCAGCAGAGGCTAGAGCAGATTTAATACCTTCTTCTCTGTCTTCAACAGCACCTAAAATTGGTTTCCATGCAAACTTGCGTAATACAAAAAGTAAAATTGCAAAAGTAACTAGTGACCAAAATACAAGTCCAAAATCTGGTTTAATTAATTCCATAATAAAATTCTTTTTTAACTTAAATTTCTAAAAATTACAGAAGTAGCCAACCGCTACTTCTGTAACCTTAAATAATCATTACTTAACGATTAATGCTGCCACCACACCAAATAATGCAACTGCTTCTACGAAGGCTGCTAAGATAAGTGCTGATGTCTGAATTTTTCCTTGGATTTCTGGTTGACGAGCCATAGCGTCCATTGCTGATCCACCGATTCTTCCAATTCCCATTCCAGCTCCAATTGCTGCTAAACCAGCTCCAATTGCTGCGATTCCTGTAATAGTCATAATATAAAATTTAAATTAATAATATTTAGTTTAATGTGCGTCTTCAGTTGCCATACCAAAATAAAGGGCAGACAATACTGTAAATATATAAGCTTGTATTGCTGTTACTACTATTTCTATAACTCCAATAAATAATGAGAATGCTATAGATACTGGCGCAACTGCGATAGATTCAAAAATAAAGATTAATGACATTAATGCCAATATAATAATGTGACCTGCTGTTATGTTAGCAAATAAACGAATCATTAAAGAGACCGGTTTTACAAACATACCTACAATCTCTATGGGCATTAAAAATAGTTTCATTGGCACAGGTACACCTGGCATCCAAAAGATATGTTTCCAGTAGTTTTTATTACCACTAAACGTAGTAATTAAAAATGTGCAGAAGGCTAGTGCAAATGTAAAAGCAATGTTACCACTTAAATTGGCACCATTTAATATTGGTATAAGACCAAAGATATTATTAATCCATATAAAGAAGAACACGGTTAACAAGTATGGCATAAAACGCTTATACTTATGCTCACCAATCATTGGCTTAGCAATTTCGTCTCTTACAAATACAATTAAAGGCTCTACAAAACTAGCAATTCCTTTAGGTACATTATCACCAGACTTCTTATAACGCTTTGCTGCTGTTAAAAATATTAAAAGCAATACAACAACAGAAACCCACATCATAAACACGTTACGTGTTACAGAAAAATCCCAAGGTCGTTGTGCATTTGTAGGGTGGTGCTCAGCATCATAAGCAACAGCAACTTCACCTTCGTTTAATAAGTAAATTTTTTCGTGAACGTTTACAAAACGTTGTCCGTTTTTTTCTACAACAACTTCACCATTATAATCGTGGTGAAACTCTGAAGACATAAAGGTTGTTAAACCCTTATCTGTATATAGTATAATAGGTAGAGGAATAGAATATGAATGTCCATCATAATCTATAATGTGCATACCATACGCATCCTTTACGTGATGCATTATCATTTCTTTAGCATCAAATTCTTTATCAGAAGCTTTGCTTTTATCATCTTTAGCAAAACTGAAACTAAAAACTGATAAAAACAGAAGGGTAAATGCTACGCGTTTAAAGGTGTTAAATGTCATTCTTTACGGCTTTAAAATACCTTACTTTAAATTCGGTGCAAATGTACACACATTAAATGAATTGACAAACATTATTTTGCCGATAATTTTTACTTCAATTAATATGCAGACAACAGACCGTTAATGGTTGTTTGTTAATAGAATACCTATTGTTTTTGTAGAAATCTTGTAAGAGCAAAAACCTCCAAGAATAAATAGACGAAATACGGAATGAAAAAATTAAAAACGTCTGGTTGTTTATTTTCAAAATCTGAGAGTATCAGTGGCAATATAAATACAATTGCTAATGCCATTTTTAAGAACGTCA
This sequence comes from Winogradskyella sp., assembly GCA_028383925.1. Taxonomy (GTDB): domain Bacteria; phylum Bacteroidota; class Bacteroidia; order Flavobacteriales; family Flavobacteriaceae; genus Winogradskyella. Next base: position 105,652 of record JAOEWO010000001.1, read on the forward strand.
TTATCATAAATAAGTTAAAAATATCTGTTTTACCAGATGAGAACCTATAATTTATAACTATAAAAACGATTAACGTAATAAATATATGAAAAGCATAAATATGCCATACAGGAAAAAACAAAACTGTATCTGTTGCAAAATGATAAAGTAAATAGCTGTGAAGGGCAAAAAGCACTACGCTTACACCTATAAGTTGTAGCATAAAAACGCCTTGTCTTTCTTTAAATTCTTTCATGGTAATACTAGTTATCTTTTGAGTCGGCAATAATACGTTTTATTACATAAACGATAGAAATGATTACAGATATAAGCGATAATATTATAATATACAAATTATTATTGTTGCTGTAATAAGCATCTAGTTTTACTCCTAAAAAAGTACCAATCCCAATAATTGCAAACATTTGAAACCCTATGCTAGAATACTTTGCATAAGCACTAAGCTTGTTTTTCTGATTTTTGCTGTGTTTGTTCTGTTTTGGTTTTAATAGCTTCATTAGATAATGATTTTACAATGCCTTTCATACTACACGTGGCATTAAATGTAGCACCTGGTTCTACTGCTAGTTTACTAATATGAACTTCACCTTCAATGTGCGCTGTAGACTTTAAGGAAAGGGTACCCGATAATATAAGCTTACCAGAAAATTTACCTTCAAAATCGGCATTTTCTCCTTGTAATGTTCCTTTTATAAAACCCGATTTACCAACAACTACTTTACCCGAAGTTTTTACATTGCCTTCTATTGTGCCATCGATTCTAAAAGGTCCCTGACTAGTAATATCCCCAACAATTTTGGTGCCTTGTGCTATAATATTTTGTTGTGTAGTTGTTTCCATTGTTTTTTCTGATTTTGATTTTTTGTAATCTGAGGAAAACATGATAATTAAGATTAAGTTATTGTAATTTTAAATACGCATTTAAATTTTTATGCCTTTGTATTATAGTGTAGTTAGGGGATGAAATCGCAAAATAGGGCTTCGTTATTTTTGGTTTAACTGGCTTGCCTTTTTTATCTAAATCGTTAGATTTTAATAACTCTGCAAAACCAGATGCACCACCAATACTTTTTAAACCATGCACTACAACAAACGTTGTGTTTTCGTCATATAAATCTACAGAAGTTGTGAGTTCAAAGTATTTAATTTTTTTAACTTCTTTATTTAGTATCTCAACAAAAGCGTTAACATCTTCGTCAGATTTGTTTTCGAATTGATAAATAACATTAAAATATTTAGCCTGGTCATCTGCAACAAACTCTTTTTTTGCTAGAGCCGGAATCGCATTTTGTATTATTTGTTGTGCTTTTTTTCCTTCTTCTGAATTTGCATAAGTTAATGCTACATAATTTACACCTTCTTTATAAGCTTCAAAACCATAAAGTCTTCCTTTTGCCGAGGCCTTTAAAATTTCGAATTTTGGAACAATAGCATCACCTTCAAATTTCTTAATCTGTGCCTCTGCTGTAGCTATAACCTCAGCATACTCTTGGTTTGTATATTTTCTGTACAAATTAGTATAAATAACTTCAGGGCTATTTTCATCTTTAGATAGTGCAGACTGCGGATTTAATAAAATCTCAGCATACCTAGAGTCTGGGTAATTTTTAATAATATCTGCTTTTGTAACGTCTGCTTTTTGACTTAAACCTAACTCCACATATATTCTGTACAAATTATACTTAGATGGTAAAATTAAGCGGTCTTCTGGGTTATTGGTTAGAAGTGTCTCTAACTTAAATTTAGCCAACTGATACTCTTTAAATTTTTCTTTATAAATAACACCCAATTGATAATATGCAAAATTACGTTCCTTTTTTATACTATCTATTTCTGTGTCTTTGGTTGGTAGTGTTGCAAAATAGGTTTCTGGATTAAATTTTTCTCCTTCGGTTACATTAACAACAGCCGTTTCTTTTGTTGTATCTGTTAGGCCAGCTCTTTTACTAGACGACCGCCAATTGTCTTGAAGTGCTCTATCTCCCCAAAGTTTTAAAAACTCATTCTTACCATATGCCACTGTAGATGGGTTATAAAAATAAAAGAGGCCTGGTTGATTTGCTGTTCTTGTTGAGCCAGGTCTTAATTTTTTGGTACTTATCATATTTCTATTATTACTAACAGAAATTGGGTTAGATTCTTTATTTTTTGATGCTGATTGTTTTTGCTCTTCGTCTGCTAAAGCCTGCTTTTTTAGACCTTCGGTTAGTGTCGTAAAAACAGCAAGCTGTTCTTCTTTTGGTAATGATATTAGGTTTAAAATACTATCATTTACCTGAGCAATACCTTCGTAATAAATAACATCGTCTAAATTTTCTCGTTTCTTTTTAATAACTCGATAAGGTTTAGTTCTAGGAACCATTGCCGTTAACGTACTATCATAATAGGCACCAGCAGTTTTATAGCTATTACGATCAAAATACATATCGCCAAGCGTTTCGTAATTGAGTGCTGTTAAATATTTATCTGGTTTGCTTTTGGTAAGTGATTTGTTGTAGTAAACCTCTGAAAGACTATCTGACATAGTTGCTTTATGAAATTCTGCAATGCGATAATATATTTTATCTAAAAAGGGTCTATTCTCTCTATTCTCCTCTAGCTTGGTAAGGTATTCTGTAAATTCTTCTAAATTACCATCAGTAACGTCGAAATTATTTGATTTTGCAATATGTGCATTAATATAGAATGAACGAGGCACTTGGCGGTGCATGTCTATAATCTCATTAAATTCTAAATTAGCACTGTCCTTTTTACCAAACTCATTATAAAGCTGACCTTTAATATAATGGTAACGTGCTTTTTCTCGTTTAACTTTAGTATGCGCAGCTGCAATAGCAAGCTGTGTTAAAGCACTATCATTAGACTTTACATTAATATAAGCCTGTGCTAATGTCGCTGTTGCGTCTGCTAAATCCTGATCTTTAAGGTCTTCTTCTTTAAGAAGGCGTTTTATTTTTTTTATAGCACCTTCATTATTATCTAAACGCATGCTAGATTTTTCTCGCCAAATTTTAACTTGGTTAATCTTATCGCTTGTTGGGTACTTATTCATTATGTTATTGAAAGCCGCTAATGCTGGCACAAAACGCTGATCGAAGTAGCGTGCTTTACCCAATAACAAATAAGCCTCATCTATTTGGTAATTTTTTTCTTTACCATCAATGTTCATTCCGTGCTTTTGAATGGCTTTTATTGCTTTTTCTTCGGCTCTATCAAAATCGGCATTCTTGTTTTCACTAGGAAGAAAGACTTGATTGTTTATAACCATGCGTTCTACTGGTAGTAACTCCCAAAAATTTTCGGTAAACTCATTGTTTATGCCGTCCTTCCCTTTTTCTAATGCTATATTTCCGTTGAATAAAATATTATATTTTGTACCTAAAGCATGAAAATTCCTGTTAATGAATTTGTCTTTTTTACGCGAACAACTCTGTGTTATAAATAGTACAGAGAAAAGAAGTAATACGGTTTTATAATGCGTCTTCAACGTTGGTTCTATTTGATTAATAGATAACTAAAATGTTAGATTTTTAGTGTGTTCAGTGGTAAAAATAAACATCTTTTTGAAATATTGGGTTTATTTGACTTGTAATTATCGCAAAGTCGAGCGTTGCAAAAAAAGTGAGCCACAAAAAAGCTCGAAATTAAATTTATAATTCCGAGCTAAACTATAATTATTTAAAGCAAACCTTATTCCTCCTCTTGTGAACCCATTGCACCACCTGCAAAATGTACTTCTAGTTCTTTTAATGTTTCTAAATTAGTTTCTAGATCTTTTATAACGTGTCCTTTTTCTAAAACAACAATACGCTCACAAACGTCTGTAACATGCATTAAATCGTGACTAGAAACTAAAACAGTAACCCCCTGTTTTTCTGCTAAATCTTTTAAAATTTGCTTTAAACGAATTTGAGTTGTTGGGTCTAAATTTGCAAAGGGTTCATCTAAAATAATAACTTCAGGATTGCCAATTAATGCAGCAACGATACCTGCTTTTTTCTGGTTTCCTTTACTTAAATCTCTGAGGTATTTTTTCTTTCCTATAATTTCTCCGTTAAAGAAATCTTCAAACTTAGAAGTTAATGTGTCTATATCTGCCTTGTTTTGTCCACGAAGCTCTCCAATAAAATAGAAGTATTCTTCTGGTGTAAGATATCCTATTAAAAAACTTTCGTCTATAAATGATGATGTAAACGGTTTCCAATCTTCACTCTGGTCTACTACAACATTGTTGTTTGTAATACGACCTGTTGATGGTTTTATTAAATCTAATAATAAACTAAAATAGGTAGTCTTACCAGCACCATTATTACCTACTAAACCAAAACTCTGACCTTTTGGAATACTTAATTCTTCTACATTTAAAACTGTAGTACCATTATATGATTTTGAAAGCTCTTTTGTATGTATCATAATCTCTATTCTTAAATGTTATTAACTATCTTGACTAAAAGCGTCAATCATTTTATATTTTGAGTCTAAGTATCGTTTTGTAATTATTTTCATCAGTTTTTTATGTAAAACCACACCTAAAAGACCAAGCACAATAAGCACCGTAATTGCTGCACCAAAACCAACAAGCCAATTTATAAGTGCAAATAAACCCATTGGTAAAATCATTAGCGGTATACCTATTAGCCACTGTACAGCACCTGTGCCCTGATAATTAAAGGCGGCTTTTTTATCTAAATCTATTTTCTTTCTGTTGAAAGATCCACCATAAAGAATAATATGTGAGTTAATACCAATATTATAAATACCTGCGGCAAAATGCGCTAATAAAATCTTCCAACCAAAATACACATAAGGTATACCGAGAATAAACATTATAGCCACACTCATTACCATTAATACAAATTTTGAACGCAAATACTGTTCGTATTTAATATTTTGGCTCATTAACATTTTGTAATAACCACTATCCCAAGCCGGTATAAATTGACCAAAATTGATAAGGAAGAAACCTGTAGAAAAGATACCTATAAAAGCAAACATAAACTCTTTATCTGCATACATAGGTTGTGGATAAAAGAATAAGCCATAAAGCAAACCAATAACCATAAGCATGGCCATAGATTTTGTGCGCTTATTTCTCCAAATAAGTTTTAAATCTAATTGCATAAACGGTGCAATATCACCAAAACGCTTAGTCCAAGATAAATCTGCGGCATTAACTTCGGTTACTTTCGTTTTAAGCGAACTATCTAAAAATAATTTTTGTTTTAAAATTTTAAAATTATACCAATAACACATCGCCAAAATAGCAATAGGCACTAAAATTAAAATAGGATTGTTAGCTATGCTTGTAAGACCATCACCCAACAGCGCTCTAATTGGTAAAATGTTAAAAAAGTCTAAACCAAATAAAGCACCAACAACAATTATAAGCGGAAGAAAAGACAACTCGCTCTCTGCTGAAAAAGCTTCTATTATAAAGTTTAGAAAATTAATAATTAGTACGACCAAGATCATCGCAAACATCCATGTTATAATCATTGATGCCGCATAACCATCGTTAATTAGCATAATACTAAAAGGAATAATAGCAAATAGTGGTAAAAAGTTAAAAAAGGAAACTGCAGATTTACCCAAAACATAGTTAACAACTGTTGACCGTTTTACAGGCAAAATTAATAATGGTTTTACACTCATTACAGGTAATTTCTGCAAGAAAAAGCGCATAACTATATCACCAATTACCCAAAAGAATATAAAACTATTGGCCACCACAAATGCATCTTGATTAGGAAATATCTTTTTTAAAATAAATAGTGAACTAAAACCAAGCCCTAAAAACATAGCAACAAAGGAAAGCGCAAAAAACACCATTAAAATGTTTATGACCATACTTTTTTGCCAATAAGACGAACGGAAATATTGCTTCCATTCTAAATTAATAAAATGCTTTATCATAACGGTTTGGTTAATTAGTATGCTGAATTAGTAATGCTTTAATAAGAATTGTTACACAAGTTAGGCAAATTTATAATCTGGATGCTGTTTTGCCATATCTTTTCTAAGTTTTGGTGAAACGATATAAATAGCAATAAAAAAAGCTAAAGCAAACAAGACGAACCCAACAGAAAAAACAAAACTAAATGTGGTACACCAACTTTGATTTATATTAAAAAAGGCAACTTGTATTACAATTTGAATAAAATGTATGAGACCACCGAGTTGAAAAATAATAGTATCGAATAACCATTTTTTATTGGTTTCTTTTTGAATCTGTTTAATTCTTTGAAACTGTTTATACATTACCAAAACAGGAATAACAAATAAGAGCGCTGTTGATGGTACAAGAACCCATAAGCGATTGGGCAAAACAATTAATAATTGAAAACAACCATAAATTAAAAACAGTGTGATTATAATTTTAGGCAATTTAAAAAAGCCTTTAAAATAGCCCCAAAGTAAGTGATGGTACCTTTTATTTAATGCTTTAGTCTTCTCTTCAATAACATCACCAAAACCAATGACACCAAATTTTTTAAATTCGGCTTGTAATGCAGATTCAAAAGTTGTGTTTGGGTTGTTTGCTAATTGAGATTCTATACCATTTGCTAAATGGTCTACAAGTTCTGTTTGCAGATCGTACCATTCTACATAATGTTTTTGTGTAAAGGTATAGAGTTGTTGTATTTGTGGTTGGGTTAACTTCATATTTAATAACTCACGTTAAGCTAACATCAATGTATTATAGTGTTTTATAATTTTATTTTTTAAACGATAAACTAATGTAGCACCTGCTAGGTTTAGCAACAAAACTAGCATCCAAAAGGCTATAAAAATGACGAGGTGACTTTCTATAAAACTATTAATTTGACTATAAAAATATAACGGCAATACCGGTAGTGCTAAGATGGCAAAAACCAATACAGAAGATTGTATTTTATTTATCGCTTTTCGTTGTTTAAAATGTGTAAACATGGCAGCCAAATTTATACTACCTGTTGTAACCAAACAGGCTCCAGCGACGGTTTTTATTTCATAATACTGTAAACCCATGAGTAGTATTAAAAAAACAGCACCAGTTTGTAATAATCCTTTTACGGTATAAAAACCTTTAAAAAATTCTAACCATAACTGTTTCTGATAGCTCCAATGTATTTTGGTATGTCGTTTTTTTTGAAACTCAGATATAAAGACCTCCTTAGTGTTTAAAAAATCTATAAGCAGACCGTAATTAGAATTCTCTTCAAACTCTGTACTTAGATGATCTATGAGCTCTATACGCACATCAAGATATTTTACACCCTTTTTTTTGAGGTAACTATCTATAAATTGTATGTTTTCTTTGGTGAGTTTTGCCATAACTTAAGCCAATTTCGGATTTACCAAAGCTTGCATGGTTTTAATATAGTCTGCCAACTCTTCAAGTTTATTAACCGTTTCTTTTGTACCAGTATCTGTAAGTTTGTAATATTTACGCAGACGGTTATCTACTTTAGCGACTTCAACATCTAACAACCCTTCGGCTTCTAATTTATGCAAAGCTGGGTATAATGCACCTTCTGTAATATTAAGCTCACCTTTGGTTAAGGCTTTTACTTTTTGGGTAATCTCATAGCCATACATTTTATTGTGCTGATTTAACAACTGTAAAATAATAGTGTTTAAACTCCCTTTATATAATTTTGAATTACTCATAACACTACAAACTTATGCATAATTTTCTTATGCATAATAAACTTAGGTATATTTTAACACCTCTTTTTGTTTGAAAATTTTAGATTTAATCTACAACATTGGTAAAACCTTGCAAGTCTATCTTCATATTCCTTATTTTTGCAAAAAAAATATTGCAATGTCACAATTTCATTCTTTAAATATAAAGTCAGTAGAAAAGGTAACTGAAGAATCTGTAGCCATAACTTTTAATATTCCTGAAAGTCTTAAGGACACCTTTAGTTTTAAAGCCGGGCAATACATTACGCTAAAAACTACAATAAACGGCGATGAAGTTCGTAGAGATTATTCTATCTGTTCTTCTAAAAACAGTGGTGATCTTACGGTTGCAATAAAAGCGGTAGAAAATGGCACATTTTCTGTTTACGCAAACAAAAACTTAAAAGCAGGTGATACTATTGAAGTTGCAGAACCTAACGGCCGTTTTGTGTTTGAAGCTAACAATGCAAAAACCAGAACCATTGCTGCTTTTGCTGCTGGTAGTGGTATTACACCAATATTAAGTATTGCAAAAACGCTTTTAGAAGATGAGCCTTTTAGTAATTTTATACTCGTCTATGGTAATAAAACCATTACAGATGCCATGTTTGTTAATGACTTGTTAAGTTTAAAAAACACTTATGGCAACAGGTTTCATGCACATTTTATTTATAGCCAATCTCAAGAAGAAGATGCCTTATTTGGTCGTATAGAAAAAAGTACAGTTAACTTAATTGTAAAAAACAAATATAGAGGTGTTAGTATAGAACAATTTTACCTCTGCGGACCAGAACAAATGATACATACTGTAAAAGATGTTTTGGTTGAAAATGGTGTAAAAGAAAAAGCCATTTCGTTTGAGTTATTTACAGCTCCTATTGAAGATACCACAAACACAACAACAAATTTACCGTCTGGTAATTCTATTATAAAAGTGGTTGTTGACGAAGAAGAGTTTGAATTTACGATGTCGCAAGAACAAACCATTTTAGATGCGGCCTTAAAACAAGGTATTGATGCACCATATTCTTGCCAAGGTGGTATTTGTAGTAGCTGTATTGCAAAGGTAACAGAAGGCGAGGCTACCATGCGACAAAACAACATTCTTACCGATGGCGAAGTTGCTGAAGGTTTAATTTTAACCTGCCAAGCGCATCCTACTTCTGCGTCTTTGGTGGTAGATTATGATGATGTTTAAAAAAACAAATGCATCTTTAAATCTTCTTAAAAGGAAGTGAATGTAAGGGTAAAACAATCACTATTACTGACCAAAATTTAGAAATTATGATTACTAGAAATATGAAGAAAACAATTCTTTATTTGATTTTAATTCTTTTTTCAATTTCATCTTATAGTCAAATTGATATAGGTGTTAAGGGAGGTCTAAATTTAAATTTCTCAAAAGAAGCCACTATAAATGGCCTTTTTAATCTTCCTAATGCAAATACTACATTTAATTCTGACAATGATTTAGGTTTTCATTTAGGTGTTTTTGCAGAATTTGAAATACAAAAACTAGGATTAGCATTGCGTCCTGAAGTTTTATACAGCACAGTTAATTATAACTATACAGGTTTAATTACACCAGAGTTACAACGATTAACCATTCAAAAATAGATGTTCCACTTTTAGTTGCTATACGTATAAAAGGGCCATTTCGTTTACTAATTGGGCCTTCTTTACAGTTTTTACTAGACACTGATTTTAATATTAAAGAATTTAGAGAGACAGCGGCCAACACGTTTTCATTAAATGCACACCTAGGACTTGGACTTAAATTTAATAAATTTGATTTTGACATAAGGTGGGAAAAAGGACTTTCAAATTCAGATATAAATTTTGTAGCAGATCTTCAGAATGTAGGGTTAGACTTTAATGGAAATACTAATCAGTTACTATTTGGTGTATCTTACCGTTTTGGGATAAAATAAAATACTGTTTAGATCGTATTAAATTATTAAAAACCGTTTTTTAATTCAATATATAAGTTGAAACTGATGCGAGTTAAAAATATCAGATTCAAATTTAACAAACCTCTCTAACCTTAGAAACTACAGTAGCAACAGAAACACTACCAGCTGCGTTTTCATAACCCTCAGGAAATTTATTACCATAAATAGACGTTGGTATTAACGGATATGCTTTTCTGTCTGCTACCAGCGCATAATTTAATGGTTGGTTAAACGGAGTAAAACCAGCATAAGGATGCGTTACTCCCCAAATTGTAATTACTTTTTTGCCTAACATAGCTGCAATATGCGCATTACCAGAATCCATAGCAAGCATAACATCTAAGTTAGATATTAGCTGCAATTCGTCTTCTAAATTTAATTGGCCAGCGATAGATACAACGTTTTCAAATTTTGTTGCAATCTGTTTTAAAACGGTTATTTCCTTTTTTCCTCCTCCAAATAAAATAATATTATGTGTTTTAGAAAGTTGAGAGATTACTTCTTCCATTTGTACTAAAGGATACATTTTACTTTTGTGAGCTGCAAAAGGAGCCATACCAATTGTTTTAAACTCTTTATTGCTAAAAAATGTACAAAGCTTTTGGTTTAGTTGCTTTTGTTTAGGAAACGTTGGGTTAGCTAAATCAATCAGAAAACCTAGCGTTTTAAACACATCTGCATAACGTTGGTGCGTGGTTTTTAATTGCTGAAACAGCTTACCAGTAGTTAACGCTTTCTTTTCTGTTCTACCTTTATCTAATTGTACAACCTGAGTGCCAAAAAAAAAGAATTTTAGAATTTTACTACGCAGTACATTGTGCAAATCTGCCACAGCATCAATGTTTAAAGCTTTTAATTCTTTGGCTAATTTATAAAGGCCAAATATACCTTTGTGCTTGCCTTTTAAGTCTGCAGCATACACCTCAACATTTTTTAAATCTTTAAAAAAAGGTTTAAAAAAAGCTCTTGTAAGTACCGTAATTTTTAGTTGTGGGTGCTGCGTTGTAAGTGCTCTCAATACATTAACCGTCATGGCAACGTCTCCCATTGCAGAAAACCTAATAACTAGTATGTGTTTTGGTTTTGGCATGTCACTATTTAAGATAGATCCTAAAACATGTTTAGGATGACAACTGGTTACTTTTGTCCTCTTAAAACAGGATTAAGTTCATCATCGTTGTACATTTTCATTTGCTTATAAACTTTCATGTATTTATCACCGTTAGAAATATCGGTTAACAAATCGTCTATAGCTGTACTTAAATCTACACGTTGCTCTAATAACACATTAAGCTTAGTTTGGCAAGCCGCTTTATGCGCATCGCTAGCATCTGCTCTTACCGTTTCTAAATGCATGTGGTAAATTTTAAGTGCTAAGATTGATAAACGGTCTATAACCCAAGCCGGACTTTCAGAATTAATTTTAGCGTTAGCTTTAGCCGCTACATCTTTATACTTGTCTAAAAAATAGCTATCAATAAACTCAACGGTATCTGTTCTGTCTTGGTTAGAAGCATCAATCTTTCGTTTTAACTTTAAAGCCGCAACTGGGTCTATATTTGGATCTCTAATTATATCTTCATAAGCCCACTGCACAGTGTCTATCCAAGATTTTCTATATAATAAATGCGCTATTAAATCGTCACTTTTATTATACTTGTTAGTAAAGGGTTGATCTACTGTGTTTAAAACCTTATACGTTTTAATTACCTCTTGAAATATAGTATTTGCTTTTTCTGAAAACATATTGAAATTGTTTTATAATATGCAAATATAGTTTGAATTATTAACTTAGCCTTTCAACAAAACACGATTGTATGCAAATTCATAACCTATCTAAGACACCTTCAGTATTGAATACCTTTATTTCAGAAATTAGAGCTAAAACTATTCAAAAAGACCGCATGCGTTTTAGACGAAACATAGAACGTATTGGTGAGGTTTTAGGCTACGAATTAAGTAAACATTTACAGTTTGAAGCCAAAACAATTACAACACCTTTAGGCAAATCTGAAACTGTTTTACATAAAAATGATATTGTACTCTGCTCTATACTTAGAGCAGGTGTACCACTACATAATGGATTATTAAACTATTTTGATGGTGCCGAAAATGCATTTATTTCTGCATACAGACACCACAAACATAATCCTGAAAGTTTCGAAATTGTAGTAGACTATTTAGCATGCCCAAACTTAGAAGGTAAAACCTTAATTTTGGCAGATCCTATGCTAGCCACAGGGCAATCTATGTTGGCAACTTTTGAGGCATTAAAACCATTTGGAACCCCAAAAGAAATACATTTAGTTAGCGTTATTGGCGCACAAGATGGTGTAGATTTTATAGCCAATGCCTTTAGTGCAGAAACCCATCTATGGATTGCAACTATAGATAAAACCTTAAACGAAAAAGGCTACATTGTACCAGGATTAGGAGATGCAGGTGATTTGGCTTTTGGTAATAAATTACAAAATTAAACTTATAAGCGGAATCATAATAAACAAGGTGATAAAGACCTCTTTAAACCAACGCTCAGAAATAAGTTCTAAATAGTTAGCCATTAGTATAGAAAATGGTGCAAATAAAAACAGAAATTCACTTCCATTCTTTACAGGTGAAATTATAGCGATTAAAACAGCTATAATTGCAGACCAAGCTACTAAAAAATAAGACGGTTTTAATTTTTTATTTTTATCGCTTATAGTCTTAAAAAAGTAAACAAGTATCCAAATAAAAGCAACAAAAATAGCCGTTAGTCTCGCTATATTTTCTTTACTATTATAGGCTGTATAATCTATGCTTGCATTAAGATTAAAGTTAGAATCTCTTAAAAACACATCATAATAAATAATATTATAAGACAGCAATAATATAGCAACAGTTAGTACCCCTACAAAAGGCACTATAATATTTTTAATATCGTTTTGCGCATGGTATATTAATGCCACTAAAAGAATAGCAAAAAATAATACAGCCCAAAAATAAAATAAAGTAGCAAAGGCTATCCAAAATGCAGCATCAAAGAGTTTTTTCTTTATGCTAATGCGCGTCTGCAAACTTATAATACGCCGTAAAGCAAAAAGAATAAAGAGGTTAGACACTAATAAATCTGAATATTTTAATACCTCAGGAAACAAAGCAAATAAAAGCCCACAAGTCATAATAGCATAACTATTTTTCTTTGTTAGTATATTTTTAGAAATAATAAAATCTAAAATAAAAATAGAGAATATGGCAAGTATTAACTTAGCAAAACCATTTATAACGCTATTAAGATCAATAAATAAGCTACTATAATTAGATATTATAAAAAGTAAACCAATAAAAACCACTATTAAAATAATGTTTATGGGTTTCGATTTACTAAAAATGCTTGTAATCATTAACTCTTTTTGTATTTTTGTTACTCAGATTTAAACTTAGGTTTAAAAATTTGAATTCACGTAAATTTATAAAGTTATGAATGATTTCTTTAATGGAATAGCAGATTTATTTGTAGATGTATTATTTGCTCCGTTTGATGCACTTAGAGCGTTAGAATTAGAAAGCTGGTTTTCTGCTAATATTATGTCTTGGATATTTATGTCTATAGGTTTTGTAGCATTTACTTATTGGATGCTTCAACTAAAAAAATACAATGATAGTGGTGAAGAAAATAAAAGTGTATCTGCACACTCTTATTTATAGATCAAAACCAATATCCTTACGATAATTCATCTTATCAAATGATAGATTTTCTATACTTTGGTAAGATTTTTTTATGGCCTCTTTGTACGTTTCGCCGTAAGAAGTAATTGCCATTACACGGCCACCTGAGGTAACAATTTTACCATCCTGGTTTTTACATCCAGCATGAAACATTATAGAATCTGTAACGGTGTCTATACCTTTAATTTCTTTTCCTTTTTCGTAAGCTTCAGGATAACCACCAGAAACTAACATTATGGTTGATGCAGCACGCGCATCAATTTCTATATCTATATCTGCCAACGTCTGGTTTGCCATGGCTTCAAAAACAGTTACTAAATCTGTTTTTAATCGTGGCAATACAACTTCTGTTTCGGGATCACCCATTCTTACATTATACTCAATTACCTTTGGGTCATCACCAACTTTAATTAAGCCTATAAAAATAAAGCCAACGTATGGCAAGTTATCTTTCTTTAAACCTTCAACAGTTGGCTTTACAACTTCATTTTCTATACGTTGTAAAAATTTATCTGTAGCAAATGGTACTGGTGAAATTGCTCCCATACCACCTGTATTTAAACCTGTATCACCTTCGCCAATACGTTTGTAATCTTTTGCTGTTGGTAATATTTTATAATCTTTTCCGTCTGTTAAGACAAAACAACTCAGTTCTATACCGTCTAAAAACTCTTCAATCACCACTTTTGCACTAGCGTCACCAAATTTAGAATCTACCAACATGCTTTTTAGCTCTGCTTTAGCGTCATCTAAATTATTTAAAATAACAACCCCTTTACCTGCGGCTAAACCATCTGCTTTTAATACATAAGGAGCGTTTAGAGATTCTAAAAAAGCGTAACCTTCTTCTACATTAGCTTTAGTAAAACTAGCATATGCAGCCGTTGGTATGTTATGGCGCATCATAAACTTTTTTGCAAACTCTTTACTACCTTCTAATTCTGCAGCCGCTTGTTGTGGCCCAATTACAGCTACGTTTTTTAACGCTTGGTCTTGTAAAAAGAAATCGTGAATACCTTGCACCAAAGGATCTTCTGGCCCAACTATAACTAATTGAATCTTATTTAGAATTACCGCTTCTTTTATGGCTTCAAAATCGGTAACACTAATATTTAGATTGGTTGCAATTGTATCGGTTCCTGAGTTTCCGGGTGCTACAAAAAGTTGGCCACAACGGCTACTCTGAGCTATTTTCCATGCAAATGTGTGTTCTCTACCGCCAGACCCAAGTACTAAAATATTCATGATTATAATTTGTTTGGGCAAAAATAATTGGTTTTAAGTATAAAAAGCAATTATTTTACAGAAACCTTAATGGCTTTACAAATATTGAGATTATTCAATTTTTCTTTAAAAATAAATGGCTTTAACATAACTAAAGCTCATACGGCATTGTCAAAAATTAAAGCTTTAAATACTTCGGAATTTGAGCAATACATTGCAATGCAAAAACAAGCTATTTTAAATTATCATTTAACACATAATTCGTTTTATAAATCTTTTGGTAAAACAATAGATTTAAACCATTGGCAAACTGTACCAGTAATGACCAAGCGTCATTTACAAACACCACTCGCTAAAAGGCTTAGTACTGAATACAACATACAGAATGTTCATTTACATAAAACCTCAGGAAGCTCTGGTGACCCCTTTGTTTTTGCAAAAGACAAATGGTGCCACGCCATGACTTGGGCACAAATTATTAATAGATTTTCTTGGTACGGTATAGACTTTAATACGTCGAAACAAGCCCGCTTTTATGGCATTCCGTTAGATAAAAAAAGCTACTACAAAGAGCGTTTAAAAGACTGGTTTAGCAATAGAGTTAGATTCTCAGTTTTTGATTTAAGCGACACCGCTTTCGATGCTACTTTAGCACGCTTTAAAACCACAAAATTTCATTATATCAATGGGTATACAAGTGCTTTAGTTCAGTTTGCAAAATATCTAAAACGTAATAATATTGTTCTAAAAACCATTTGCCCCACACTTAAGGTTTGTGTAACCACTTCTGAAATGCTTTTTAAAGACGATAAAGTATTATTAGAGCAACAGTTTGCAATACCAATAATTAACGAATACGGAGCTTCTGAATTAGATCTTATTGCTTTTGAAAACCCTAAAGGCGCGTGGCAAGTAAACAGCGAAACATTATATGTAGAAATTTTAGATGCCAATGATAACGTCTTGCCTTGGGGTGAGGAAGGTAGAATTGTAATTACGTCGCTATACAATAAAGCACACCCTTTTATTAGGTACGATATTGGTGATACTGGTATTTTATCTAAAACTAGCACACTGCAACACCCTATTTTAGAAAAATTAACGGGTCGTACTAATGATATTATACATTTACCAAGTGGTAAAAAGGCTGCCGGACTTACGTTTTATTATATTACCAAAAGCATTATTGAGGACGACGGTAATATTTCTGAATTTATAATAGAGCAAATAGCTTTAGATACATTTAAAATTGTCTATGTAAGCCAGCACGAATTATCTGAAACTAAAAAATTAGCGATTACTTTTGAAATAGAGCGGTATTTAGAACCCAGAATTAAGGTTAATTTTAGTTGTGTTGCGCAATTAAAACGGTTAGAATCTGGAAAACTAAAACAATTTATTTCTCATTTAGACTTATAAAAAATGATAGACGATTTAATGATTATAACGAGTTATTATCCGCCAGAAATTGGAGCGGCTTCTAATCGTATTTATCATTTATCAGAGGGCTTAAAGCAAAATTATAATGTTACGGTTGTTACCCAATTGCCTAATTACCCAACTGGTAAGATTTTTAAAGACTATAAGAGAAAGTTTTTATCTAAATCTCACCAAGATGGCATTGTGGTTAATAGACTATGGGTTTATCCGAGTGTTTCAAAAAATAAAATTGTACGGCTATTTGCCATGTTATCTTATAGTTTTAGTCTCATTTGGTTTTTTATATGGCATCGCATCCCTAATAAAGTAATTATACAATCACCACCATTACTAGTTTCGTTTACTTGTTTATTATTTTTAAGATCTAAAAAAAGGCAACTTATTTTAAATGTAAGCGACTTGTGGCCAAGTGCGGGTTTAGAATTAGGCGCACTAAAAAAAGGAATTGGCTATACTTTTTTAAAAAAAATAGAACGTTTTAATTATAAAAATGCCAACCTAATAATGGGGCAGAGTAATGAGATACTAGCTCATATTAAACAAATTACAACGCAACCAAAATTGTTTTTATATCGTAATTATCCTGATATAAATATACCTAAAAGTCAACCACAGCAAATAATAAAAGAAAAACTAACAGTGGTATATGCTGGTCTTTTAGGTGTAGCCCAAGGAATTTACAAACTCTGTAACAATCTCGATTATTCTCATATAGAATTTCATATTTACGGCTCTGGGGCAGAAGAAGAAAACATTAAAGATTTTATTAAGAAGCACCCTAATTTGCCACTGTTTTTTCATGGCAGACTAGATAGAGCAGAGCTTCACCAAGAAATTGTAAAATACGATGTTACTATAATACCGTTACTTAATAGAATATATGGGGCTGTACCATCAAAAATATTTGAATACGCTAAATTAGGACTGCCAATGCTGTACTTTGGTGGTGGTGAGGCAGAATCCTTAATAGACACCTACAAACTAGGGTGGATTGCAGAAAGTGGTAATTATACCAATTTAAACACGGTTATTGCAACTATAGATAAAAGCAAAATAGACTATAATTTTAGAGAAGAAATTAAACAAAAAGCCTTAATACACTTTGATTTTAATACACAATTAACAGCTCTTAAAAGAGTCCTTTAATAGGCTTTATCTTCACCTTGAACGGCATTGATAAAAGTTTGAATAATAATTTTTACATCTAAAATTAAAGACCAATTTTCTATGTAAAATATATCGTACTTAACACGGCCAATAATATCTATATCTGTTTCTACTTCACCTCTAAAACCACTAGTTTGAGCTAAACCAGTAATACCAGGTTTAACAAAATGCCTAACCATAAATTTATCTATTTTTTTTGCATACATATTGGTGTGGCTAACCATGTGAGGCCTTGGCCCAACCACAGACATATCACCAAAAAGCACATTAAAAAATTGCGGCAACTCATCCATACTCGTTTTTCTAATAAAACGCCCCACTTTAGTAATACGCTGGTCACCTCGAGTTACTTGGTATAAGTGTGCATCTTTATTTGGCATCATAGACCTAAATTTATAACAGTCAAACTCCTTGTAGTTAAATCCGTTTCGAGATTGTTTAAAAAACACTGGGCCTTTAGATTCTAACTTTATAAATAATGCTATAACTGGTGTTAACCAAGACAACACAAATACAATTACAAAACTAGAAAAGACAATATCAAAAACGCGCTTTAGTATCATATTTACAGAGTCCTCTAATGGTATTGTTCTTAGGGTAAGTACTGGTATATAATCGTAATACTCGTATCTAAGCTTTTTAGAATAGATCTCTTTACTGTCTGGTATAAACTTTAAGATTTTTAGGTTGTTGTCTGCAAAATCTACAATGTCTGCTATTTGCGCATTGGTATGCTCTGATATTGAACAATAAATTTCATCTATGCCTTCGTTAAGTATATACTCGAATGTATCTTTTAAAATAAACGTTTTGTTTTTAGGGTTGAATGTCAATTTGTGCGAATACCCATATTCTGGATTCGTCTTGAAGAATTTTTCTAATGCTACCGTCTTTTTGTTTAATCCTAAAATAACTGTAGAGCGATAGTTTCCGCCAAAAGAAACACGAAATTTTTGCAAAAGATAATAAACAGCAAACTTAAGAATAGTAATAATTAAAAAACATAATAACGTGTATTTGACAATTGGCCTTGGGTAGATATTTAACTCATGGTATAGACCTGAGAAAGCAAAAACAAATAATAGAAAAAGGATTAATTGCTTTAAAATTAAGGATAGAATATTTACTGGTCTTGTATATCTATAGACCTCATAGAATTTTGAATATAATGATAATAAAATCCAGCCGATTGATATAAATGCACTAAAAATAAGATCATCATTAGGCTTTAGTATATTATTAGAACTTAAAAGATATAAAACAGCCACACTATTAATTATACTTAAATCAATTAAGTATGAGATTGGTCTTAAATATCCTGAATATCTTCCGTGTTTAAATAAACTCAAACTAGTTAATTTCTTTTAAAATATAAATGTAAGTTAAATTATTTATTAGCTAGCCCCCTAAATAAGCTTTTATAATTTAAGGTGTTTTATTTAGATAATTACTGGTATTTTATTTGAAAAACTTGTCTTTTAACACTAAAAAAATAAATTTAGTGTTACCTACCAAATAACGCTTCCACATTCGTTTTGGTTCTTGCTTAAATCTATAAAACCATTCTAAACCTGCATTCTGCATCCAAAGCGGTGCACGCTTAACTTTACCTGAAACAACATCAAAACTACCACCAACGCCCATTATAAAACTCACATTTTTTAGAGCGGCTTTATTATTGAATAAGAAATTTTCTTTTGTTGGCGAGCTAATTGCCACAAATAATATATCAGCTCCGCTTTCTGAAATTTGATTAGCGATTTCGAACTCTTGTTCTTTACCAAAATAACCGTTTCTGTATCCAGCAATAATATCACTAGAATATTGGCTTGAATATTTATCGATAACCGCTTTAACGATGTCTTCTCTTGCACCTAAAAAGAAAATTTTATTCTTATTTTGATACGCACTTAATACTAAATTCTCCATTAGATCAATGCCAGACACACGCTCTTTTAGTGGTTTTCTTAAAATTCTTGATGCCCAAACTACTGCCTGGCCATCTGCATTTATTAAGTCGCTTTCATTTACACTTTGGCGAAGTTGTAAATCTTTTTGTAACGCAACTATTTTACCTGCATTTACAACAACATGATGAATTTGGTCTTTACTACGAATAGTATTTTGTATTAATTGCAACGTTTCTTGCATGTCAAGATTATGAATTCTTGTGTTACAAAACTCTATAGTATCATTCATAGTTTAAGACTTATTGAAATCTTTTAAAGTAAGAAATATATATAATAAAAATAAAGCTGTAAAATTAGTTAAAAACTTTCCTGCGAAAAAAGATGTTAAAAGTAAAATACTTAAAATATAAAAGTTTTTTTTATTGAAAATAACAGTCCTATGTATTATAAAGAAGGTATATAAATAAATTATTAAACCTAAAAATCCCCAGAAAAAAAACAAATCAAACAACTCCATCTCTACTCTGATATTTATAAAATCTTTAGAATAAAATAATATATTAGATATTGAATAGTTATTATAAAAATCCGCGATGGTATTTTTTAAATTATCATACCTTGTTGATGTTAATGAACTTAGAAGGCCGTTTTCATTATAAAGTCTAGCAAATATTTGTTTTGTTGGTTCTAAAACTTCTGCTATTTTATGCCTAAAAACCAGAATTAAAGAAAGGATTAAAATACCAGCGGGAATTATCTTCTTTTTTAATAGTTTTATTCCAATATAAATGAGTGCAATCAACGAGACAATAATTACTGTTTTTGTACCAGTTAACAAAGAAATCAAAATATTAAATAAGGCAATGTATTTAAATACTTCATCTTTATGTTTTAAATAAAAACAATTTACAATAGCATATAGTACATAGCTATAGTTATTATCGCTTGGCATATTAAATATACCATCATAACCAAATCTCTTCCATCTGTATGTTTGAAAAAGACCTATATCAAATAAAAGTCCCGTTAAAATAAATATTGAATTTATTAAAATAAAGAAATCAAAGAGTTTTAAAAATACTTTTAGACTAAGTTGATTGTGTTTTTGACAAAACACCAGAAAAAAAATAAAATAACAATACCTAATAGAATAAGTAAAAAAAGTTAGGTTAATGTAATCTCGCAATAGTAGAATTTCAAAAAACAAAAAACCAACTAAAGCCATAAAGCCATAAAAAAATGGAGTATTTCTATTCTTTATTAATAAGAACAAAGAATATAAAACAAAACAAAGTTTTAAGATAAAACTGAGATTAAAACTGTAAATTTGATCATCAAAACCTGTTTTATTTAGTAATTCGCTTAATAAAAAAATAAGCATTAATAAAAAAATCCTAAATTGAGCAAGCTTATTTGTTTGATTTTTCTGCAAGCTTATTTTTTTTAAATTTACCATATTATAATTATGTCTGCCTTTACAACGGTTATCAATAATCAAAAGTTAAAATTACTTTTAATATTTCTATTTTTTATAACCATACCTCTAAAAAATAATTATAATTCTATTTCATTAATCTTGTTAATTATATTAACAATTAGCAATTATAAGAAGTTTGATTTTGCCAGGTTTAAGTCATTTTTTCCAATGATAGGATACTTCTTACTAGTACTTATTTCGCTCATATATACCAATAATTTAGACAGAGGAATCGGTTATTTAACCACAACTATGCCTTTTATTATTTTACCTCTTATATTCTCTACTATAAAGATTGAACGTTCTGAATTAAAACAACTTTTTAAGGGTTATATTATATGGCTTTTTATATTAATTCTTTTCAGTGAACTAACTATTATAATTAACATATTAAACAATGGTGATAGTCTATTTCTGTTGTTCAGAAAAGACTACTCTTACATAACCCTCGGAGAAGTAATAGGTATACATCCACCATATATGGTTTTATTAATGTCTTTTCCTATATTTTATATTATTGAAAAATTTGAAAAAACAGGTATTAATAAATATTTACAAATATTTATATTACTTGTGTTTTTCTTTTATATCATACATCTATCTAGCCGATTACCAATGGTATCCGTCTTAAGTATAAGCTTTCTATTAATTTACAAAAAGCTAAATCAGAAAATTGGTATTATAAAAAGCATTATATCACTGATTGCAATTTTAATACTTACAAGTCTAATTTTATACAATATAAGAAGCACAAGATATCGGTTTCAAGAGCTTTTTGGTATGCAATACGCAAATGGAATTTATATAAAATCTGCACCTTTAAAAATATTTCAATGGACTGCTGGGTTAAAAGCTAACAACAACTTAATTGTTGGTAATGGCATGGGTGATGCCAATAATGATATTACTAAAAGTAACTATAATGAGGGTCTTTATAAATTTGTTGAGTTAAAGTATAATGCACATAATCAATATATTCAAACTTTTGTTGGCATAGGTATTTTGGGTGTTTTATGCTTATTTTTTATTCTTTATTATTTTCTTGTCTCAAATTCCAGTTCGTATTTATCTTTAACTTCTAAAGCATTTTTTGTTTATTTATTAGTAGTTTTCTTAACAGAGTCTTATTTAGAAAGACATCATGGCTTGGTGTTTATATCCTTTATTGTGTGTTTAACCTTTTCTAAAAAAAACAAAAAATTACAACTTTAAACTCTTTATTACTTTATCATCTTTAATAATATTTAAACTTGAATTATCAACTTGAATTTTTGCTAATTCATTTATAAATCTTTTATTTTCTATTGTTAATAAAGTTATAAAAGATAGGCATTTTACTGTGTTATCATTTGCAATAAGGCTGTATTGTAGCATTTTACCGTCCTTAATCTTCCCATAGCCATTAGCTCTTAAACCTTTAAGTTGATTTTGCTGATAATCACTACTCAACAATTTATAATTTGTTTGGTTTAATTGATTAACTCTTAGCTTATTTTTCTTAAAAACAAGTTCGTTTAGGTTATCATCTACCTTATTTAGAGTCTTAAATGTATTTCCTAAATTAAATATTTGAGTAAAAGAATTTAAACCGTTTTCTTGTATTACCTTATCGTATAATAAGACTTGATTTGGCTGAATAAAAACGATAGACCTATCAACAATACTTGTGTCACCTAAAATAAACCTCGCTCTAACGTAAGAGTAATCTTTATTAATATCAGAATCAACTATTTGTAATTGTTCTGGCGTGTATTCTTTAAAATTAAATTCTTTATCATTTATGATTAAAGTATTATGCGCAAATGCACTACGAATATACTTAGTGTAGTCATTTTTCTCATAGCTAATATGACCTGCATCTATAATTAAATCTTCATTATTGCTAGTTAAAGTTATTGAAAGGAAATCGTTGTGTTTATGAACAGGTGACAAATTAGTGTTAATAAGAGACAGATAAGTTCTATTTACATAACTTATAGAGTCTAAATATTTAATCTTTTCTTTAAAAAAAGCATACCCACTTTTGCTGTAGACTTTGTCTTCAAATTTAAATGGTTCACCACTATTGGTAAATGTAGAGTTATAAAGAAAAGTACTGTCCTTATACTTTGAAAAAATATTTACTGGATAATTAGAATAATATGTGTCACCAATAGTAGGCCATGTATTATTTGGCTTAAGCATTTGATCGGCGAAATATTTCATTTTTTTAACCTTTGTATCCCAACCTTTTTCATAATCAATTTCATAACTTTTAAAGAGGTTTATACTATCTATTAGTAAATCAAGCACATAATTATGGTACCCTGCACTATTCTCTGTACAGACTCCCTCCGTAGTTACTTCTTCATTAAAAATTTCTTCCAACCTCTTTTTAGAGACCTCCTCCCATTGATAGGACACTGGGTATGAAAATAATTGTGATAGTTGCAGAAGTGCCCTATCCATCATAATAGCATGATTCCCTTTTGTATAATTTTTAGAATTAGCTAACCACACCCCATGATAGTACAAAATTTCTTTTATTAAACGTCTCAATTCTAAATCATTAGTAAAGGTGAAATAAGCGTGCATTAAATTAAGTACTCTATTGGCTACTGCATGGTCATTCCATACCTTTTTTGACAGTTTTGAGTTATCCTCAACTAAAAAATCATTTTGATAAGTTTTGTGCCAAGACTTTATAATTTCGTTAGACTTTGTGATATTTATAGAATCTTTAGAATATTTATAATCTTGTGCCAAAAAGCCAACCATTCTTAAGCTTTGAAAATAGAGATACCAAGATCTATTTTCATAGGGGTTGCTTAACCAATTAATACTGTCCTTATAAACAACCGGCTCCCATAAATCCCATACATATATTTTGTCATTTACAATATGATTTTTTGCCTTTGCGGACTTGTTTTCATCGAAATTAACTCTCTTAACTAGTATTTTTAGTGCAAGTTCATCACTATAATCACTTTTGTTTTGTGCGCAACTT
Source organism: Winogradskyella sp. (assembly GCA_028383925.1). Taxonomy (GTDB): domain Bacteria; phylum Bacteroidota; class Bacteroidia; order Flavobacteriales; family Flavobacteriaceae; genus Winogradskyella. The sequence goes on from JAOEWO010000001.1 coordinate 129,184, forward strand.
AGAAGAAAAAACAATAGTAAAATAGCACTAACTAGATAGTAAACTCTTATATATTTTTGAATAGTTAATAGCATTAGACTTCCAACTTTTTTCTTTAGATACATAGCTTTGTGCTTTATTGATAATTGTTTTATTAGTTCCGTCTAAAATTACTGAAACTATCGTTTTTTCCAATGCTTTTTGAGAGTCCGCCTTAAACAATAACCCTGTCTCGTTGTGCCTAATTAACTCTTTCATACCACCAACATTGCTTGCAATGACCATTTTGTTATAGCCCATAGCCTCTAAAGGTTTTAATGGTGTTACGGTATCCGCAATTTTTGATTTTAACCTAGGGTTTACCACAACGTCTATTGTTTTATAAGCCTCAGAAACTAAATCTGAACTTATTTTTCCATTGAGATGAAAGTTATTAAGATTTAACTCTTTAACCAAAGATTCTAAATCTTTAAAAAAGTTACCATCACCATAGACATGAAACTTGTTTTTGTAGCCTTTAATCTCTATTTCTTTCCATGCCTTTGCTAAAAGATCTAAACCTTCTATAGGGCTTACACTACCAACATAGCCAAAAGAAACTTTATGATCTGGCTTTTTGTGCTCTTCAGCAAGATTAATTAAGTCTAAGTTAACGGCATTAGGAATAATATCTATATTTTTTATACCTCTTAAACTAATCTCTTTTTTAAGATTTTCATTTATAACAATAACTTTATCTACATGCTTCATACATAGAGTTTCTACAAAACGGAGAAATTTAGGTTGTAGCCTTTTTATGATTGTTGTAGCCTCAGTTTTCTCTCTTTCTTCCCACAACGATCTTATTTCGTAACAAACAGGGATATTAAATTTTTTACCTATAAATATAGCAACAATGGCACAAAAAAACATAGCATGAGCATGCAATACGTCTGGTTTTTCTATCTCCACAATTTTTTTTGTCTCACGATAAAATCTAAAAATAGAAAACGATTTCATCAAACGAACTCGCAAGGGAGTCGTGTTTTCTATAACCAGTTGTCCTGGCTTATTATTATAAGTTCTATAATGCTTAATATTATTAATTAAATCGCATTTAGACATTCGTTCTTTTCCATTTTGAAAAGGGCCAGAAACAACAATGGGGTCCAATCCAATCTCCTTTTGAGTCATAACAATATCTCTTGTTCTAATACTAGAGCCAGAGACATTGGGTAAAGATTGATAAACTATGTGAAGTACTTTCATTTTAATTTTTAATATTAAAAAGAGCTGATTTTAAATAAAACATAAGGAACAGAATTAGGATAAAATAATTTTGATATAAGAATGAGTTGGTCAATCCTAATAAAATAAGAAATAAAAAATAAAAAATAAAAGATTTATAATCTGAAAATTTTTTAAGGTAGAGAAAAAATATAAATAAAGGTAATATTAGAAAAATTCCATATTTTCCGAATAATGTTGGTATTAGAGAATCTAGATAAATATTATAATTATCTAAATCTTTTCGGTAATGAAACCAGGGTATAAAATAAGTGAACCCTAAACCTTTTCCAAAGAAGTAATTATGTGGCTCAAAAGAGTTTAAAGCTAAATAAAAAGGCTGTAACCTTGTGTTAATTGCCGTTTCCAAATACTCAAATGATAATAACTTTTTAATTCTATATATCGGGGAACTAGCACTAGCGTTATTGACTACTATAAACAGAAATAAAAATAAAGAAATAGTTGTAGAAAAAAGAATGGTTAATTTCTTAACAGAAAGCCTCCTTAATAAAATTATTGCCGATATAAATATTAAAAGAATTATTATAGTCCTATTGCCAGAAATTAAAAGCGGAATTACAATATAAAGCCAATTAATTTTTTTGATTTTTATTTGATTTGAAAGAATAAATATTGAATATATAGGTATAAAATATGTGGAATAGTTAATATACCTAATTTCATTTATTTTATAATATGCATCTTCATTAAAAATTAAATGAATTTCGAAAGAATACATTAAAATAAAGAATACTGTGGATATAATGAAGTTCCATTTTAAAATAAAATCAATATCAGTAAGTGATGCACTAACTATTTTCTTATTAATAATTACAAACAAATAGAGGATAAAACCAAAAAGGATAAATTTTATATCTTTTATTATATTAATTATCTCATGGTTTATATACAGCGGAATAGTGAGAAAGGAATAGGCAATAAAAACAAAGAACGAACTTAATATAAGAAGATCTAATTTATCAAAACCCTGGTTTTTGTATTTATTCTTTAACAATCCACCAATTAAAAAAAATAAAAATATTGGTATTTGAAAATTAACATGAAATTTAGTGTTAAAAGTTGTGAAAGGAAAAACTAAAATTACAAATAAGAATATTTTGAAGTGATTTTTTCTTGAATAAAAAAAACCCATTAAAAAAAAGAGTATAGAAAAAAAAATAAATGTAATATTCATTTAAAAAATATTTATGCTCTATTATCAGCACAGACTTTAATATTGGTTAGCTTAATTAACAGCCTAAAACTTATTCATATTTAAATATTAAAAACTTATTTAATAAAAACGACAGGAGAACCAGCATAAACACCAGATTTGTTTAATGATCTTGATACTAACGAATTAGCCCCAACAACTATATTATCAGCAATTGTGACACCTGGCAAAATAGTAGCGTTTGCAGCAATCCATACATTATTTCCTATTATAACTGGTTTTAAACTATAACCTTGCTCTCTTATTAATTGATTTTCATTATGGTAATTATGATTTTGGGAGTAAATAGTTACATTGGGTCCTATTAAAACATCGTTCCCAATAGTAACGTCTCCAGCTGCATTAATTATTGTTCCTCTATTAATAGAAACATTATTACCAATTATTAATTTAGATGGTGAGTCTATATGCACACCATCCCAAACATAGACATGTTTAGCATTGCGATAGGGTATTAGTAAGTTTCTTAACTTACATCCTATTTGTCCTGGTAGTAGCTTTAAAAATGCAGTGTACCAAAGAATAACTTCATATCTAACTCTCATTTACAATGTGCGATTTCGAAAAATATAACCAAATTATCAATCTTATAAACCATAATCCACAAAATAGATATACTAAACTTTCAATGTTATCAATATAATTAATAAATATAAGAACTAATATAAGCGTTGCGGTAACAAAGATAATATTCATTCTTTTTATCTCTATAAGTGTAGCTTTAGCGCCAATTAATGCCGAAAACAATGAATATATCATTTTTATGTTTCCTATTATGATAAAAATAAAAATAAGTTCTAAATCTTTATTTATATCTACGCTAATAAGCTGAAATTGCGATAAAGTATAAATAATACAAAATAAAAGTATAGAAAAGATTATGGAACCTTTAAAAATAAACCTCAGCTTTAACTTAAAATTTATATTATTGGCTTTTATATAAACTAATTCTTTAAAACCTATATAGCTTTGAAATAACGAGAAAGGAAAAAGGAAAAGTGTAGCTAAGTAAAAATAATTACCAAATTCTACATTTGTAAACATTCTATCTATGAGTATTCTATCACCCTGAGAAAGGAAAGATAAGGTGAGTAATGCGAGAAAAAAATGGAAACTAAATGATAAAACTTCACTTTTTTTATTCAAAGTTATTGACTCTATTTGAACATTTTTTTTAATAAAAAAAAGTGTCATTATTACCAATAAGAAAAGAAAACTAGCAATTACTTCATAAATAAACTCATAAATAAACGAATTAAAAAATATTAATATAGAAAAAACACCGAATAGAATTTTCCAAGAATTTTGAACTATTTGGGAAACTAAAAAAAAGCTCGCTAGTCTTAGTACATTATAAAGTAACATCAACCAGATAGAACTGAAACAAATAATAATTATAATTATTTTATTTTGTGGTATATCTATAATATGCACAAAATAGATATATGCTAAGGCGGTCATTATTATAGTATTAACTATAGCTATATATATTATTTTTTTATCAAAAATTATCTTACGTTTATTTTCTACAATAGATAATCGTAAAAAAACTTGGTCGGCACCAAGCGCACCAAATGATGTTAACAACGTTAATATTGTAATTATAACAGAATAGTTGTAATAATTGTCATTAGATAACGTATGTTTTAAACTTACGTTGGCTATAAAAATGCTTAAAGCACCTAACGCCATAACCATTAACGATGAATGCTTTTTTAATTTAAAAAGAGATTTAAGCATTATAAATTATAATCTATCTGTTTAAGTTTATTACCTAGTATTTTACCGGCATAGCCACTTCTTGGGTAGAGATAAAAAACAATTTTATAAAAAGACCTCATTTTAAGTTTCATTCTACTTGTAACATACTTATGCCCATTAGCTATAATTAACTCTGGCTTAAAAGGTCTTAAATCATATAATCTATTTTTAGACTTAGAATAAGGTAAAAGATACTGCTTGTCTTTTTCGTAAACGTGTAACTCTAGTCCAAAGGTGTATTGTTTTATGATATCTTCTGTAACTTCATCATTTAATTGCATTATTAGTGTGTAGTCATTCTCTTCGTTTTTATAAAAGGCAAAGCCATTTAAAATAACATCATCAGATAATTGATTATAAATAAATATATCATTTTCTATATCTGACAAAGAATTACTAAGATGGTAATCCAAATCTTTTACTTCAGATTCTTTTACTTCAGACTCTTTTTTAGATGGCTCAGCTTTTTCTGTCTTTTTATTCTCATTGCAAGAATAAAATACAAAGGCAATACAAATAATATAAATTATAGTTTTTACTTTCATAAATCTACTTTTTTACACCACAAAAATCTAAGATTACTTTGTCTTTAGGTAAGTCTATGACTTTAAACTCTTTGTGAGCTACTAAAAACACAATAATATCTGCTTTGGTGATTGCAACTTTATAGTCTGTTAATTTAAAAACCTTATGAGTGTTTATATTAGGTTCTACAATATAACATTCTTCGTTATTTGCATTTTGTAATATTTTCTGAGCAATATACTTAGCGGGTGATTCTCTTAAATCATCAATATCTGGTTTAAAAGCTAAACCCATAATAGCTATTTTAGGTTTATAACCATTTTTTAGTTCAAATTCTAATTTTGCTGTTTGTACTTTTTCGGCACACCAGAAGGACTTGTAGTTATTTATTTCTCTAGCTTTTCCAATAATTTGAGACTCCATTGGGTAATCTGAAACTATAAAATAAGGGTCTACAGCAATACAATGCCCACCTACACCACAACCCGGTTGTAATATATTTACTCTTGGGTGTTTATTTGCTAGTTCAATTAATTCCCAAACATTAATATCTGCTTTATCGCAGATTATAGAAAGCTCATTAGCAAATGCAATTTGCACATCTCTAGAAGAGTTTTCTATTAATTTACACATCTCTGCTGTACGCGCATTGGTTTTATGTAAATCTCCCTTTATAAAATCTTCATAAAAGCGCATCGCTTTTTCAGTAGACTTTTCATTTACACCACCTATTACCCGATCGTTATTTACTAACTCGTACATTACATTCCCTGGTAAAACTCGCTCAGGACAATAAGCTAAGAATAATTTATCTTCTAATTCAGGACGTTCAGAGTAAATTAAATCCATCATCTTTTCTGTAGTGCCAATTGGCGATGTAGATTCAATAATATATAAATCGTTGGGTTTTAATAATGGTATTATAGCCTTCGTTGCTGCCTCAACAAATGAAATATCAGGTTCGTTTTTAGCTTTAAAAGGTGTTGGTACAACAACTAAATAAGTGTTTGCCTCAACAGGGCTTGTACTTGCTTTTAAATAGCCTTCTCTTACTGCATTTGCAACGGCCAGGTCAAGATCTGGTTCTACGATGTGTATTTTACCTTCATTTATTGTAGCTACAACACTAGGATTAATATCTACACCATGCACATGGATTTTATTTTGGGCTATTAATGCTGCTGTTGGCAAACCTATATATCCCAAGCCGATCATTACAACTTCTGGTTTATTCATGCTATTTGTTTAAAATAAAATTAACTATGCGTTCGCAAGCCTTACCATCTCCATAAGGATTATGTAACTTACTCATTTCCTCATAGTTTTTATTATCTTTTAAAAGTTTATTTGTTTCGTTAATAATTTTATTTGTGTCTGTTCCTACTAATAAAACTGTTCCTGCATCAACAGCTTCTGGGCGCTCTGTAGTATCTCTCATAACTAATACAGGTTTTCCAAGACTAGGGGCCTCTTCCTGTACTCCTCCGCTATCTGTTATAATTAAATATGATTTATTCATAAGCCAAACAAATGAAGGATAGGATAGTGGAGCAATTAGTTTAATATTCTCTTCATTCCCTAATAAATCATACACTGGTTTTTGAACATTTGGATTCAAATGAACCGGATAAATTATTTGAACATCTTTATGCTTTTGCGCTATTGTTTTCAATGCAGAACATATATTAATAAAACCTTGTCCGTGATTTTCTCTTCTATGACCAGTCACTAATAATAAACGCTTGTCGTTTTCTACAATACGTTTTAAATCTTCTATTTCTTTGTCTTGGTATACGTCTGAACTTACGATTGCAGAACTGTACTCTAAAGCATCAATTACAGTGTTTCCTGTAACTAAAATATTAGAGTCAGTAATATTTTCATTTAAAAGGTTATCTCTAGAGGTTGTTGTTGGTGCAAAATGAAAATCGGAAACGCTACCTGCAATACTTCTATTAATTTCCTCTGGAAAAGGAGAGCGTTTGTTAAATGTTCTTAAGCCTGCTTCAACGTGGCACACCTTAGCTCCAGAGTAAAATGCAGCAATACTAGCAGCCATAGTCGTGGTGGTATCTCCGTGCACATAAACAAAGTCTGGATTAAAATCTTCTAAGACAGGTTTAAGACTGGTAATTATGTCGGCCGTTAATGAATAAAGGTTTTGATTGGGCTTCATTAAATCCAAATCATAATCTGGTATAATATCGAAAAAACTTAATACCTGGTCAAGCATTTCTCTATGCTGAGCCGTTATACAAACTTTAGTATCAAAATAATCAGATTTTTTTAGAAAGGCTTTTACCAAAGGTGCCATCTTAATAGCTTCTGGTCGTGTACCAAATATAATTAGGTTTTTCTTTTTCATTTAGATGTGTTATAAAACTTTCTTCACGTATGCTTTTGCTAAAATACTTTAATTAATGATGTAACTATGCAATGTTAAATTAAACAATCATACCTGCCGCAACAGTTTCGTTTGTAGCATCATCAATTAAAATAATACTTCCTGTTGTTCTATTTTCTCTGTAAGAGTCTACCATTAATGGCTTTGTTGTTCTAATTTTTACTTTAGAAATATCGTTCATATTAAGTGTTTTGTCTTCCATATTTCGACCTAAACTCTCAATGTTTATTTTATAAACAACATCTTTAATCATGGCTTTTTGCTCATTGCTTGTATGTCTAATACTATACTTTGCTCTTGGTTTTGCAGGCTCGTTATGCAACCAACAAAGCATTACCTCTATATCTTGTACGGGTTCGGGCTTATTATTAGACCTTACAATCATATCTCCTCTACTCACATCTATATCGTCTTCAAGGGTTATAGATACAGACATTGGTGCATAAGCCTCATCTAAAGTCTTATCTAATGTGTCTATAGACTTTATTTTTGAAGTAAAACCAGAGGGCATAACCGTAATGTCATCACCTAATCTAAAAACACCACTTGCCACTCTACCTGCATAACCTCTGTAATCTCTATGGGTATCATTTTGTGGTCTTAATACGGTTTGCACAGGAAAACGCGCATCTACTTTATTAATATCACTACTTATATGCATGGTTTCTAATGTATGCAATAAAGGTGCACCTTGGTACCAATCCATGTTTTTAGATCTATTTACCACATTATCACCATTTAAAGCACTAATTGGTATAAAACGTATATCTTGAACCAATAATTTTGATGAAAACTCTTCGAACTGATTTATAACGTTGTTGTAAACTTCTTCAGAATGATCTACTAAATCCATTTTATTTATACATACAATAACGTGTGGTATTTGTAATAATGAAGCAATAAAAGAGTGTCTTTTAGTTTGCTCTATTACACCATGTCTCGCATCTACAAGAATTAATGCAGCATTTGCCGTAGAGGCACCTGTTACCATGTTTCTGGTGTATTGAATATGCCCTGGTGTATCTGCTATTATAAATTTTCTTTTGGGTGTTGTAAAGTATCTATAAGCAACATCTATGGTTATACCTTGTTCGCGTTCGTCTTTAAGCCCATCTGTAAAAAGTGCCAAATCTACTCCGTCGTGGCCTTTCCTTTTACTTGTGTTTTCTATGGCTTGTAGCTGATCTTCAAAAATAGATTTAGAATCGTATAATAAACGACCTATTAGTGTGCTTTTTCCGTCATCTACACTTCCTGCAGTTGTAAATCTTAATAGCTGATTGTTATCTAACATTTTAATAGGTTTCGTTTTAAAAATATCCTTGACGCTTTCTGTCTTCCATTGCAGACTCAGAGCGTTTGTCATCGGTTCTGTTACCTCGTTCTGTTTGGCGCATACCAGAAACTTCATCTGCTATTTTTTCTAGCGTGTCAGCATCAGATTCTATACCTCCTGTAATTGTAATATCACCAAGAGTTCTAAACCTAATTTTCTTAGTTTCTATTGTTTCATGAGCTTCTAATACTAAAAATTCAGAATTTGGTATCCAACTGTCTTGTCTCCAAACCACTTCTCTTTGGTGTGCAAAGTATAGCGAAGGTATAGCAATGTTCTCTCTTTTTATGTAATTCCACACGTCCATTTCTGTCCAATTACTTATTGGAAAAGCTCTAAAATGTTCACCTTCAAAATGTTTTCCGTTAAATATATTCCACAATTCTGGCCTTTGGTTTTTAGGATCCCATTGACCAAAATCATCTCTATGTGAGAAGAAACGTTCTTTAGCTCTTGCCTTTTCTTCGTCGCGTCTACCACCACCTATTGCACAATCTATTTTGTTAGATTCTATGGCGTCTAGTAGTGTGGTAATTTGTAATGCATTTCTTGTTGCGTTTTTACCTTTCTCTTCAGACACACGACCGTCATCTATAGACTCTTGCACAGACCCTACAATTAACTGAACGCCTAAATCGTTTATAACAGCGTCTCTAAATTGAATAGTTTCAGGAAAATTATGACCTGTATCTACATGCATTAAAGGAAACGGTATTTTTGATGGATAAAATGCTTTCTTAGCTAAGTGCGTTACTAAAATAGAATCTTTACCGCCAGAGAATAAGATTACCGGACTATCAAACTGTGCCCAAACCTCACGAAGTATAAATATAGCTTCACTCTCTAACTCGTCTAAATAATTTAAATAATATTTACTCATTGTTGAGTTTTAATTTTTCTGTTATAAAATCTACTATTTTCTTTACAGAGTTTTCTATAGATTCGTTTTCTGTTTTTATTTCAATATCAGGGTTTACTGGTGCTTCGTATGGAGCAGAAATACCTGTCATATTTTTTATTTCGCCAGCTCGTGCTTTTTTATAAAGCCCTTTTACATCTCTTTTTTCGCACTCCTCTAGGCTTGTATTAATAAATACCTCAACAAAGTTAGCATCTTTAAGGATAGTTCTAATATTCTGCCTATCTTTTTTATAGGGCGAAACAAATGCTGCTAAAACAACGAGCCCTGCATCTACCATTAAATTTGCTGTTTCTGCAATTCGCCTTATGTTTTCTGTTCTGTCTTGGGGCGAAAATGTAAGATCTTTATTTAAACCTTTTCTTACGTTATCGCCGTCTAAGGTGTAGGTCTTAACACCCGTTTTATGCAGTTGGTATTCTACCAAATTTGCAATGGTAGACTTGCCTGAACCAGAAAGACCGGTAAACCAAACTAAGAAAGAATTATGATTATTTGCGTTTGCTCTGTCTTGTTTAGAAACCTGATAAGAATGCTTAATAATGTGCGCTTTCATATTTATAAAAATTTCTCTTTAGGCTTCCTTGTAGACAAACCAAAATCTGATTTGTACCAAAACCTTTCGTGTAAATAATATAAAATCATTTTTGTTACAACTTCTGCTAGTCCAATCTTTAAGCCCGTAAGTGGATCACCAGATATTAACCAAGCCAAAATCATGGTATCTAAAGTACCAATTAATCTCCAAGTAAACGTTTTTGCAATGTGACGTTTTCTACTTTCAAGTACTTTACCATCTCTAGACAGGTTAATTTTAAACCATGCCCTCTCATGAAAATAGTACAAAGCCATTTTTGTTATAATCTCAGCTAGACCAATTTTTAAACCTGTTGTAGGATCTCCAGATATTATCCATGACAACATTATAGTATCTAAAGTGCCTATAATTCTCCAAGTAATGGTTTTGGCGATATGTCTCTTCTGAGATTGATCTTTCATTATTTACTCACAATAAACCAAGGGTTTAAAAGATGCTCTTTATTGTATTGTAAACTCTCGTTAGTGTCTTGAGATATTACATTTATACCAACAGCATTGCAAATGGCTTGTCCGGCAGCGGTATCCCACTCCATCGTTGGTGCAAATCTTGGATATATGTCTGCGCTTCCTTCTGCTATTAAACAAAACTTTAAAGAACTTCCTTTAGATACTATTTCTACTTTTCTTCCTTTAGCTTCAATGCTACTTATGTAATCTAATGTTGGTGCACTCATGTGAGAACGACTCCCTACAACCTCAATAAAGTCTGTGTTATTAGCTTTTGGTTTTAGTGGTTCTGCTACCTCTAAAATTGTTGATAGGGCTGTGCTATGAGAACTTAATTGTGCTTTGTATGCTAATTTACGGGTTACGTCTGCAAAATATAAGGTCTTAGTTGTTGGCATATATATAACTCCTAATTTTGGTATACCATTAGTTATTAAGGCTATGTTAACTGTAAATTCGCCATTTCTCTTAATAAATTCTTTTGTACCATCAACCGGGTCTACCACCCAACAGGTTTGCCAGTTTTTTCTTATTGCATAATCTGTTTGCTTGTTTTCTTCGCTAATAATAGGAATTGGTGTTTCAATAAGATAAGAGTTAATGATGTCATTGGCTTTTTTATCTGCCTCTGTTAAAGGTGACTTATCATCTTTAATTTCTACATCAAAAGGGGTGTTATAAACTTGCATTATAACCTCACCTGCTTTAAGTGATGCCGCTATTGCAGTTGCTAAATTCTTATCTACTTTTATACCACTCATACATTTGTTTTATGCCTTCATTAAGAGAAACTTTATGTTTCCAACCCAATTCATTTAACTTAGATACATCTGTTAATTTTCGCATGGTACCATCTGGTTTAGTGGCATCAAAATTTAACTCACCGTTAAAACCTACAATGTGTTTAATTATTTCTGCAAGTTCTTTTATAGATATATCTTCACCAGTACCAATATTAATATGTGTATTTCTAATTTCTTTATTATCTTTTAAAAACGTGTCTTTAAAATTTCTGTTTTCCATTATAAAAACACAAGCGTCTGACATGTCTTTAGACCATAAAAATTCTCTTTTTGGTGTACCTGTTCCCCATATTTGAACACTAGTCTCGCTTACACCAAAACTTAAAAGATAGTCTTTAGCTTCAGACAAGCTCTTAACGTTTAAATCTTGGAATAATTCTTCGTCTCTTTTTTCAGAAAGTAACTTTGCTAAATGCATTTTTCTAATGAGCGCTGGTAATACATGCGATTTTTCTAAATCAAAATTATCGTTAGGTCCATAAAGATTTGTTGGCATAACAGAAATAAAATTGGTATTGTACTGAAGATTGTAGCTTTCGCACATTTTTATACCTGCTATTTTTGCAATTGCATAAGGCTCGTTGGTATATTCTAAAGTGTCTGTAAGTAAATAATCCTCCTTCATGGGTTGTGGAGAATTTTTAGGATAAATGCATGTACTGCCTAAAAACAATAGTTTTTTTACTCCATTTACATAACTTTGATGAATAACATTATTCTGAATCATCAAATTTTCATAAATAAAATCAGCTCTGTAAACGTTGTTAGCAATAATACCACCAACTTTTGCTGCTGCTAAAATAACATACTCTGGTTTTTCCTTTTCAAAAAAAGCTTTGGTCTCAGACTGGTTAGATAAATTTAACGCTTTGTGTGTTTGAGTAATAATGTTAGTATAACCTTTTGATTGTAAATTTTCTACAATAGCACTACCCACTAAGCCTCTATGACCAGCTACATATATTTTAGAATCTAAATTCATTTTTATTCGAAATAATTTTTGATTCTGTAACCTCCATCTTGAAGAAATTGTTGTTTCTGCATAAGTCTAATATCACTAGACATCATATCTTCTACTAGTGCTGCTAAATCATATTTAGGCACCCATCCTAACTTATTTTTAGCTTTAGAAGCGTCACCAATTAACAACTCTACTTCAGTTGGTCTGTAATATTTTTCGTCTACGGCAACAACTACTTTTCCGATTTCTATTTGAAACTCATCGTTGTTACAAGCTTTTACATAGCCTCTTTCATTAGAGCCTTCGCCTTTAAATTCTAATTCTATACCTACATGACTAAAAGTCATTCTAACAAAATCTCTTACTGTTGTGGTTTTTCCGGTGGCTATAACCCAATCTTCTGCTTCATCTGCCTGAAGAATCATCCACATCATTCTTACGTAATCTTTGGCGTGTCCCCAATCTCTTTGTGCGTCTAGGTTACCTAAGTAAACTTTATTTTGAAGACCTAGTGCAATTCTAGATGTTGCTCTAGTTATCTTACGGGTAACAAAAGTTTCTCCACGAACAGGTGATTCGTGATTAAATAAAATACCGTTACAAGCATACATGCCGTAAGCTTCTCTGTAATTAACGGTTATCCAATAAGCATACATCTTTGCAACTGCGTAAGGGCTTCTTGGATAAAAAGGTGTTGTTTCTGTTTGTGGTACTTCTTGTACTTTACCATATAACTCTGAAGTAGAAGCTTGGTATATTCTTGTTTTTTTCTCTAAGCCAAGTATTCTAATGGCTTCTAATATTCTTAACGTACCAATACCGTCTGCATTAGCAGTGTATTCTGGTATTTCAAAAGAGACATGTACATGGCTCATTGCTGCTAGATTATAAATCTCGTCTGGCTGAACTTCTTGTATAATTCTTATAAGATTTGTACTGTCTGTTAAATCACCATAATGAAGAAAAAAGTTACGGTTTTCTTCGTGAGGGTCTTGATAAAGGTGGTCTATTCTATCTGTATTAAAAAGTGAAGACCGTCTTTTAATACCGTGTACTTCGTATCCCTTTTTAAGTAAAAACTCACTTAAATACGCACCATCTTGACCTGTTACACCTGTAATTAAAGCGACCTTATTTTTCATTATTTTGTATTAAATTATGTTATAAAACAAAGGTAATCTTTTTAAGAAATACTACAACATTAATACAGGGGTAGTTTGGCGCTTTAAAGCCTTAACCCAATAACGATATTAAGCTTTTTAAGCTTGTTTTCCAATGTTTTAATTGCTGATAATTCGCTTCTGTTTTACCAATATTAAGCACCGTATAGTTTGGTCTTTTTGCTTTTGTTTTATAATTTTCTACAGCATTTAACTTTTGCTGGTTATACGACTTGAAACTTAAACTGATCTCTCTTGCAAAATCAAACCAGGTTGCCTCACCTTTAGCTGAAAAATGATACACACCAAAAGCAATTTTTGTATTTAGTATGTAATAAATAAAGCGCGACAAATCTTCACAACTTGTTGGAGTTCCTATTTGCGCTTTAGTAACGCTTAAATTAGCGTTATCTTTTATTTTGTTTACTATTGTTTTAAGAAAGTTATGACCGTAAGCCGAGTAAAGCCACGATGCTCTTATAATATAATAGTGCTCTAAGTTCTTTTTTATATTTAATTCGCCCTGTAACTTTGATTTACCGTACTCATTAATGGGGTTTGTAATATCATCTTCGGTATATGGACTGCTTTTTGCACCGTCAAAAACATAATCGGTTGAAATATGAATAAGTATTGTATTATAAATTTTACAGATTTTAGATACAGAATCTACAGCTATAGCATTAACTAAAAAGGCCTTTTCTTTTTCGGTCTCAGCTAGCTCAACATTAGTATATGCAGCACAGTTTATACAGTACTGATACTTGTTTTTATTAAAACTTTGTAGCAATGCGTCTTGTGATGTAATGTCGAGTTCTTTTCTGTTAAAAAAATAAAATTCTATCTGGTCGTTAGTATTTAAAAACAGATGTTTTAATGTTTTTGCAAGCTGACCGTTAGCACCAGTAACCAGGACTTTTATTTTCATTTTAAATAGTCTTGAAATGTCTGAAGTGTTTTGTCTTTGTCTGATAATATAAGTTCATCATCTGGTAAAAGCCAATCTATATTTAAATTAAAATCATTATAAAGAATACCGTTTTCTGAGGATTTATTATAATAATTATCGCATTTGTAACTAAAAATTGTTTGATCTTTAAGCACTAAGAAACCGTGAGCAAAACCTCTAGGAATAAATACTTGCTTCTTATTATCACCATTTAATCTTACAGAAATATGCTGGCCAAAAGTTTTTGATGCTTTGCGTAAATCCACAACAATATCTAACACCTCACCCTGTACTACTTTTACTAATTTAGCTTGAGCATGCGCGTTAGTTTGGTAGTGCAAGCCCCTTAAAACTCCACGCGAAGACATAGACTCATTGTCTTGTACAAAATTTATAGTTTTACCAATATGTTTATTGAAGTTTTGTTGATTAAAACTCTCTGTAAAATAGCCTCTTTTATCTTTATGAAGTGTTGGCTCAATGATAAAACAATCCTTTAATTTTGTTTCGGTAATGATCATAATTATTCGGCTAATAAGCGCATTAAATGTTTGCCATAACCACTTTTTGTTAGTGGCTTTACAGCTTCTATAAATTGACTTTTATTTATAAAACCCATTTTGTATGCCGCTTCTTCTATGGCACCAATTTTTAAACCTTGTCTTTCTTCAATAACTTGAACAAATTGAGAGGCTTGCATAAGCGACTTAAATGTACCTGTATCTAGCCAAGCGGTGCCTTTGTCTAATACACTTACTTGTAATTTTCCTGCTTTTAAATAAGCTTTGTTTATATCTGTAATTTCGAGTTCTCCTCTTTTGCTTGGTGTTATATTTTTAGCAATCTCAATAACCGAATTACCATAAAAACAAATACCTGGTACGGCATAATTAGATTTAGGGTTTTCTGGTTTTTCTTCTATTGACATTGCTTTACCGCGTTCATTAAATTCTACAACACCGTAACGCTCTGGGTCGTGTACATGGTAAGCATAAATAATACCACCCTTAGGGTCATTATTTTGCTGCAGCAAATCTGATAAGCCTGTACCGTAAAATATATTATCGCCTAAGATTAGAGCTACCTTATCGTCGCCTATAAAATCTTCTCCAATAATAAAAGCCTCAGCTAACCCATTAGGCGATTCTTGAACTTCATAACTAAAGGAACAGCCAAACTTTTTACCATCACCCAATAATCTTTCAAACAAAGGCAAATCTTGTGGTGTAGAAATAATAAGTATATCCTTTATACCAGACCATATTAATGTAGATATAGGTAATATATCATTGGCTTATCGTAAATAGGCATAAGCTGCTTACTTACGGCTAGTGTCAATGGATGAAGACGCGTACCCGAACCTCCTGCTAAAACGATTCCTTTCATTATTTATTATATTTATCTAAATACCAATTAATGGTTTTCTTAATACCAGATTCAAAATTTTCATTAGCGTTCCAACCAAGTTCTTTTTCTATTTTAGAAGCATCTATTGCGTATCTAAAATCGTGTCCTGGTCTATCTTTTACAAACGTAATTTGGTTTAAATACGATGTACTCTTAGGCTTTAATTCATCTAATATATCACAAATCTTTTTAGCGATATAAAGATTGTCTCTTTCATTGTTTCCGCCAATATTATATGTTTCGCCGGCTTTTCCTTTATAATAAGCTAAGTCTATGCCATAACAATGGTCTTTTACATACAACCAATCTCTTATGTTTTTGCCGTCACCGTAAATAGGTATTGGCTCGTTATTAACTGCCTTTCTTATAATGGTTGGTATTAATTTTTCGTTGTGTTGTTTAGGACCGTAATTATTACTACAATTTGTAGTAACTACATTCATTCCGTAGGTATGAAAATAACTTCTTACTATAAAATCTGAAGATGCTTTAGAAGCACTATACGGACTGTTTGGCGCATAAGGTGTATTTTCTGTAAATAGCCCTGTTGCTCCTAATGTACCATAAACTTCGTCTGTAGAAATATGATGAAATCTATTGTTTTCGCAACCGGTTTTAAACTTAAATGGCGCATCCATCCAATAACTTTTAGCAATATTTAATAAATTAAAAGTGCCATAAATATTAGTATTAATAAATGTATCTGGATTTATAATAGAGTTATCTACGTGAGATTCTGCAGCAAAATGAATAACACCATTAAATTGATATTCTAAAAAAAGCTTATTCACAATCTCATTGTCGCAAATATCAGCTTTAACAAAATGATAATTTGGGTGGTTTTCTATAGTCGTTAAATTAGAAAGCTTACCTGCATAAGTAAGCTTATCTAAATTTACAATTGTAATATTATTGTACGTTTCTAAGAGATAAATAATAAAGTTTGAACCAATAAAACCGGCACCACCTGAGACTAATAATACTTGAACTTTATTATTCATAATCTCTAATAAACTTAAATGAATTATAGGCCAAATAAACTATTATAATTAATAAAAAGGTGACTAGAGGAAATATTAAAGAATACCTATCCCAAATAGTTTTCTGAATGGACCCAACGTCTTCAAAACCAGATAACACATCGTAATAATCATTTTTTATAATTAACTCTTGCTCTAGTGTTTTAAGAGAATCACTTATAGCCATTTGCTCCTTAAACAAATCGTATTCTCTAGTAACAGTCTTCTCTTTAGTTAATGGAATTAAACCTTCTAAGCCTATAGAAGCATTTCCGTTTTCTGAATCTGTTTTTAGAACCTGAATGTATATTTTTTGTAAACTATCTATACGTTTTAATTCATTTTTAAAGGTCTTAGTTTTAACCGCTATAGAACGGTCTCTTATATCCTTTATTTTTTCTGAATAGCTGTTTTTTAAAGTTTTCTCAAAACCAACCTCAAGACTCTTAAAAATAGTACTAGTACCTGATTTTGCTTTAATAGTAAAAATATCACCACTTAGTATATCTCTGTTCTCTATGTAATTCTCGTAAGTAACACCTAATGCTAATGTGCTGTCTATTGACTGTAAGTAACGGTTATAATCTTTTAGAAGATCATTAACAGTTTCTGGTCCTATTTCAATTTCAAAACCTAAAAGGTTAGTAACACTCTGCGTATCAATCTCAAAAACAGTTGAAAGTTCTTTTAGATTACGAGAACCAATTAAAGAATTAAAATAATTTACATTATATGCCAACTGATATTTTGAACCAAAATAAGGTTTAACAACCATGCTAGAGGTATAAACAGGTTTGGCGTACTTTTCTGTAACAAAACCTAATATTGCCGCTACCATTACTGCAATAGCGATAACTTTAAAATGATTTACTATTGGTTTTAAAGCATAAATTACGGTTGAAAATAACGCTTTAAAAATCGTTCGTATAAAAGCTATAAGTTTTTCAAATAGTTTCCCAATAGCATTAAATAGCTGACCTAAGTCTACTTCTTCATTTTGAGAATCTTGTGGTAATTTATCACTCATTTTTTAAGAATTAAATATTTGTTCTAAGATCTTTTTTGTTATTACATAAGTTGGTCTAACACCAGACGTACCTAAGCCTCCAGAGGCTAGCGTGCCACCAGTTTCTAAAGGATTGTCACTAGCATAATACGCATACCTCACTTTTACATCTTTATTTATACTACCTCTTACTTTTGATGCCGCTTGTATAGCTTTTTGGTAATGCGCACCTTCCATTTCTAGGCCAATTACATTCCATGTCGAGTTTTTAAAGAATTTTAAAATCTCTTTATTTTGTAATGACGTACCCAATACGGTTACCATAGTACCTTCAAAAACATCTACACCGCAATCTACTAAATCGTTTTTACTTAGTTCATTTCTAAAAGGGTAATTATCTGCTGTGCCTTCAAAAATATGAGCTGATGGAATCATTACATCACCTTTGCCACCCTCTAAAATGCCAGCTTTACCCATTATTGAGATAGACTTAACATCTAAGTGTACTTGTTTATTATTAACGGTTACCGGTTTTAAAAATTCATCTAACGTTTCATAAGCCTGCTCACCAAAAGCATAATCCATTACAAATATTACGGGCTTATTATCTTTATTTTCTTCAGAGCATTTAAATTCGGTTTTAGAAAAATCTATTTTATCTGTATCAAAAATTTGAACGTCTATATTTGTTCCAGAAGTATCTTTAATATAAATCATGCCACTTTGCAACGCTGATTTTTCTACTTTATTGCGTAAGGCTTTATTCTTAGAATCGCTCAATAATTCGTATACCTCAAACATATTTTTCTTAGCATCAGTACCTTTTAGAGTTGCTTTTGCAAAAATAGAATTCATAACACTATGCATATTTGCACTTATAATATGAATTGGTCTTTGCAATAATCCGTTACTATGAAGCACAGCTTTAATAGTGTCTGCCCAAATTTCTCCATGTATATGATGCCCTAAGCGTTCTCTTAAAACAGGACTAAAAGTTATAGTACGCTTATTATTATTAACCGTCTCTTCTATTGCTAATTTACCTAACCAATATACAATATGTAATAAACGCTCTGGTTGGCTTTCTGTGGCAAATTTTGGGTAAGCTTCGGTTAACTCGTTAAAAGTTCTACCCAATATATTTGCTGTATGTGTTATTGCTATTTCGCGTTCTTTTTGAGTGAGTTTTTTTGTTGACGTAACTGCTGTTTCTAATTTTTGCCAATCTCTAACGGTAGTCCCTTCTTCATCTATAATAACACGTTTACTAATTTTATGAGACTCAACAAAAAGAAAGGTAAGATGTGTTAGAATATCATAAATCTCAGACCTCCCTCTGGTAATTTCAATATTCATTTGCTCTTTATCTATACGATAGCAATTTCGTCTTCGTTTTGGAGGTATTATGGGTTCAAAATGTGAGTTTGCGTAACCTTCATCACTAGTAAGGTTTATAAACGTACATTCTTCAATACCTTGCGGTAAACGGTCTATAACATACAATAGTCCTTCTAACTCTGCTTTTTCTTCTCCTATAGAGCCATAAATTTCTGGACGTAAAAGCAGTAGTGCTTCCCTAAGTGTTTCGCCCGAGACACCCATGGGTTTATAAAAGCCACGATTAAATAGGTGACGCATGGTAATATACATACGCTCTATTGCGCTAGAGCTTTCTTGAGCTCTTGTTCTTTTATGTCTTTTGTTTGTTGTGCTCATATACTATTTTAACGTACAAATATAGCTTTATTTCGTTAAGTGAAGTTGGTACATTTTATCTGCAATCTTACGGTCGTTAGAGAGTCTTGGTATTTTATTTTGACCACCTAATTTACCTATAGATTTCATGTATGTTTGAAAGCCCTCTTTTTTTATTTCAGTTATTTTTAGTGGTCTTAAAACCTTACCCTTAATTAAATCTAAATAATAACTATTTTGGTTTTGTAAAGACGCTTCTAAGGCGTCAATAAAACCTAATTTGTTTTCGAGTTCATTTTCAAACTCAATAAACCACTCGTGGTATGGCAACCCTTTTGCTGGGTTTATTTGAGGTGCGACAGTAAATTCATTAATAGATACAGAAAATTTCTCGGTGGCGTACTTTAAAGCATGCTCTACTTCTTTACCAATAACGTGCTCGCCAAATGCAGAGATAAAATGCTTAATTCTACCACTTACAATTACTCTGTAGGGTTTTAAAGAGGTAAACTCTACTGTATCACCAATATTATAAGCCCACAAACCTGCTGTTGTAGAGATAATCATTACATAATTAACACCAAGTTGTACATCTTTAATTGTAATACGTTTACGGTTGTTGCTAAAAAAATGTTCTGCTTCTACAAATTCGTAAAATATACCCGAATTTAACTGAAGTAACATCCCTTTTTCGTCTTGCTTATCTTGAAACGCAAAAAAACCTTCACTAGCAGGATACAATTCTATACTATCAACTTTTCTTCCTATTAAACTTTCAAATTTTGCACGATATGGCTCATAATTAACACCACCAAATATAAATAAGTTGAAATTTTTAAAAATATCACCCACCTTTTCACCTTTCTTTTCTATGAGCTTTTCAAAATACATTTGTACCCAAGATGGTATGCCAGATATAATAGTCATATCCTCATTAGCCGTTTCTTCTACAATAGCACTTACTTTTGTTTCCCAATCGTCTATACAATTAGTTTCTAAAGTTGGCATTCTATTTTTTTGAAGATATTTAGGAACATAATGTGCTACTATACCTGAGAGGCGACCAAGTTTAATTCCGTTTTTTTCTTCTAAAACAGGACTCCCTTGAAGAAAAATCATTTTACCATCAACAAATTTAGAGTTACCAGTTTCATTAATATACATAAGAATAGCGTTACGTGCGGCATTTACATGCGTTGGCATACTTTCTTTTGTAATAGGAATATATTTAGCACCAGATGTGGTGCCAGACGTTTTTGCAAAATACAACGGCTTACCTTTCCATAAAACATCAGATTCGCCCGCAACAACTCGTTCTACATACGGTTTTAATTCTTCGTAATCTCTTATTGGCACTTTTGAAATAAAGGACTCGTAAGTTGTTATAGAATCAAACTTATGATCTTTACCAAACGCTGTTGCTTTGGCTTCTTTTATTAAATTGTTAAATACATTTTGCTGGGTCTCAATGGGTTTTGATGCCCATTTATTAACACGTTTTGCTATTCGTTTTGCAAATGGTTTAGAAAGTGCTGCTTTAATTGATGCCATTATTGAAAATCAATAAAATTAGTTGGGTTTACAGGGTAACCTTTACTCCATAGTTCAAAATGTAAATGTGGTCCTGTTGTAAATTCGCCAGTATTACCAGATACCGCTATAACTTCGCCTGCTTTTACTAAATCGCCTTGAGATTTTGTTATCCTGGCATTGTGTTTATATACAGATATAAGCTCTTGTTTGTGCTCTATAATAACAACATAGCCTGTTTCTACCGTCCATTCTGCAAAAATAACTGTGCCATCTGCTGTTGCTTTTACGGGAGTATCTTCTGCCAATACAATATCTACAGCAAAATGTTTTTCTTCAAAATTAAAACCTTCAGAAATAGGACCTTTAGCTGGCGGAAATAACACAAAATTAGATTTCTCTTCTAAAGACTCAAAGAGGTTATACTTATCTTCTTTATCTACTTTTTCTCTTAACAAAGAATCTTCTTTGTTTGTTGCTATTTGTAAAATATCTATGTCTGCTTGGGTGGCTCTAATTATAGAGTCTCTGTTAAAACTTACATTGGCTACATCACCAGTTAGTACTTTTCTTATAGAGGCGTAATATTGTTTGTTTAGGTCTAACTCTCTAACCAAAGAATCTGTTTTGTAATTTAATGTAGTTGCTTCTTTTACAAGTCTCGTAGAAGAATAACCCGGTATGTATTCTCTAAGGGGTGTAAAAGCAATAAGCAGAATAGTTAAAAAGACTAAAACTATTGCAGAAAAAGAAGTAAGCACAAAAACATTAAGACGTGTTAACTTAATGGCAAAGCGTTCTTCAAAAGTATCCTCATTTAAAATAACTAATCGGTACTTGTGAAGTAATTTCTTAGCGAGTTTCTTTTCTTTTTTTTTCTTTTTTGCCATCAAAACAAAATTAATTAAAATAGTGAAATTGTAGTAACAATATGTGCTAAAGTTAGGTTTAGAACGTTATTATTAAACTATAATTATTAACTTTGTCATCTAAATTAAAAATTATGATTTATAATTCAATTTTCTTAGCAATACCAGGACCTGCTTCTATGATCTTAATTATAGTAGTTGTTTTACTTTTGTTTGGTGGTAAAAAAATTCCTGAATTAATGAAAGGCCTTGGAAGTGGTTTAAAAGAATTTAAGGACGCTAGCAAGGAAGAAAATAAAGAGAATAAAGAAAAAGAATAAATTCTTTTTATAATAAAACAAAAAAGCCAACTCTAGCGAGTTGGCTTTTTTGTTTACTTAATCTTAATCGATTTTATAATAGATTCGAGCTCAAAAACATAATCTCGTTTTTCTAAAGACGGTGCATAAACATAGCCATCACCTATTAAATAGCGTTTGTTTACTTTATCTTCTATTACATATGTTATAAAAGGACCTGCCATAGTGTAGCCTTGCATTTTCCAAACACCTCTAACCTCGTAAGCGGGTTTATTATCTATTATTGAATTAAATAATGCTGGCGCATAAGCATCATCTACTGCCATATAAATACCATCCTCACCCGGAATTTGGTTTTTAGTCACCTCGTTTCTAACGTTAACAATATCTACAATAGTACTATCGCTCTTAGATATAGCGGCCATTGGTACAGAATAAAACATTAAATCTATAGTCTTTGTATTGCTAAGACTTTTTCTAACCCAGAAGAAGTCTTCTGCATCCTTACCAATTTTATAAACCGACGGAATATCTATAGTAAAGCCAAGCTTATTTTCCATAACCTCGTCTTTTAGTAAAGATTTATTAATGCGTTTTTGTTTTTGCCTTACTTCTTCTTTATTAAAAGCATCTATAATTTTAGCTTTATTCTGCTTTAACTGAGCAATAATATCACCATCATTTTTACCTCTTACAACTGCAATTGTTTGCGGTTTTGCAAACATATCGTTTACTATGGTTGTTGAAGCATTGTCAGCCCCTTTTTCAATTTTTAAAATAATTCTGCTTCGGGTAGTCATACCATCAAATACCTGAGTTGGTATTTGGCGCATTTTAAACATAGGTTCATCTACTGGTAACCCAGTTAATGAGGCGGCAAATACGTCTCGTACATTTTCACCCACGTTACCGTCCCATAATTGATTATCTATAACCACAGAAATATTATTTAGATTTCCGTTAGAATCTGGTAGGTATATTTTTTTATTTTCTTCCTTGGTTTCGCCACAGGCTAATAACAATACACAAATAAATACCGTATATAATGCTCTCATAAGTTTACTATTTTTTGTTGGTTTTTACTTAGACACAATAAGCGTCATTCCTATTTTGAGTTTGTTACTACTAATATCGTTCCAATCTTTAATATTATCAACAGAAACTCCAGAAAACTTTTGTGCAATACTCCAAAGTGAATCACCAGACTTAACTTTATACGTCTTTTTACCTGCCGCAGATATAGATTTTTGAGCAGCCTTAGGTTTTGTACTAACAGTTGGGTTTCTTGGGTATATTGTTAGTCGCTGACCTAATTTAAGATTGTTATTTCTAAGGCCATTCCAACGTTTTATCTGGCTAACTCTAACACCATATTTTCGTGCAATTTTACCAAGATAATCACCACTCTTTACCCGATACCTAATTTTAGTATCTGATTTAATTAATTCTGGCAATGGTTTTTCGCGTTTATTAAATTCTGCTTTAGCAAAGGCATAAATTTTTGCTTCATTTGTTGTAAAAACTCCAACAGCTTCTCTAGGCAAACGTAACACATGCGTTTCACCTTCTACTTTAGGAATTATATCTAACTTATAAGACGGGTTTAAAAATTGTAATTCTTCAATATTAACACCAGTGGTTTCAGCAACCTGATCTAAGGTTATCATCTGCTTTACATGAATAGTGTCTGTTTGTATTAATTGAAAATCTGGGCGCTCTGGCTTAAAACCATGCGCTTCTGCAAACTCAAAAATATACATAGTCGCTAAAAATGCAGGTACATAACCCGCTGTTTCTCTTGGTAAGTTTTGACGAATATTCCAATAATTTTTATACCCACCAGAACGCCTAATCGCTTTATTAACATTTCCTGGTCCTGAGTTATATGCCGCTAAGGCTAAATCCCAATCACCAAAAATTTTATATAATCGCGACAAATATTGTGCTGCTGCAGTTGTAGATTTTATAGGGTCGCTGCGCTCATCTACATAACTACTTACATTTAACTTGTATTCTTTACCTGTTGCAAACATAAACTGCCACAACCCTGTGGCACCAACTCTAGATCTGGCCCTTGGTTTTAGAGCAGACTCTACAATAGACAAATATTTCATTTCTAATGGAATATCATAATTGTCGAACTCTTGCTCAAACATAGGAAAATAAAAGTGGCTTAAACCCATTAAACGCTCCATTGAGCTACGCCTATGCTTTAAATAGTTTTTTATAACACTTTCTAAAGACGGGTTATATTCTACATTAAAAGGGGTCCTCGCATTTAAGCGTTTAAGACGTGCTTTTAAGGTATCTGTAGTTAACTCTGGGTAATCTACTGGTTCGTAAGTCAGTTCTGAAACCGACTTATAAATACTATCAAACAAAGAATTATTATATAACTCTTCGAGCCATTTTTCGTCTAGTTTTGATGCTTCTTGTAAATCTTTGAGGTTCTTAATACTTAAAGAATCTATTTCTACAGGAATACTTTTAATTTCAGACAAATTTTGGCTCTCTATAACAGAGTCTTGAAGCATTATAGGTTTTGCTACAGACTTGGTTATGCTATCTGTTTTAGTTTGTGAAAAACCAAATAGCATAAACATACCAAATAAAGCAATCATAGGGGTTTTAATCGTCATATAGCAAAAGTTTGATGAGTTAATCTAAACGAAAACTGACCTAAAATAGTGTTTTTTAGCTATTTAATCTAAAATAGCTGCAATACCAGGTAACGATTTACCCTCTAAACTTTCTAACATTGCACCACCACCAGTACTTACATAACTTACTTTATGCTCAAACCCAAATTGCTTCACAGCAGCTACAGAGTCGCCACCACCTACTAAAGAAAAAGCACCATTTTTAGTTGCAATGGCAATAGAGTTACCTAGTGCAATAGTTCCGTTTGCAAAAGCTTCCATTTCAAAAACACCTAAAGGGCCGTTCCATAAAATAGTTTTACATTTATTAACAACAGCATCAAAATTTTCTAAAGATCTAGGGCCAGCATCTAAGCCTTGCCAACCGTCAGGAATATGCATTACATCACAAATTTGAGTATTAGCATCGTTACTAAAAGCATCAGCAGCTATAACATCTACTGGTAAATGAATCTTTACACCTTTAGCTTTTGCTTGTTTCATAATTTCTAAAGCAAGCTCCATTTTGTCATCTTCACAAATAGAATCTCCTACGCTACCACCTTGTGCTTTTACAAATGTAAACGTCATACCGCCACCAATAATAAGGTGATCTACTTTATCTAAAATATTTTCTATAACTGTAATTTTCGAAGAAACTTTAGCACCACCAAGTACAGCTAATACTGGTTTTTCACCGTTGTCCATTACTTTTTTAATACTCTCAATTTCCATAGCCAAAAGACGTCCAAAGCATTTAGCATCCTTAAAAAATTCTGCTACAATCGTAGTAGAAGCATGTGCCCTGTGTGCAGTACCAAATGCATCATTTACATAAATATCACCTAAACGGGCTAACTGTTGTGCAAAATCTCTATCTCCTTTGGCTTCTTCTTCATGAAAACGTAAATTTTCAAGAAGTAAAATTTCACCTGGCTGTAATGCTGCTGCTTTCTCTGTAGCTTCTTCACCAACACAATTATTAGCAAATTTTACTTCAACACCAAGTATATCTTCAATTTTACTTACAATATGTTTTAAAGAAAACTCGTCTTGTACACCTTTTGGTCGTCCTAAGTGCGACATTAAAATACAACTACCACCATCTTCTAAAATTTTAATAATTGTTGGTTTTGCCGAGACAATGCGTGTTGTATCAGTAACACTAAAATTAGCATCTAATGGCACATTAAAATCTACACGAATTAATGCTTTTTTATCTTGAAAGTTAAAATCGTTTAAAGTCTTCATTTTTTAAAATTTGAAAGACAAATATAAAGATTAGAAAGCATAAAAAAATTCATAGTTTTGCTTTATACCAAATAGTGTTTTTATTTGCTTAATAATTTCGCTTTATTTACAGCTAGTCATTAAGTATCTATTGGTATAACACTTAAAGCAATCGGTGTTAATTAACCATAAAAAAGTACCATGTTATTTTCTGAAATTTTAGGTCAAAAACATATTAAAAACCACCTCACAACAAGTGTTGATGCTGGTAGAATAGCACATGCACAATTGTTTGTTGGCCCAGAAGGATCTGGCACTTTACCAATGGCTATAGCTTATGCACAATATATTTTATGTAGTAATACTAATGCCGAAAACACAGGTGACAATACCTCGTGTAATATAAAATTTAAAAACTTTTCGCATCCCGATTTGCATTTTGCTTTTCCGGTTACAACTAGCGACAAAGTAAAAAGCAAACCCGTATCGAGTTTTTATTTAGAAGAATGGAGGCAACTTCTAAGCCAGCAACCTTATGGTAACCTGTTTGATTGGTACAAACTTCTTGGTGTAGACAATAAACAAGGGCAAATAGGTGTAGATGAAGCTTTACAAATTGTAAAATCACTTTCGCTAAAGTCTTACGAGGGTGGCCATAAAGTGATGCTTATTTGGATGGCTGAAAAAATGAATACAGCAGCTTCTAATAAACTCTTAAAGCTTATTGAAGAGCCACCAGAAAAAACGGTTTTTATTCTTATTACTGAAGATGAAGAACAAATAATTAGCACCATACGCTCGCGTTGCCAAGTCTTACACTTTCCTCCACTAGCTGAAGATGCTATTGTTGATGCTTTAATTAAAAACTACAATATTGAAACAGCTGTTGCTACTAAAATAGCGCATCAAGCTAATGGAAATTACAATAAAGCTTGCGATTTAATATACCAAGATAGCGAAGATATACAATTTGAAAAGTGGTTTATACTTTGGGTACGGTCTGCATTTAAAGCTAAAGGAAACAAAGGTGCAATTCACGATTTAATTTCTTGGTCTGAAGATATTGCAAAAACAGGGAGAGAGACACAAAAGAAGTTTTTACAATTCTGTCTTAACTATTTTAGGCAAGCATTGTTATTAAACTACAAAGCTAACGAACTTGTATATTTAGAGCCAAAATCTGAAAGTTTTAAGCTAGAAAAATTTGCCCCATTTGTGCATGACGCTAATATTTTAGAAATTTCGGGCGAGTTACAAGACGCTATTTACCATATAGAACGGAATGGGAATTCTAAGATAATTCTTACAGATCTATCTATTAAACTCACACGCTTATTGCATAAGAAAAGTCAGACCTTGGTCTGACTTTTTTTATATAAATACTATAATTTCTATTTTACTTTTCTGAAGTTTCTTTATCTTCAGTAGTAACGGCCTTTACGACTTCCTTTTTACCGTAAGCTTCATTTAACGCTTTTGCAACTTGTTCTGAAATATCATTAGCTTCACTTCCGTACAATACACTACCAGCTTCATTTTTACCTAAAATATAAGTGTAACCATTTGTTTTGCCATAAGCACCAACAAATTCTTTAACTTTAACTATTACAGAATCCATCTCAACGTTAAAAGCTTGTTGCATTTGTTGCTGGTCAAACTGTAATTGCTGCTGTATACCTTGCCATTTTTGGCTAAAAGCTTGCGAGCCTTCTTGCTGCTTTTGTGGAGACAACTTACTTAATCTTAATTGTGTTTGTTGTGCATCTAATTGGTAAGCACGACCAATACTGTCTGTCTTTTTTTTGTAATCTTCGTCTTTTTTCTTAAACTTAGATTCAATATCAATTTTCATTTGGTAATCGTTAATTACTTCACCGTTATCAACGAAAGCAATTTTTTGTGGTTCTTGGCAAGATGCTACAGCAACTAACACAACCAAGGCTAGTATTATTTTTTTCATAAAATGTTCTAATTAATTTTTGCAAATGTATAAAAGTTAGACTTTGTTTTTAAAAATATTTTAAATATTGATTTTTTCTATAGATACGCTTATTATCTATTTTAAAAAGCTATTAAAAACAAACTAAAATAAAGCGTTTTAAGCACACTTCTTTTTTTTTAGTTTATAGTTGCTGTCTTAATCAACAAAAGCAGAGCTGACGCGTTTAAATTAAGAATCACTGCTTTTTAAGACATAAATATTAGAAGAATACTCTTTTGTAGATCTGGCTTTACGGTTAGACTTAAAACCAACCCAAAATGCTTTAAACGGATTCATAAAACCCGATTTATATTTCTCTGAAAGTAAACTTACATAATATGCATCAAAAAACATGGGTAGCGTGTTTACCAATTGTAAGCTTTCTTTTTTAAATACTTCTGTTATGGCTGTTTTAGAAAAGTGCCATAAATGTCTTGGTGCATCGTAAGCTGCCCAAAAGTTTTTATAATATTGAGCGTCGTAACTTTTAAAATTAGGAACCGCAATTACTAAAGTACCATTCGGTTTTAATAACGATTTTAATACTTCTGCGTGCTTCTCTAAATTTGGCAAATGCTCTAACACATGCCAAAGGGTAATGACGTCAAAACTGTTTGGTTTTAACTTTTCTAAATGCTCTGTTTTAAAAACAGAATTATTGGTTTTAGCGTTGGCAATTTGTCTTGCATTTGCGTTAGGCTCTATTCCGGTAATTGTCCAATTTGCTTTTAAGGCAGTCTCTAAAAAATCACCTGTTCCGCATCCAATGTCCAGCAGATTTTGAGATTCCGCATTAAACGAGTTAATCAGTTTTAATTTTTGTTTTAAAGCAATTTGTC
Organism: Winogradskyella sp.; assembly: GCA_028383925.1. GTDB lineage: Bacteria > Bacteroidota > Bacteroidia > Flavobacteriales > Flavobacteriaceae > Winogradskyella. The sequence continues at coordinate 158,045 of JAOEWO010000001.1, forward strand.
TAACATAATGGTAAACATATTCTAAAATGTTACGCTTAGTATCTGTGTGCGAAATATAATCTTCGCTTTTATAATAACCAGACAATTTATCTCCTTTAGGCTGCGGAAACGTCTCGAGCATATCTAATGCTTCATTATATAACAACTGAAACTCTTCACCTGAAACAGAGTGGTCTTTTATGGTTAGATATGTTGAATGTTGATTTATCACAGACTTACTGATGTGCTTAATTATATGTTTTTTGTTCTATTCTTTTAATAAATAAGCTATCATTTATCTTTGATAAAAACAGATGATTTGGACCAAGCGGACTTGTAATTGCCAAAACACCATAGTGCTTATTAAAAAGTAAGTCGATGCCGTCTATCTCTGGCTCTAATAAACTGTAACTATCAAACACGTTATCATCATGATCTCGCCACACGTCATTACGTTTAATTAGATAAGCATCCCCTATACCAAAATATAAAACTTGGTGCTGTAAATTATAGCTCATTTTAAAATCTCTTTCAGGGTTTAAGGCACTTTTGTAATTGTATTTTATTACAGAATCTTGCTTTGTTATGCTAACAATATAGGCTGTTCTTAGATTTAAATTAGCCTCTAAAAGACTATATACATATCTGTTTTTAGCTTGAAATGGTTTCTTTTTATTTACACTAAAATGATGTTTACTCTGTATTTTATTAAAGAAATAAAAACCAGATGCAACTGCAAAAACCACAATAAAAGCGAAAACAAAAATGCGTGTATCTTTTATTTTTATCAAAAGGTTTTAAATTGTTTCACGTGGAACATTCGCTTTTATCTTCCTAGATAAACCAATAATACAGATATATCATTGGGATTAACACCGCTAATTCTTGAAGCCTGAGAGATTGTAACGGGCTGTATTTTTGTTAGTTTTTGCCGCGCCTCAATACTCATAGATTTTAATTTTGAGTAATCAAAGTCTGACGGAATTTTAAGGTTTTCTAATCTATTGAGTTTATCGGCGTTGTTCTTTTCCTTTTCAATATAGCCTGCATATTTTACCTGAATTTCGGTCTGCTCTAAAACCTCATTATCTAAAGAATTATCTTGAATAAAGCACTCTACTGACTCAAACTTTCTTACATCGTCAATCGTAATATTTGGACGTGCAAATAACTTAAACATTTTGTCTTGCTGCTTAACAGGTGCAGAATTTTTATATTCTAAAACCGGGTTAGCTTCTTCTGGCGTTACACTAGTATCTCTAAAAAACTGAACAAATGCATCAGATTTTGCTTGCTTCACTTCCATTCTGTCTAGACGTTTTTTTGAAGCTAAACCTAAATCATAACCTTTTGGTGTTAATCTAAAATCTGCATTATCTTGCCTTAATAACGTTCTATATTCTGCTCTAGATGTAAACATTCTATAAGGCTCTTCTGTCCCTTTAGTTATTAAATCGTCTATTAATACGCCAATGTAAGCTTGATCACGTTGTAACGTAAATGCTTCTTTTTCTTGTACTTTTCTGCTAGCATTAATACCAGCCATTAAACCTTGGGAGGCAGCTTCTTCGTAACCAGTAGTACCATTAATCTGACCTGCAAAATATAAGCCTTCAACCAGCTTAGTCTCAAGAGTGTGCTTTAATTGTGTTGGAGGAAAATAATCATATTCAATAGCATAACCAGGTCTAAAAAATTTCACATTTTCAAAACCAACTACAGATCGCAATGCTTTAAATTGCACGTCTTCAGGTAAAGATGTTGAAAAACCATTGACATATACTTCACAGGTATTCCATCCTTCGGGCTCAATAAACAATTGGTGCTTATCTTTATCTGCAAAGCGATTAATTTTATCTTCGATAGACGGGCAATAACGAGGACCCACACTTTTTATTCTTCCATTAAACATTGGAGAACGGTCAAAACCTTCGCGTAACAAATCGTGCACCATTTCACTCGTGTAAGTCATGTGGCAAGACCGTTGATTTTTGAGTGTACTCGTCGTATCTAGGTATGAAAATTTTTCTGGTCTTTCATCACCAGGCTGTTCTACCATTTTAGAGTAATCTAAAGAACGACCATCTACCCTAGGAGGTGTTCCGGTTTTCATTCTACCCGACTCAAAGCCTAATTCTCTTAGTTGTTCTGTAATACCAGTTGCAGCCCTTTCGCCAGCTCTACCACCACCAAAATTTTTATCACCTATATGAATAAGGCCATTAAGAAAAGTACCATTAGTTAAAACAACAGACTTTGCTTTAACAGTAATACCCAGCACTGTTTTTACACCAACAACTTTGTGGTTTTCTACAACAAGACTAGACACCATATCTTGATAAAAATCTAAATTAGGTGTGCCCTCTAGCAACAATCTCCAATCTTCAGCAAAGCGCATACGATCGCTTTGCACTCTTGGACTCCACATAGCCGGACCTTTAGACTTGTTAAGCATTTTAAATTGAATTGCAGATGTATCTGAAACTATACCACTATAACCACCAAGAGCGTCTATCTCTCTTACAATTTGCCCTTTAGCAATGCCACCCATTGCTGGGTTGCAAGACATCTGTGCTATGTTTTGAAGATTCATTGTAATTAACAGGGTTTTGCTACCCATATTAGCTGCTGCAGCGGCAGCCTCGCTACCTGCGTGGCCAGCACCTACTACAATGACGTCGTATAAATCGTTAAACATAATTCAATTTCTTTATGTTCCACGTGGAACAATTATGGTCTTACAAAAAAGTAAGGCTCTCTTTTTTTAAAATTATTTCATTATAAACTCTCATAACCATATAAGAATTAGAGCATGCAAATATACATTGAAATAGCGATATTTAAGAACGCTTAACTAAGTAGTAATCTTCTTTAGAGCGCATCAGTTCAGCATCTGTCTTAGCCTTATCTTTATAACCACAATAATGCAAAACACCGTGTACCATAACACGAGACAACTCATTATGGAAGCTTCTCTTAAAGTCTGTTGCATTATCCTTTACTCTTTCAATAGAAATATAGATGTCGCCATGTAGTTCTTTTCCTACTGAATAATCAAAACTGATAATATCCGTAAGTGTATCGTGATCTAAAAAATTGACATTAAGATTATGCAAATACGTGTCGTCGCAAAAGATATAATTAATCTCACCTATTTTACATTCTTCTTCTAAAATAACGCTCGAAATCCATTTACGAAAATCGCTAGGATTTGCAAGCTCAAAATCTGTTTCGTAGTTAAAGCTAATCATTTGTGTTTTTAAAATACTCTTTAATTTTTTTCTTAAAATGATTTTGCAAAGGTAGTGCCTGTCGGTTTAATATTTCGGTAGTATTAAAATATTGTTTTGCTGTTGGAATTTGACTAGGGTTAGATTGATTAAAATCTTTAGTATTCGTTTCAGATTTACGCTTAGAATCTTGGCCTTGCATAAACGTAGCATTTTCTAGCTTGAGTAGCTGATGTTGTAAGTCCATCATTTTTTGAAGCGTTTGGTTAGTAAACCCAGAGTTTAATAAATCGAGTTCAATATCTTCCATTTGTTTAATTAACGCACCAGCAGATTCAATTTTACCTTCTTTAGCCATTCTGTCTTCTAACGCCTGACGCAGTTGTTGCTGTTGCTGATAAATCTTAAACAATTCACCGTTTTGCTCTTCGCTTCCACCTTCCCCATAACCATCATTCTTTTCACCTTCACCATCACCATTGCCACTTTTACCTTTATTCTTTCCGTTTTTTCCGCCTTCACCATCTTTACCATCATTGTCGTTTTCACCAGATTTATTGCCTTCACCTTTTTCGTTACCGTTCTTACCACCTTGGCCACCTTCACCTTGTTGTTTACCGCTTTGGCCGTTTTCACCACTTTGACCGTTCTCGCCTTCTTTACCCACTTTTCCTTGTTGGCCAGGCTTTTTACCTTCACCATCTTTACCAGGGTCACCATCTTTACCGTCTTTACCTTTGTCACCCGGTTGTTTACCTTCGCCTTCTTTGCCTTCTTTGCCATCCTCATTTTTCTTTACACCTTCTTCCATGAGTTTATTTAACTCTTCTTGGCTCATAATAATATCTTCTAGCTGTTCGCCTCCACCACCAGAACCCGGAGAAGGATTCATAGACATTTCCATATTATCTAATACATCGCTCAAAAAGCTAGCTAATTCGTTACTCGCTGTAATTGCATATTGTTGAGAAGAAACCCCTTGATAAAGTCTGTTTTCTGTAAGTTGACCTAACGCCTTATCTATATTAAAATAAACATCTGTAATTTGAGAATTTACCTTTTCTGAAAGTTTAGGTTGTCTTAAAGATAGCGAAAACAAGCTATCATCGATATGCTCAAAGTGTTCTCTTAAATTACTTTGCTGTATAATGTATTTACCATATTTATTATTATCTATATCTATAGCGCCAAAAGTATCCATAAGGGCTTCTTGGTCAAAAGAATACAATAATAGGTTTTCTAGTATTTGGCGCAACATATCAATATCCTCAGACATTTGATCTTCACCTCCACCACCGCCACCAGCGCTCTGCTTTAACATATCGCTCATTTCCTTCATCTTCTTTGCCGCTTTCTTTTGGCGCTCTTTAGCTTTCTCTTTTTGTTGTTGTGCTTCTTCAGGTTTTTGTTCTTCTGTGTTTTGTTCTTCTTTTTCTAAAGCGTCTTTTGCTTCTTTTTGATCAAATTTTACACCATCTTCTAATGGCTCGTCTCGTGGAATATCAATTGGCTTTTGAAGGCGTCTGTCTTCTTGTTTTAAATCTTCTAAATCTTTTTGAAGTTTATTAAACTCTTTATTTAATTCTTCTTGAGCTTCCTTATTATTTTCTTTGTCTTTTTGAGAAAGTTCATTTTGTTTGTCTGCAAGTTTTTCTAAGGCGCTCGCAATTTTTTCAGCCTTTTTCATCACATAGAAACGCTTAGTTAATTCTAAAAGCTGTTTCATGCTTCGTTTCTTATTTTTGTTTTGCTTTGCTAGCTCTTCTAATTTTTGCGTAAACTCTTCCTTATTAATTTTATCTTTTAATTCTTCGAGTTCTTTAAGTAACTTTTCGTCTTGTTTAAGTTGTTCCTCGTTTTCTTTTAAACGGACTTTTAAATCTTCTTTAAACGGATCTTTTTCTTTCTTTTCATTCTGAAACTCTTCGATATTTTCTTGAAGCTTTTTGTTAAAATTCTTCATTAACTGTTCTTGATTTTTCTGACGTTTTAAAAAATCTTCAAACTTCTTTTTATCATTAAAATTAAGGCTTTCTTTTTCCTTTTGTGTTTTAGATAACTCTTCTAATTTTTTGTCTTGTTCTTGAAGCTTATCAAACGTTTTACTAATATCTTGTATGGTCTCATTTTGTTCTTGCAATTGCTTCTGTTCTTCTTCGTCTTTAGTTAACTTTCTATAACTAAACACACTACTTTTTGTACGCTTGTAGTTATGCAGCGCATCATTGTCAAACACTTCAAAATACAATTGGTAGCTTATACCTTCTTCTAGATTAAATTGATTTGGAAAAGCACTTACAAACGCACTGTAATTTGATTTTGAAATGATAATAGGTTCAACCACTTTATTAGATTCGTCTTCCGATGGATAATAAACCAACTGTAGCTTGCTGAGACCGTAATCATCACTTACTTGTCCGTAAAAATAAAGACTTTGCTGATCTACAGAATCCTTTTGCACTTTAATATTAAGTTCTGGATAGACATCTCTAACCACATTAATAGTATAGGCTAAATTCTCGTAATCTTTAAGTGCATTGTTACTTGTTGAAATACTATAATTGTAGTTTTTATACAAACGTTTTGAAGCTTCAAAATTGCCTTCTTTCTCTGCCGAAAAGGCTAATGTGTCTTCAGCGTAAATACGAACATCTGTTGTAGATTTGGTTGTAGCTTTCCACGTTACTTTTGTTCCCTCAGGTATTACAGCAGAGCCTGTGCTCTTTAAAACTTCATCTTGCTTATTGGTATGCGCAGGATAATCTAAAAGTATTTGAAAATTTACCAAGTTTGGCGTATTAACCACCTCTAAAGTATAAGGCTTAGACACTACTTTATTTGCTAAAAGCGAAAACTCTATAGCTTTTTTTGGTAAAGTAAATGTATATTGAAATTCACCTGGTGCAACTTGTTGTAAAAAATAAGATTGACCGTTAAACTTAATTTGAGCATTTTCTGGCACAACAGCACCTACTGTTGAAATTTGCAACTTAAAATCTTTATTTTCAATAGCTTGTAACGATTCATTTAAAACAAAAAACTGAAATGGCGCTGGTGGCTCATAAGCTGTTTGATAATTTACAACACGCTCATAACTGGTACTAAACCAATTTATTTTTCCTGTAATTAATGAAAGTAATAAGATCGCTATTGGTATTGCTGCATATTTTAAATACTTGGTGTTAGACTTAAAATTTATGGCAGATTTAAACGCAATAGGCTGCAACTCTTGAGATTTTTGCTCTATACTCGCCACTAATAAATCGGATTGTTTTGGGTTTTGGTTAAGCTGAAGTACATTTAAAAGCTTATCGTTAACCTCAGGAAAATGATTGCCAATAAGTTTTGAAGCTGTTTCGAGATTAATACCTTGGCGTAATTTAAATAAATGCGCCAACGGAATGGCAATAAACTTAATAAACAAGCCTGTTTCTACGGCAATGAAAGTCCAAAACAGAATTGTTCGTGCTGTGGGGTTTAACCAAAGTACATATTCTATAAAAAGGGTAACTATAAAATACAATAAGCCAATGGCAAAGAATAAAATGGTGCCTTTTACGAGTTCATTAGTATAATACCTTTTAATAAACTGCTCTAACTTGTGCTTTATGGTTTCAAAATTACTCATGCTTATTTTTAGTCTGTCACTAAGAGTTTAGTAGAGAATAATTGTAAATATTAGCTAATTAGTATCTCGACTATGCGCGTTGTGAAAGTGTTGAATGTATTTAACTTACTAAACTACGATTTTATTTTAACTGCTAATTCCTTAAATTTGGTAAGATTCTGTTAATTTAGAGTTTTTAAGTATTAAAACGAACAAATCTATATGAAAGACCTTAAATATTTGGCTGCGTTTTCTATTCCTTTAACTGCTTATATTGGTTTATTCTTAAAAGGCTATTGGGTTTGGGCCACACCTATTTTTGCTTTTGTATGTATACCAATCTTAGAACTAATCTTTACGGTTGATACTATTAATTTAAAACCAGACGAAGCCGACAGCAAATTAAAACAACGCCTTTTTGACTGGCTATTATATCTAAACCTACCTCTGGTTTTTGGATTGGTTATCTATAGCCTAATTACCATTTCTAAAACCCCTTTAGAAACATACGAATTTATTGGACTCATAGTTTCTGTTGGTGTTGTGCTTGCTGTAAATGGTATTAATGTTGCGCACGAGCTTGGCCATAGACAAACCACTAACGAACGCTTTATTGGTAAAGCTTTACTTCTACCCTCTTTTTACATGCACTTTTATATTGAACATAATTTTGGTCACCATTTGCATGCAGCAACACCAGAAGATCCTGCAACGGCTCGTTATAATCAAAGTGTGTATGCGTTTTGGTTTACCTCAACGTTTAGGCAATATTTTTGTGCGTGGAAGATTCAGAATAAATTATTAAAAAACACAAACACATCTTTTTTTTCGGTTAAAAACGATATGCTTTGGTATGTATTATTTCAAATAAGCTATTTGCTAATTATCGCAATTTTATTTGGAAGAGATGGCTTTTTATTTACGCTATTTGCAGGTTTGGTTGGTATTGTACTGCTCGAAACTGTAAACTATATTGAGCATTATGGTTTATTACGTTTACAAACAAAATCTGGACGATACGAGCGCGTACAAGAAATGCACTCTTGGAACTCTAACCACGTTATTGGCAGAATTATATTATACGAATTAACCAGACATAGCGATCACCACTTTAAATCTTCTAAAAAATATCAGGTTTTAGATTGCCATGAGCAAAGTCCGCAAATGCCCTATGGCTATCCAACCTCTATGGTTTTAGCTATGATTCCGCCGCTTTGGTTTAGTATAATGAATAAACGCGTGCCTAAGACTATGATTATTAATTAGAACATAGACACTAAGCCACATTGCTTTTAGATTGTACAGTAATTTAATATATGTTTTACATTATTTTTAAAACATCTTCTACCATTAAACCAAAAACCGTCTATGGTTTAATGGTATATACGCTCTAATTCCTCTTCAATTTTCTCTGTTTTATTTTCTTTGTTCTAAAACCTTATAAAAGTATCTTTGCGCTAGATTCTGAAATAAATTCTGAATTACAAATTATTGCTACAACAAGTTATGTCTAAAAACGTACGAGTGCGCTTTGCACCTAGTCCAACAGGACCTTTACATATTGGTGGTGTAAGAACTGCTTTATTCAATTATTTATTTGCTAAAAAACATGGTGGTGTTTTTGTGCTTCGTATAGAAGATACAGACCAAAATCGCTATGTAGCAGGTGCAGAAGACTACATTGTAAACGCTCTAAATTGGTGTAATATTCCTTTTGACGAAGGGCCAGGAAAAAATGAAAAATTTGGACCTTACAGACAAAGTGAGCGTAAACATTTATACAAGCAATATGCCGATCAACTAATTGCAGATGGAAACGCATACTACGCTTTTGATACATCTGAGCAATTAGATGCAGAAAGAAAAAGCCACGAAGCAGAAGGCAAAACTTTTATTTACAACTGGCACAACAGAAAAAAAGGACGTTTAATTAACTCTTTAGTTTTAACTGAAAATGAGACCAATGCTAAAATAGATGCTGGTGAAAATTATGTCGTTCGTTTTAAATCACCGCAAGACCAAATACTGCATTTAAAAGACATTATTCGTGGCAACATTACAATTGATACCAATGTTTTAGATGATAAAATATTATTTAAAAGTGACGGTATGCCAACCTATCATTTAGCAAATATTGTAGACGACCATTTAATGGAAATCTCACACGTTATACGTGGTGAAGAATGGTTACCATCTTTAGCTTTGCATCAATTATTATATGATGCTTTTGGTTGGGATGCACCAGAATTTGCACATTTACCTTTAATATTAAAACCTACAGGAAAAGGGAAGTTAAGTAAGCGTGATGGAGACAAAATGGGCTTTCCTGTTTTTCCATTAGAATATACAGCACCAGACGGCACCGTTTCTAAAGGCTACAAAGAAGAGGGTTATTTTGCTGAAGCGGTTGTTAATTTCTTATCGTTTTTAGGATGGAATCCTGGTACAGAGCAAGAAATATTTAGTTTAGAGCAATTAATTTCAGATTTTGACTTAGCACGAGTAAACAAAGCAGGTGCGCGTTTTGACCCTGATAAAACAAAGTGGTTTAATCACCATTACATGCAGCAGCAATTAGACTTAAATTTAGCAGAACAGTTTAAAACTACTCAGCTAGAACTTAAAGACGTTGATGTTAATTATATTGCACTCGTGATTGGTTTAATTAAAGAACGTGCCACTTTTGTAAGTGATTTTTGGGAATTGAGTCACTTCTTCTTCACAGCACCAAACTCATTTGACGAAAAAGCTTCTAAAAAAGCATTAAAAGAAGGTACCACAGAAGTCTTAACCAAAGTTATTGAGCTTATAAATACAACAGACAACTTTACTGTAGAGCAACTTCAAACCAATATTAAAGGTTGGATAACAGCTAACAACATAGGGTTTGGAAAAATAATGATGCCTTTACGCTTAGCGCTTGTTGGAGCTTTACAAGGACCAGATGTATTTGATATTATGTTTATGATTGGTAAAGTAGAAACTGTAAAGCGTATTGAGGGATTAATACATACGCTTTAAGTTACTCAAAGGCAATTAAAGCAGAAAGCAAAACCATGCTTTGAGTGCCTTTAAATTTACTTTTTCCTGTGCCAGTATTAAAATCTTGGTCGTTTAGCTTATTAAGAATATTTGTAAAGCCGTGTATATATTACGCTCTAAATTGAATAAACTTAAAACCAAGAGTTGCGCCTACAACAGCATTAAAGTTAATCTGAGAAATATCTTCTAAGTCTTTTGCTAAAATAGTTTTAGAATCTGTTGTCGTCACAAAGAGGTTCTCTTCATCAAAAGACTGCATCTCTAATTTACTATTAAACTGTGCCACAGGGCCAAAGTCTAATGTTAATATATTTGGAAGGACCTTAAAATGAAACAACAATACCAATTGTGCTTCGAGTACATTGTACTCTACTTGAGTGCTTCTAATGTTTCCATTATCAAACTGAAGGCCTTCAACATTAAGGACGTTATCAGACAATTGCATACCATAACTGATATTATACCATTTATAGGGTAAATCACCAGTATTTGAAGCACTAATAGACCAACCTTCACCTTTTATGGTGTTAAAGTTGTCTGTAAGAATATCAAATTGGGTTAATCCGCCGCCAATGGCGAATCCGTTTGTTAATCTAGTACGCCCACCTTGGGCATAATTTGGGGTAAAAATAGTCGTGCACAGTGCTGCTAAAAGAAGCTGTTTTAGGTTAATCATAGGGGGCTGAGGGGCTGATTCTCTGAAAAGTTAACTAAAATTATTTAATATTCCTTATTTTTAACTTTTATATTAACAAACCTTAAAAAATAAGCTATTGGTCAATTTATTTTAGTGTCAATTATATTTTTTGGATTAATCATTTTAGCATCAGCTATTTTTATAGTAAAACAGAAAACTGCGGCCATTATAGAACGTTTTGGTAAATTTCATAGTATTAGACAATCAGGGTTTCAAATGAAGATACCTTTGGTTGATAAAGTTGCTGGTAAGTTGAGTTTAAAATTTCAACAATTAGATGTTATTATAGAAACAAAAACCTTAGATGACGTATTTGTGCGCTTAAAAGTGTCTGTACAATACCGCGTTATTAGAGATAAGGTTTATGATGCCTTTTATCAATTAGATTACCCACACGACCAAATTACGTCTTATGTGTTTGATGTTGTACGTGCCGAGGTACCAAAAATGAAATTAGACGACGTCTTTGTAAAAAAAGATGATATTGCATTAGCTGTAAAAGCAGAATTGAATGATGCTATGTCTGATTATGGTTTTGATATCATTAAAACATTAGTTACAGATATTGATCCTGATGCGCAAGTAAAAGCAGCCATGAACCGAATTAATGCGGCAGACAGAGAGAAAACAGCAGCACAGTTTGAAGGAGATGCCGCTCGTATTCTTATTGTTGAAAAATCAAAAGCAGAAGCAGAAAGCAAACGACTACAAAGACAAGGCATTGCAGATCAGCGTCGTGAGATTGCACGAGGACTAGAAGAATCTGTTGATGTTTTAAACCGCGTAGGTATTAACTCGCAAGAAGCCTCTGCTCTTATTGTAGTTACACAACATTATGATACCTTGCAGGCTATAGGACAAGAAACTAACAGTAATTTAATTTTATTACCAAATTCGCCACAAGCCGGCAGTAATATGCTTAATGACATGGTGGCTAGTTTTACAGCAAGTAACCAAATTGGTGAGGCTATGAAAAACTCAAAAAAGAAAAAAGATGATTAAACTCAAAAAAATGTTGCTACTCATTTTAGTAGCTTGTAGTATTAATGTGTTTTCACAAACAAAAGAAGATGCACTAAGAGATGCTAAACTAACGTCTAAGGCAACTCTAAATATGGATTTTGATACTGTTTTAAACCATACGCTACCAACAGTGCTAGATTTAATGGGTGGTAAAGATGCTGCAGTAACACTTTTAAAGAGCACTTTTGAAACTATGAAGCTTCAAGGATTTGTATTTGAAAAAGCAGATATTCTTTGTGTTTCAGAAATTGTGAATGAACAAGGGCAACACCGTTGTGTTATTGAGGGTTTTAACCAAATGAAAATGGATAAACAACGTATAAAATCTAAAAGTTATCTTTTGGGTGTTTATAACGAAGTAGATAATTTTTGGTGGTTTATTGAAGCAAAACAATTAAAAAATACTGCCTTAATAGAGCAAGTTTTACCAGACTTTAAGACAAGTCTTGTAATACCAGATGATGCTGTAGATGTACAGGCAATAGAAGACTAATAAAAAAGACGATCTGAAAATTATTTTCAGATCGTCTTTTTTAAATAAACACTTTAATAACCTACACCCAACCACAAATTATGGCACCCATAATGGTTAAGGCAACCGTCCAAAAACCAGCACCTATTAATATGTGTTTCCAACTCTTTTGCTCAAACATACCGTTTATACCAATAACGGGTAAAACTATAAATAGGCCAGCCAGCAAACCATGAAGAGCTCCGTGCTTAAAGGTTCTAAAATTAGTACCATAATCATCAATAAAGGCTTGATATGAGGGTAAAACATCTACGGCCTTTGGGTCACCACCAATCATTCCTAAAGCACCAGTTTGATGTATGGTAAAAAACGCTAGCAAAACCGATAGCACAAACGAAACTCCGAAAATGAGCAACATATTGCTGTTTTTTATCTTTTCTTCAGTTAAACCAGATTCTCGCATCCACACGTTACCAAATAAAACAGGACTATACCACAAAAAACCTAATACTAGTGGTACAATTGCAGCAACTAAAATTGCATAAACATTAAATTCCATAATGATGATTTTATAAGTTAGTATGATTTAAAAGTACAAAAAAACCTCTAAGGTGTTGACCTAGAGGTTTTTTCTTATAGTAATACTAATTGTTAAAGCGTTTTAGCCTCAGCAACTAACAAATCATTTTTATCTTCTAGTGCTTTACTAATAAATTCGTTGACCGCATCATTACGTTCTAAGCCGTTTTTAAGTAGCACTTTTAACGCAATTAGCGTTGCTATACGTGTGCCTGCTTTTTTTAGAGCAGTGCCAAATAAAGGCTCTAATTCATCGTAAGTTACTTTTTTTGCTAACTCTTGAATTTCTAGCTTAACCTTAGCCTGTTTTTCTTCAGGGAGATTAGTGTACTTTTTTCCAAATTGTTGAATTATACTTATAGCAGCACGTTCTTGTTGTGGTTGCTTTGGTTTGTTTTGTGGTGCATTAGCTTGTGGTTTGGGTTTTTGTTTAGCCCAACTATCTCTTAGCCCAACCGTTTTATTAAATACCAATGCAGCTGGACGTGAATCTGTATCTACATTAAAATAACCCAAACGTTGAAACTGAAACTGCTCACCTACTTTAGCACGCGCTAAACTTGGTTCTAAAAAACCTGTTTTTATAGTTAAAGAATCAGGATTAATAAAGTCCATAAAGTCTTTGTCTTTGTCACTGTCTGGTGATTCGTGCATAAAAAGACGATCGTACTCTCTAATTTCAGCTGTAACCGCATGCTTAATAGATACCCAATGTAATGTGCCTTTTATTTTCTTAGTGGTGTCTTCATTATAAGTACAATGTATTTCTGTAATCTCACCATTATCATCTTTTACAACACTATTAGCTTTAATAATATAAGCGTTTTTAAGACGGACTTCACCACCTAATTTTAATCTAAAAAACTTAGTGCTTGCCTCTTCTTTAAAATCTTCTTTTTCGATATAAATTTCTCTAGAAAATGGTACTTTCCTATAACCAGCAGCAGCATCTTCTTGGTTATTTTCTGCTTCTAACCATTCAACTTTATCTTCAGGATAGTTAGTAATAACAACTTTTACAGGGTTTAAAACCGCCATTGCTCTATTGGCTGTTTTATTTAAATCTTCGCGTATGCAAAATTCTAAAAGTGAAACGTCAATAACATTTTCGCGCTTTGCAACACCTACTTTTTCAATAAACTTACGAATAGAATTTGGTGAATAGCCACGACGACGTAAACCAGATATTGTTGGCATACGTGGATCGTCCCAACCAGAAACTACACCCTCTTCAACTAAACGTAATAACTTACGCTTACTCATAATGGTATAACTAAGATTTAATCTTGCAAATTCGCGTTGTTTAGGCGCTAAAGGTAATTCGGTTTTACTATAATTATAAACATGTTCTTTAAACCAATCGTAGAGCTTTCTATGTGGTTTAAATTCTAGTGAGCATAAGGAGTGAGATATCTGTTCTATATAATCACTTTCACCATGTGTCCAATCGTACATTGGGTAAATACACCAATCATCACCTGTTCTGTGGTGATTAGCATACATTATACGATACATTATAGGATCTCTCATTAACATGTTTGGATCTTGCATGTCTATTTTTGCGCGCAATAAATGCGTACCAGCAGGAAATTCGCCAGCCTTCATGCGTGTAAATAAATCTAAATTTTCAGCAACACTTCTATCGCGATAAGGACTATTTGTACCTACTTGTGTTGGTGTCCCTTTTTGTTTAGCCATAACCTCAGACGACTGGCTATCTACGTAAGCTTTACCATCTTTAATCATTTGTAAAGCCCAATCGTATAATTTTTTAAAATAATCTGATGAGTACACTTCATTTGCCCAAGTATAACCTAACCAAGCAATATCGCGTTTTATAGCATCTACATATTCTTGTTCTTCTTTTGAAGGATTAGTATCATCGAAACGTAAATTAACTGGTGCGTTATACGTTTCTCCCAAACCAAAACTTATACCAATTGCTTTAGTATGGCCAATGTGCAGGTACCCATTTGGCTCTGGAGGAAAACGAAAGCGTAATTTAGCTTTAGATAAGCCATTTGCTAAGTCTTCTTCTATAATATGCTCAATAAAATTAAGCGGTTTGTTTTCTTCTGACATTACGATATTATAAGCTGTAAAATTACACAAATTGTAACATTTTTGCACTATGATATACGTATAGTGTGAACCAAAAAACTATAGAAAATGAAGTATAAATGTCCTAAATGCGATAATACAACGTATGCTATTGATGAGATGAGAGCCACAGGTGGCACATTATCTAAAATATTTGATATACAGAATAAAAAATTTACATCAGTTACATGTAAAAAATGTACTTATACAGAATTCTTTAAAACCAAAACAAGTGCATTAAGCAACGTCTTTGATTTTTTTACGAATTAAAACAGTATTAAATTCTTTCAATATTTATAATAAAGTCACCAAATAGACTAGTATTTTTGTGATATGGGAATAATAAAGGTTGAAAACATTAGAGTATTTGCAAACCATGGTTGTCTAAAAGAAGAAACTTTAATAGGCAGTGATTACCGTGTAGATTTAAAAGTGAAAGCTAATCTTAGCGCGTCTTCTATATCTAATGAATTAGTAGACACTGTAGATTATGTATTTTTAAATAATATAGTAAGAGAAGAAATGGACAAACCTTCTAAACTCCTCGAAACTGTGGCACAACGAATTATAGATCGCATATTTAATGAGGATAAAATGGTTACTAAAACGAGTGTTTGGGTAAGTAAAATTAATCCTCCTATTGGTGGTGACGTAGAAATGGTAACAATAAAACTTACTCAAAAACGAAAAAGCTTAAGTAAGTAGGCTAAAAACCTAATTATTTATATATTTGCCCTCTCATTTATAAAAAGTGAGATTTTGCTAAAGCAGAAATTTACGGTGTCTTGGCCGAGTGGCTAGGCAAAGGTCTGCAAAACCTTGTACAGCGGTTCGAATCCGCTAGACACCTCTAAAAGTCCTTAATTTAAATATTAAGGACTTTTTGTTTTATCATCTATTTGTTTAGTGACTCGAGATATTTAACTAGTTTTAGCATACTTAGCGGATTTTTAAAATCTACAATATTAGTTTTACGATATGCTTTTATCTCTTTTTTACGGCTAGTATAAACACGTTTTAATTGATTAACAGTCTTAAGTTTAGTAAATATGTTGTCTTTATTTAACCAATAATTTATGTCTAAAGTCGCTTTATATATTTATGGAAGTTCTAAAGCATACAAATTACCTTGATTTTCTATAGACATTAAAGGAGTGGTTGACGCTGTTTGCGAAGAACTACCGTAACCACTTCGGCCTTCTGTAGCTGTAGATAAATCGCAGGTATACTCTACATAAAGTTCTATATTAGATTTTAATAAAAACTCATAAAATGTGTTGTCTTTTCTAAAAAATTTTCTGTTTGCTATGTAAACTGTATCTATTTTATTTATAACAGATTGAGAGAGTCCTACAATTTCATTATCTTTTTTTAGTGCAAAATTTTTAGAAAGTGCATTAAAATTTAATATACCGGTTTGCTTTGTTCCATCTTTTAAAAGAATAGAACCCTGAGAAAAATTAGATAATATGTAATGTTGTGATTGGCTAGATTTTATTTGAGAATGACCTATAAAACCTATTAAAATTGCAATAACAGTTAGTAAATAAATTTTCATGGTAAAGCTATTTAATTAATTGGGTTTACCCTATCTATCTGCTCTATACTCTTCTCAAAAATCTCTGGAAACAAGCCTTGTGAAAGTAAAATGATACCAAATACTAAAATAACAAGAGCTACAATTTTTTTAGTTTTAAAAATTCGTCTTGGAGTTAATTTACTTTTTAATCGTTTGGCTGCTGCAATCTTTACTAAATCTGTTAAGAAATACGAAATAATCATGGTTGCAATAAAAATAACTACTCCGTTTTTTGAAGTCGTTATTGATGTGCCAATAACTATAAAGCCTAACCAACCTAATAGTACACCTATATTAATAAAATTGAGTAAAAAGCCTTTAACAAATAAAACCCCATAATCTTTTTTGGGTAATTCTATTCTGTGGTGCTCTCTAACAATAGAGCGAAAAGATTTTGAAGTTTTTATAAAACTAATAAGTCCGTAAATTACTAGTAAAACACCACCAAAGACTAGTAGTTTAGGATCGTCTTTTATTTTATCTAAAAGGGTGTCTGTACTTTTAAAAATAACAAGAATAAATACAATGTCTGCTAAGATGACGCCTAAATCGAAAATAATAGCACTAGTAAATCCTTTTGTTACACTAGTTTCTAGTAAAACAAAAAATACTGGCCCTATTGTAAAGGCTAAAATAATACCAAAAGGAATGGCAGTTAAAATGTCATCAAACATGTAACTATTGTGGTTTACACAAAAATAACAAACTCAATCGAATTTACATACGTTTTATTCTACCACCAAGTACAGTGCTTTCATTTACCTGTTTTGGCTTACCATAAATAAAAACATCACCGCCAGCTTTTATTCTAACCTCTGCAAGCGCTGTTGCATGTATATAAGCTTCGCCAGCAGCATTAATACTGACTTCAGTTTGTTGCGTAACAAAGTCTTTACCGTTAAACTCACCACCTGTGTATATAGATATATCTTGGTTTTTAGAACTTCCGGTGACGTTAATAATACCACCTGTAACAGCTCTAAAATTTGCGTATGTAGATTTTATGGTTGCAGATATCTCTGCACCTTCTTGAGTTTTTAAATCTATTTCGTATTGCTCAATAATATCTTGTACAGTAACTTTTGTACCTTCGTTAGCATCTATAACATCAACAGTTGTATAGTGTAGAATAACAACGGTATCGTTACCATCGTAACTTTCTTCTAGATTCATTCTAATTTTAAGCTTTCCGTTTTTATTTACAACCTCAACATCGCTTCTATTTTTACCAGAAATAAGTACTTTATTTTCTGTTGATTTAATCATTTTTAGATTAATTAGATCGTAAACCTTAACTGTAGAAAATTCTCCAATGGCTTTTTCTATAGTTTCTTGTGCATTTAAATTAAAACCTAGTAGCGCAATTAATATGCATATTATATTTTTCATAAGTATTATTTTAAGATAATTACCTTTTTACTAAACAACCATTTTAACTGAATTTGATCTCCAGATTGTTTTTTTACAACACGCCTTTGTGGTGATAAAATTACTGTTATACCAGCAGAGATAGCTGAAAGTAAATATGGATTTATATCATTAAAAACCATTTGTATACAAAACCTCATTACTAAGTAAGTAATAAGAAAAATTAAAAAAATATATAAACTAGCTTTTGTCGTTGTTTTCATAATTATATAGCAACTTTAACTGCAGTACCTGTAACAGAAACCATAGCATAATTACTTGTTGTTAATTCAATCTCAACTTTAATACCAACAACAGCATTTGCATTAAGTTTAACAGCATTATTTTGAAGTGTTTGAAACGCTTCTTCTTTTACTGTTTCTATACTTGTTTGCATTTTAGTGTAATACTTAGTCATACTAAAACCCATAGATATGCCTTCTTTATTTAAAGCAACCCCTGTTACTATGCCTAAATAATCTACTATTTTATGGCCTTCTATAGAATTTGTGGTAGTTAAAATCATCTATTATTTATTTATGTAATATGTCTATTATATCTAAAAAATGTTACAAAAATTTAATCTACTTCTGGTTTTCCTACCATGTAAAAATCTAGATGCTTTTTTGTTAAATCTGCATTTTTAACTTTTACAATAACACTATCACCAAGTTGGTATACAATATCTAATTTTTTACCAACCATAGCATATTGGTCTTGGTCAAATTGGTAGTGGTCGTCTTTCATATCTCTAACACTTACCATACCTTCACATTTATTAGAAACAATTTCTACATAAATTCCCCAATCTGTTACACCAGAAATAACACCTAAAAATTCTTCATCTTCATGATCTTGCATATAACGAATCTGCATGTACTTAATAGAATCGCGCTCTGCTTTGGTTGCTAAATATTCCATATTACTAGAATGTTTACACTTCTCGTTATAAATAGCTTCGTTAGCAGATTTTTCTCCATCTAAGTACATTTGTAGAAGACGATGCGCCATAACATCTGGATAACGACGAATTGGCGATGTAAAATGACTGTAATAATCAAAAGCTAACCCATAATGTCCAATATTATGTGTTGTATACTCTGCTTTAGACATGGTACGAATGGTTAAAGTATCTACTAAATTTTGTTCTTTTTTACCAACAACATCTTTAAGTAATTTATTAAGTGATGATGCTACACTCCCTTTATCCGTAAAATTAAGCTTGTGCCCAAATCGTGCAACAACCGTTTGTAACTGTGCTAATTTATCTTGTTTAGGCTCATCGTGTACACGGTATACAAATGTCTTTTTAGGACTTTGTTTACCAATAAACTCAGACACTTTTCTATTAGCTAATAACATAAACTCTTCAATTAGTTTATTAGCATCTTTACTTGTTTTAAAATGAATACCTACTGGGTTAGCTTCTTCGTCTAAATTAAATTTTACTTCAACCTTATCAAAAGAAATTGCACCTTCTCGCATACGTTGCGAACGCATTTTTTTAGCGAGTTTATCTAAAACTAAAACCGCTTCAGCAATTTCTGGTGTTGTTTTATATTCTTTTTCAGTAAGAGAAACTTCTTTAGGTATTTGTAGTGTAATGAGATCTCTCGACTTCGCTCGAGATGACAGTTCGTATTTAGGATTATTTTCTATAATAGCTTGTGCTTCTTCGTAAGCAAAACGTGCGTCTGAATAGGTTACAGTTCTACCAAACCATTCATTTTTAATTTCGCATTTATCATTCATTTGAAACACAGCAGAAAACGTATATTTTTCTTCGTGTGGTCGTAATGAACAAGCTCCGTTAGATAATCGTTCTGGTAACATAGGTACAACACGATCTACTAAATAAATAGAGGTTGCACGCTCATAAGCTTCATCATCTAAAACAGTGCCTGGTTGTACATAATGCGATACATCTGCTATATGTATTCCTATTTCGTATAAACCATTATCTAAAATTTTAAAAGATAAGGCATCATCAAAATCTTTAGCATCTTTAGGATCTATAGTAAAGGTTAAATCTTTACGCATATCGCGACGTTTTGCTATTTCTTCTTCTGTAATAGAAATATCTAAATTGTTAGAATAGGCTTCAACCTCTTGCGGAAACTCTAATGGTAAACCATACTCAGCTAAAATAGAATGAATCTCTGTACTGTGCTCACCTGGTTTACCTAAGACTTTAATCACTTTTCCGTTAGGTGAATCTGCTCTATCTGGCCAATCTTCTAGTGAAACTAATACCTTATCACCATCTTCTGCCTTATTAATTTTATTAATGGGTACAAAAATATCTTTGTACATTTTTGTACTATCTGGCACAACAAAGGCAAAGTTCTTTTTTTCGTGAATTTGAATTGTGCCAACATATTCGGTTTTTGCTCGCTTAATAATGTTAGTTATTTCCCCTTCTTGTTTACCTCTATGTCTTCTTTTGTAAGCATGAAATTCTACTTCATCACCATTTAAAGCTTTATTAATATTATTGGCTGCAATAAAAATATCTTCTTCAAAATCATCGCAAATTATATATCCATTGCCTTTAGCACCTAAATCTAAAATACCTGTATGATACTCTGTAGTCGCTATAACTTTAAATTTACCACGATCTACTTCTTCTAGATCACCATTAGCTTTTAATTTAGCTAGTGTTTTTATAATTTGGTTACGACTGCTTGCATCATTTACATTAAGTTTTGAGGCAATTTGTTTATAATTAAAGGCTTGGTTTCTTTCTTTTTTTAAAATACCTAAGATGGTATTTGTAAGGTTGGAAATCTTGTTATGTGAAGGTTTCCTGTATTTCTTTTTTGTCATTTATTAATTGTAATGTTTCAATTTTATATAAAAAATAAAACGTATCGTTTTTAATACTTAATTCTTACAGTGAAGAGTTAATCGGTTGCACATCTATTTTACTCAGTGACCACGATAATAAGAGATTAAGTTATTACAAAGCTACGCTATTAAAATTAAATAGTGTTTAACTAAGGTTAAATTAATACAAAAGCTATGTAAACTATCTTAGTGTTAAAATCTTGTGGTCTTAAATATTATCTACATTAAAAAGATATTATTTTGAAATAAATTAAAAGTTGAATTGTAAATTTTACTTATCAACATATATATACATAATATCATTTTTCTTTTAAAATTTAAAAAAAACAATAGTGATTATTATAGTGTGTTAATAGCTACTATAACTTTTTTGTATTTTATTTTGATTAGTGACTTATCACATTTACTTAATACGTAGTTAACATTAAATTAAAAGATAACTACTTCATTTTAAGCTAAAATTTGAAAGCTATTAACAACTGTTAATAACCGTTGTTAATAGAAATGACTTATATGTTTTTAGTAAATAACTGTTAACTTCTATAGATATGAGGTCTAATAACTCGCTCGAAAAAAATGGTTAACTAATTAGGTTTTTAACTTCCTCTTTTTGATTGGGAAAATATATGGATAATCCTAATTTTACTTTTAACCAATTACAAACAGTTATTAACAAGTAGTCTTCAATTTTAACTCTACTTATCAACAGTGTTTATAAACACTTATAATGAACGTAAGTTTCAAACTTAAAAATTATGAATAAGTAAGCCGTTATAAGTTATGCATACTTATTAGCAATTATTAACTTTAGAGCTGAATAAATAAGATAATTTATTATGAAAATATCTATAGGAAATGACCATGCAGGACCAGATTATAAAACTGCTGTTGTAAAACATTTAGAATCTAAAGGGCATACTATAACTAATTATGGAACCGATACGTTTGATAGTGTCGATTATCCAGACTTTGTACATCCTGTTGCTAAAGATGTTAATGATAATAAAGTAGATTTTGGTATACTAATTTGTGGTAGTGCAAATGGTGTAGCTATGACGGCTAATAAATACCAAGGTGTTAGAGCTGGTGTATGTTGGACGAGCGAAATTACTGAATTAACACGTTTACATAATAATGCTAATATTATTTGTATTCCGGCGCGTTTTACATCTATTCCTCAGGCTTTAAAAATGGTAGACACGTTTTTAGAAACTAAGTTTGAAGGTGGTCGTCATCAAAACCGTGTAGATAAGATTTCTTTATCTTGTTAAAGCACAAGTTAACTACGATCTGTTAAACTATAGCGTATGTTAGAAATTAAAGTAAAAACATTTAAAGAATTAACCTTAACAGAACTTTATAACATACTTATGTTAAGGAGTGAAGTTTTTGTGGTTGAGCAAGATTGTGTGTACCAAGATATTGATGGAAAAGACCAAAAAGCACTTCATGTTTTAGGTTATAATAGCGATCAACTTGTGGCTTACACTCGGCTTTTTAAACCAGGCGATTATTTTAATGAAGCTAGTATAGGTAGAGTAGTAGTGGCACAAAACCAAAGGCAACATAAATTTGGTTACGCTATAATGAAGGCTTCTATAGATACTATTAATACACATTATAATGAAACGAAAATAAAAATTTCTGCCCAAATGTATCTTAAACGTTTTTATAATAATCTTGAGTTTATAGAAGTAGGTGAGCAGTACCTTGAAGATAATATACCACACATTGCGATGTTAAAGTCTTAATCTTTATATATTTTAGTAACTAAAATTTCTACACGCCTGTCGAGTTCTGGTTCACCACCAAGCGGAAATTTTCGTCTGTTACCTACAAACTTCATTCTAAAGCGACTTACTCCTTTTTTAGCTAAATAATCGTAAACATATTTAGCTCTAGCTACAGATAAATTACGTTTTTTAGTCTTACGATCCATAGCATCTCTTTCTCCGTGTGTGCAGCAAACATGCCCTTCAATAGTAAAATAAACATCTTTACGATCTGCTAATATTTTTGCAATTGTATCTAAAACATTTTTAGAATCTTTAGTAAGATAGCTGTAACCTGTTCTAAATAAGATATTTTCTAACTGAATTTTATCACCCTCTTTTAATTCACCTTTTAATAAATCTTCAGTAGTAGGTTTTTTTGGTTTTTTTACATCTTTAGGTCTTGGTGGGTTAAAAGGCTCTACAATAATTTCAACTTTTCTATTAAGTCCTCTTATTTTATTTAGATCATCTTCACGTATAATATTAACTAGTATTTCACCCTTACCATCTACATTGGTAATTAAAGATTCGTCAATTTCATTATTAGAGAATACAGATTTTATTTGATCTGCACGCTGTTGAGAGAGTAGTAGGTTATAAGAGTCACTACCTCTGTCATCACAAAAGCCATAAATAGAAATTTTTTCTATATCTAAATTTTCAATCTGAGACAAAAATAAGAGAAGTCGGCTGTGCTCAGTTTCAGGAATATCGTATTTATCAGTATCAAAATATACTTCATGTTTAACGGCCTGCTGTGTAAAAGCAAGCTGAAAACTAAAACATAATAGAAGTAATACAGATTTCATATAAATACAATTTAAAGGGCATTGTTATAAATTATATAATGCTAAATATAGATAATTTTAAGTATTATTTCAAAATACCTGCGTATTGAGACGGATTATTAAGTATTGAAAGCGCATCTTTAATTTCGGTATTGTTAGCTGTAAAGTACGTATATAAACCTTCGCTGTAGAAATAGCGCTTAATTATTTCGTTAGTTATTAAGATTTCTAGTTGTGTTTTATTTTTATTAATAGCACTGGTTTTATAATCTTGTAAGGCTGTTATAAGTTTTGTGTATTCTGTATTAATTTCGTTGTTTAATTCTTCTTCTTTTGCAACTTCAATAGCTATATTAAAGGCTTGTTCTGTTTTAGTTTCAAAATTAAAATTGGTTGTTTTTAAGTAGTTTTTAAAATTTTTAAAGTCAGAATCAGATAGTTTAAAAGTTTCTAAATTGTTTACTTTATTTTTATAGTAATAGGCTGTTGCGTAGTTAAAAATTAAATTTTCGTTTATAATAGCTTTTGTAATTGGCGTTTGTTTTGATAAGGCAATTTCTACATCTGGTTGTACACCACCACCATCAAAGACAGCTCTACCATTTTTGGTTTTAAAGGCATTATAATTTTCTTTTTTAGTACGTGTTGCTTTTCCGTTTTTATCTCTATTCCAATAATCTAATGCCTGTATACAACGGCCAGAAGGTGTGTAATATCTAGAAATAGTTATTTTCATTTGTGTACCGTAGATTAAGGGTTTTGGGCGTTGTACCAAACCTTTACCAAAGCTTCTTGCCCCAACCACCACAGCACGGTCCATGTCTTGTAACGCACCAGAAACAATCTCACTAGCAGAAGCACTACTACCATCTATTAAAACAACTAAAGGAATTTGTGTATCTACAGCTTCACGTTGCGTATAATACGTTTTATTGTATTTTTTAACTTTAGATTTTGTGGTAACCACAAGCTGATCTTTTGGTACAAAAATGTTAGTTACGTTTACAGCTTCGCTAAGTAAACCACCAGGATTTCCTCTTAGATCTAATATAAGTTGTGTTGCTCCTTGGTTCTTTAATGCTTTAATTGCACTAATTGTTTCTACTGATGCTTTAGTATTAAATTTTCTAAGTACAACATAGCCTGTTTTGTCATCTACCATGGCGTAATACGGCACGGCTTTAATTTCTAACGATGCTCTTACAATTTTAGCTGTGTTAGTTTTATTTTGTCTTTTGTAGGTTACTGTAACTTCTGTACCAGCAGCACCTTGTAGTAAATTTGCAGCATCATCTTTAAAATCTGCGACTATAATATTATCTACTTTAATAATTTCATCTCCTGCTTTTAAGCCCGCTTTATCAGCTGCATAGTCTTTGTAAGGCTCAACAATTACTAATTTATCTTTTAGAGTTAATACGCTTGCACCAATACCTGTATAATCGCCTGCATTATTAATTCTAGAGGCTTCTACGTCTTGTTCATTATAAAATTGAGTGTAGGGGTCTAAATCGTTTAACATGCTTTTAATGGCGGTATCCATTAAATCTCCAGGATTAGTATCATCTACATAATTCATGTTAATTTCTTTAAATAGTGTGGTAAATATTTCTATTTGTTTTGCTATTTCAAAAAAATTATTTTTAAAAGCTGTGGTACTAAACAATATAATGACAGCGATTACAGGAAAGACTATTTTTTTATGTAGAATTTTTTTCATGTTTGAGATGTTTTGGCAATAAATTTTTCGAATAACGATTTCATATTCGTGTTTAATTTATCAAAAGTTGTTACCTCTTTACTAAGGTACAAAATCATAAACGTATAAGATGCTGAACTATTGTTAAAATACAATGGTTTGTTTAATCTGTAAGCTTCTCTTAGTAGGCGTTTTATTCGGTTTCTAGAAACGGCAGTCTTATGAAGTCGTTTACTAACAGAAACGCCTGTTTTTAGCGTACTGCCATCTTCAAAATTCGTTTTAAGATAAATAAGTTTTAGCGGAAATGCCGTTACCGCTTTCCCCTCAGTAAAAAGTTGCTCTATATCCTTTTTACTTTTTAATTTATCTTTTTTTGAATAGCTGAAGTTCATCATTAATTTAGTGTGTAAACACATATAGAAACGACTGTATAAAAAGTAATATTCTCTGTCGTTTTACCCATAGTTTTAAAAATTAAACACTGAATTACAATGCGTTTAACTATGTTTAATACAACAGATTTAAAGAATTATACCTTTTATACAGCCGCTTACTAAAATTATGTTGTGAGCGTTTACTCTTTTGTAAACGTATTATTATCTCGTTTTACATCTGCCATCATTTGTGAGGCATCAATTTCTACAGATTTAACTGCTTTAGTTGTCTCAAAACTGTATGTTGGCATTGCCCAAGCCCAATCTGCAATTACTGTAGCTAAGGTTGGTTTTTCTCCACGCATCATTTGTAACGGAATGTAAAAATCTTCTGTTGTACCATCTGTATAAGTTACTAAAAGATCTATTGGTATTGGCATTAAACCAATACGCTCTAAAGTAATAGTGTTTTGTTCAACAGATTTTACAGCATAGTCAATAGTATTTGTGGTTTGTGCAAAATCAATTAAATACCAGTCTAATTCAAAGTCTGTTATACGTTCAGCTGTTCTTACAATATCTAAAGGTTTAGGATGTTTAAAGGCAAAATCTTCAAAGTATTTTTTGATGGTTTTGTTTAAGTTATCTTCTCCAATAATGTAACCTAATTGTGCTATAAATACAGCCCCTTTACTGTAGGCTGCGGCACCATAGGCCTGATTGTATGTATAACGGTCTGCATGCGTTGTTAATGGTTGCTCTACACCAGACGTTGCTAAAGCTATATAACCTCTGTAAGAACCAGTTAATGGGTTTTCTCTCTTTTCTTCTCTAAGTGCATTCATTGCTAAAGTAGAAATATAACTTGTAAAACCTTCATCCATCCACTCGTGCTTAGCTTCGTTTGTAGCTAATAAAAACTGAAACCAAGTGTGTGCTAACTCGTGAGCTGTTACACCTAACAAACTACCGTAACTACGTTGACCTGTAATTAAGGTAGACATGGCATATTCCATACCACCATCACCACCTTGTATTACCGAATATTGGTCGTAAGGGTATTTACCAACATTTTCGCTAAAAAACTCCATAAGTTTAGCGGTATCTGGTTGTAGTTTTTTCCAGCTATTTAGATATTTTTGTTCTAAATCTTTTTTATAGTAGAAGTTTAATAGTGGTCCGTTAGGGACTTGAAACGTATCGTGAATAAAATCAGGGTCTGCAGCCCAAGTAAAATCGTGTACTTTAGGGGCTTTATAGTGTAATGTCTTTTTTCCTTTTTTAGCTTTTTCTTCACTTTGAAGATAACCTGTACCACCAACAACATAGTCTTTATCTATGGTTAGTTTTATATCAAAATCTCCCCAAACACTATGAAATTCTCTTCCAATATAAGGGTCTGCATGCCAGCCTTCAAAATCGTATTCTGCCATTTTAGGGTACCATTGCGTCATAGATAAAGCTACACCTTCTTTATTGTCTCTACCAGAACGTCTAATTTGTTTTGGTACCTGAGCGTTAAAAACCATGTCAAACGTTACTTTTTCTCCGGGCTGAATTGGTTGTGCCAGTTTTACTTCTAAAACCGTACCTACAGTTTCGTAAGAAATAGTAGTTCCGTTTTGTTTTAAAGAATTTACTTTAATGTAACCAATTTCGTTAGGTGCAAGTTTGCTTATACGGTCACCAACTCTAGGATCTGGATCTTGTATGGTACGCGAACGTACATCCATTTCGCTTCCAGGCTGAAACGCATTAAAATACAAGTGATAATACACACGGTTTAATACATCTGGCGAGTTATTTGTATAGACCAATTTCTGTACGCCGTTATATTGATATGAATTAACATCCATATCAATTTCCATAGAGTAATCTACGTGCTGTTGCCAATAACCGTTAGGTTTTACATCAACTTTTTTGTCATTTTGAAGTCCTTTTTCTGTTGCACTACAAGAGAATACAAAAGCAACTAATGCTATATTTAATAATAATTTTTTCATTTTTATTTAATTTTTGAAGCCATAATTAAAGCGTTATAAGCATTGGCTATTTTACCAGATTTAGATAAATCTGAAAATGGTGCAATATTAGAAGCGTCACCACCAACGACTACTTTTGTGTTTAATGGTAAGCCCGAATCTAAAATAACTTGTTTTACTTGTGCAGCTGTTAAGTTAGGATATTGTGAGCGTACTAATGCTACAATACCAGCTACACCTGGTGCAGCCATAGAAGTTCCTCCTTTAGAGTCGTATTCGTTTTCTGGTGTTGTAGAGTAAATTTCAGAACCTGGTGCAAAAATATCAACATTTTGTTTTCCGTAATTAGAAAACCCAGAAACCATTTTAGAACCATATTTTGGTGCTAAAGAACCAACTCTAATATATGTATTAGATACTTCTACGTAGTTAACATTATCATCAGGAAAATTAGGCTCTACATCTACATTTTCACTAGAGTTACCAGCGGCATGTACAAATATCACATCATTATCAGACGCATATTTAATTGCGTCTCTTACCCATTCTGCGTGTGGTGAAAACGATTTACCAAAACTTCCGTTAATTACTGATGCACCATTATCTACAGCGTAACGAATAGCCAATGCAATGTCTTTATCATACTCATCACCATTAGGTACGGCTCTAATAGACATAATTTCTACATTATTAGCAACACCGTTTGCTCCTTTACCGTTGTTGCGTTCTGCAGCAATAATACCAGCAACGTGTGTGCCATGAGATTCAGACTTCTTTACTGGTTTTACATTACCGTTTCCGTAACCAGTATCAGAAATATCGTTAATATCATCTCCAGTTTTACGGCCAGAAAAGTCTTTATTTAAATTGGTGTTTAGACGTTCTGCAAATTGAGTTGCGTATTCTGTAACATCTTCTAAAGTAAGACCTCTGTCATATAAAAATAACTGCACATTTTTTGCTTGGCTAAGCGCTTCGTCATCAGACTTAATTTTAATAACGTCTTCTTTAGTGTAGTCTTCTTTTCCGAAGTGTTTTTTTAAAGCTGCTTTTGCAGGTATAATTTGCTGAAGTAAACCATCAATATTTTGTTTGGTTTGAAGCGTTTCTTGTGTTTCTTTTTCTAATAATGCTTTTGCTTCTTCAAATCTAGGGTTAGAAGTGTCACCACTAGCAAGAAGTCTTACATATTCTAGTTGCTCATCGTAAGTATCACCTAAAAAATTCCAACCATTAATGTCATCAATGTAACCATTGTTATCATCATCTTTACCGTTATTAGGAATCTCACCTTTGTTAGTCCAAAGCACTCCGTCTAAATCTTCGTGGTCTATATCTATACCAGAGTCAATAACAGCAACAATAACTTTCTTTCCTTTTTTTCCTTTAATTATTTCGGCGTAAGCTCTGTCTACAGCCATACCTGGAATGGTATCATTTTGAAGATCTAAATGACCCCAATTATTTTTTTCAGCTTCTGTTAATTCTGTTATTTTTAAAGGAGACGTATCAATGTTCTCAATAGGTGTTGTAATTATGTCTGCTGTTGCACCACAACCTAAAAATAAGGTTGCTGAAATTCCTAAATAACCAATTAGTCTGTAATTAAGTTTCATATTAGATTAGTGTTTGTTTAATTAAATATTGTGTTACATGTATATGTTTCGTTAAGTCGAACACCTTTTTCTGTATGCTTTACGGTAATAATTTCGTTGTGAGCATCGTGTTCTAAAAACAGATAATAATTGTTATCTGCTGCGAGTTTCAAAAATAACTCTTTTTCGTCTAGTGTTAGCAAGGGTCTTGTATCGTAACCCATAACAAAAGGTATTGGTAAGTGTCCTGCTGTTGGTAAAAGATCTGCCATAAAACAAATGGTATTTCCTTTGTAATTTATCATCGGAATCATTTGCTTCTCGGTATGTCCATTTGCATAGAAAATATCAAAACCTAGGGCAGAATTTTTTAAAATATGTTGCTCTGGTACGGCTGTAAATTTTAGCTGACCACTTTCTTCCATGGGCAAAATATTTTCTTTTAAAAAAGAAGCAACCTCTCTACGGTTGGGTTCTATAGCCCATTGCCAATGGTTTTTGTTACTCCAAAAATGTGCGTTTTTAAAAGCAGTTTCGTAACCTGTTTTGTCTTTGTTCCATTGTACACTACCACCACAATGATCAAAATGCAGGTGAGTCATAAACACATCTGTAATATCATTGCGATGAAAACCGTGAGCGGCAAGAGAAGTGTCTAAAGTATTATTTCCCCAAAGAAAATAATAGCCATAAAACTTATCGCTCTGCTTGTTGCCCATACCAGTGTCTATTAAAATAAGGCGATTGCCGTCTTCAATAAGCAAACAGCGTGCCGCAATATCTATCATGTTATTGCTATCTGCTGGGTTTGTTCTGGTCCATAAAGATTTTGGCACAACACCAAACATGGCTCCACCATCGAGTTTAAAATTACCTGCGTTTATTGGGTATAGTTTCATAAGAGATGCAAATTAAGAAAATAGGCGCAATTAGATAAATTCCTTTAGATTTTATTAAGACATTTTGCATTGTTAAAAAAATGCCTACTTTCGAATTAAATTAATAGCATTTGAAGACCCTAAAACGCAGTATTTCTCTTACATCAGCAATAGCAATTAGTATTGGTGGTATGTTAGGTAGTGGTATTTTTGTATTACCAGGTATTGCAGCCGCAAAAACAGGTTCTTCTATTTGGTTAGCTTACTTATTAGCAGCCATTTGTATTCTGCCTGCAGCATTATCTAAAAGCGAATTAGCGACAGCAATGCCATCATCTGGTGGTACTTACGTTTATATAGAACGTACCTTCGGACCCATATTTGGTACCATAGCAGGTATTGGTTTATGGTTGTCTCTTTTATTAAAGAGTTCATTTGCACTGGTTGGTTTTGGTGCCTATTTAACGGTTTTAGTAAGTATTAATGAAGGCTTTACTAAGTATGTTGCGCTTTTCTTTTTGCTTGTTATTCTCTTTTTAAACATATTTGGAATAAAAAAAGTAGGCAAGGTGCAGCTTGTTGTTGTAACAATAAGTCTTATTAGTTTATCTATTTTACTCATATTTGGTATACCTCATGTTGACGAAACTTTGTTAGAGCCTGTTTTTAGTAACGGAAACATTGGTTTAATATCAACAGTCGCTTTTGTTTATATTTCTTATGCAGGTGTAACTAAAATTGCGGCTATAGCTGGCGAAATAAAAAATCCAAACGTTAATCTGCCTAGAGCAATGATGCTGTCTTTGGTTATTATGTCTTTAATTTATGTTTCTGTAGCCTTTACTTTGGTGGGTAACATTCCTATGGAAACTTTAAAAACAGATATTAAGCCTATTTACACCATTGCCAATATGTTGGGTGGCACTTATGTAGGTTATGCAGCAGCTGTTGTAGGTGTAATTACCTTAGTGTCTATGGCTAATTCTGGTGTGCTGGCAGCATCAAGGTTTCCGTTTGCTATGGCTATAGATAAGTTGTTACCAACGTTTATGGCAAAAATTCACTCTAAGTATTTAACACCAGTTGTAACTATTGTAATGACCTGCTTAGTAATGTCTATTGCTATTTTATTTTTAGATGTAGAAAAAATCGCAAAATTAGCAAGTGCTTTTATGGTAATGATGTTTATATCTGTTAATGCTTGTGTCATTATTTTAAGAGAAACAGCAACCCAATGGTATAACCCAGCTTACAAATCTCCATTATATCCATTTATGCAATTATTTGGTATAATTTCGGGTATTACTCTTTTAGTGCTTTTGGGCTTTGTACCGCTTATGGCTATTTTAAGCATAACATTAATAGGTTTTTTTATTTATCTAAAATTTGGAAAGAAAACATCGAGAACAGGAGTTTTAAGAAAATATGGTCACAGACCAGCATTGTACTTATTGTACAAAAAGAAAAACAGAAAAAAGCGAAAGCAAAATGGTGATGTTGTAATTAATCCCGGTTTTTTTGATGGCGAAATTCTTGAAGATGCAGGTGTTGTTGTGCCGCTTTTAGGTAACGAAACGTCTCCAGAAATGTTAGTAGAAATTGGGGCGGCTTTAAATACAAAAGAGAAGCTTCAGGTGGCAAATATTACAGAAGTGCCAAACCAAACCTTTTTAGAGGCTATGGTTGAAGAAAATCCAAAGATTAACTCATTAGCACGCCGATTTTCTAGATTAGCAGCTTCTAAAAATATCAATGTAGATTTTGAGTCTATTGTTACGCACAATATGTCTGATACTATACACGATTTAAGTGATCAAACTGATTGTGATTGGCTTGTTGTGGGTTGGGATGGACGCGCAAGAACAGGTATTTTAATTAACAACCCTATAGGATGGTTAATGACAAATATTAATTCTAATTTTGCGCTTTTTAAAGATAATGGTGTACGCTACATTAGTAAGGTTTTAATTGCACTAAGACCTGGTAGAAATGACAAGAATTTTATTGAAGTTGCAGATAGAATTGGGGCGTTTTATGGTGCTTCATTTACGTTGCTACGCGTCGTTTCAGAAACTATTGAAGATGAAGAATTACAAGCCATATCAGAGTCTTCTAATGAATTATTAAAAGATTCAAAATCAGAATCTAAAGTTACAATTATTAAGTCTAACGATTCTATTGAGGCAATTTCTAATGCTTCAGCATCTTACGATTTACTTATTTTAGGCACTCCTCAACAAGACAATTGGATTAGTGTTCTTTTTGGCACAGGTAAAGATAAATTTACCGAGAAATCAGCATGTTCTGTTTTACGTCTTACTATAAAAGATAATTAAAACACTTTTACTTTATTCTTATTAACTTTACACTATAAAACTAAACCGTATGTTAGAGTTAGCAGGAATTATTATACTAGGAATTTTAGCACAATGGGTGGCTTGGAAATTTAAAATTCCGGCAATCTTACCTTTAATTTTAATTGGTCTTTTGGTGGGCCCAATAGCTGCAGAATGGTTAAGTGAAGATGGTACCAAATGGATAGAACCGATTTGGAATGGTGAAAAAGGGCTTTTTCCTGGTGACAGTTTATATTATTTTGTTTCACTAGCTATTAGTATCATTCTTTTTGAAGGCGGACTCACATTAAAACGGTCTGAGATTAAAACCGTAGGTCCTGTTATAACAAAACTTATAACACTTGGGTCTGCAGTTACCTTTTTTGGTGCCGCTATTGTTACACACTTTATATTTAATTTACGCTGGGATCTATGCTTTTTATTTTCAGGCCTTATCATAGTTACTGGGCCAACTGTAATAACACCTATTTTGCGTAACATTCCTTTAAAGAAAGATATTTCAACCGTTTTAAAATGGGAAGGTATTCTTATAGATCCTATTGGTGCTTTGGTTGCCGTTTTAGTTTTTGAATTTATAAGTGTTGGTGGCGATAGTGGTTTTACCAAAACAGCGCTTATTGAGTTTAGTAAAATTGTACTTTTTGGTACTACCTTTGGTTTTACGTTTGCCCACGCCTTAGCCTTTGCTATTAATAAAAAGTACATCCCTCACTATTTATTAAATGTTGTATCGCTTTCAACAGTATTATTAGTTTTTGTCGAGTCTGAAGTTTTTGCGCACGAGTCGGGTTTATTAGCCGTTGTCGTTATGGGCATGGTTTTAGGTAACAGTAAATTAGATAACATAAAAGAACTGCTTTATTTTAAAGAATCTTTAAGTGTATTATTAATTTCAATCTTATTTATTCTATTAGCAGCCAATATAGATATTGATGATTTAATGTTGCTTTACACATGGAAAACAGCAGCACTTTTTGCTATTGTTGTATTTGTAATAAGGCCACTGGCTGTGTTTTTAAGTACGCAAGGTTCTAAACTAAACCTCAATGAAAAACTCTTTATTAGTTGGGTTGGGCCACGTGGTATTGTTGCCGCAGGTATTGCGTCGTTATTTGGAAGCAAGTTACTTAAAGAAGGGGTTGAAGGGGCAGAATATATAACTCCTTTAGTATTTATGATTGTATTAGGTACGGTTTTGCTTAATGCGACAACAGCACGCTTATTTGCTAAGTTGGTTGGAGTATTTTTAACACAATCTAACGGAATTTTAATTGTTGGTGCGTCTAAAGTATCACGTTTACTGGGGCACTATTTAGAAAGCAACGGAAGACATGTGGTACTAATTGATAGTAACCAAAGTAATATAGATAAAGCAAAAGAACTTGGCTTAGAGGCTTTAAATACTAATATTTATTCTGAAACACTTTCAGATAATATAGAATTGAATGATGTAGGCTATCTTATGGCAATGACTGGTAATCCTGAGATTAACAAATACGCTATTAATAAATTTAGTGAGCAGTTTGGTGAAAACGGATCGTTTAGATTAGTAACTACTAGCGAAATGAATAACCCTGAAGATAACCCAAAAGAAGGTTTGTTTTCGCATACAGACGATTATATAACATTGGCTGAGTTAACTCGCAAATATCCATCTATTCAAGAAATAGAAATAGATGATAAAGAGCAGTACGCAAACCTCATAGAAATAACTAATAATAATAAAGATATAATTCCTTTATTTTTAAAAGATGGTGAAGGTGAAATGCATATTATTTCGTCATATAATACAGCTATTGAAACCGTTGGTAAGGGTTACAAACTTGTCTATTTAGGGAAACCTTTTGATGTAGAAAATGTGGCGCTAGAGGAATAAAAAAATTCCTGCGAAGGCAGGAATCTTTTTATTTAACTATAAACCTTAGTTTTAATAATCATATTTTTAAGGTGCCTCTTTTTTTAAGCAAACAAGTTAATCATTCAACTTCAAAACCGCCATGAACGCTTGCTGAGGTATCTCTACATTACCAACTTGGCGCATACGCTTTTTACCTTTTTTCTGCTTTTCTAAGAGTTTACGCTTACGCGAAATATCACCACCATAACATTTGGCCGTAACATCTTTACGCAATGCTTTTACGGTTTCACGCGCAATAATTTTAGCACCAATTGCAGCCTGAATAGGAATATCGAATTGTTGACGAGGAATTAATTCCTTTAACTTCTCACACATTTTTTTACCGATGTGGTGTGCGTTATCTGTATGTATTAAAGCAGAAAGCGCATCAACGGTTTGTGCGTTTAATAATACATCTAAACGTACCAATTTAGAAACCTTCATGCCTATTGGAGAATAATCAAAAGAAGCATAACCTTTAGAAACTGTTTTTAGACGATCGTAAAAATCGAAAACAATTTCTGCTAAAGGCATTTCAAAAATTAATTCTACACGTTCAGTCGTAAGGTAGGTTTGATTAATAATCATACCACGTTTTTCAATACAAAGGCTCATTACATTACCAACAAAGTCAGATTTTGTAATAATTGTTGCTTTTATAAAAGGTTCTTCAACACGATTAACCGTTGTTGGTTCTGGTAAATCACTTGGGTTATTTACAATAAAAGGAACGTCTGGTTCTTTATTAGTGTAAGCATTGTAAGATACGTTAGGTACTGTTGTAATTACCGTCATATCAAACTCGCGCTCTAAGCGTTCTTGTATAATTTCCATGTGTAACATACCTAAAAAGCCACAACGGAAACCAAAACCTAAAGCTGCAGAACTTTCTGGTGCAAATACCAAAGAGGCATCATTAAGCTGTAATTTTTCCATAGAGTTACGAAGCTCTTCGTAGTCTTCTGTATCAACAGGGTAAATACCCGCAAATACCATTGGTTTTACATCTTCAAAACCCTCAACAATGTTTGTGGTTGGGTTAGCGAAATCTGTTATAGTATCACCAACTTTTACTTCTTTAGCAGTTTTAATACCTGTAATTAAATAACCAACATCACCAGCTTTTACACTTTGTTTTGCAACCTGAGTTAGTTTTAATGTACCCACTTCATCAGCAAAATACTCTTTATCTGTAGCGACAAATTTAATTTTCTGCCCCTTTTTAATTTCACCATCAAAAACTCTAAAATAAGTTTCGATACCTCTAAACGTGTTGTAAACAGAATCGAAAATTAAAGCTTGTAAAGGTGCATTAACATCTCCTTTTGGGGCAGGAATACGTTCAATAATTGCTTTTAAAATATTTTCTACACCAAAACCTGTTTTTCCGCTGGCATGAATCACTTCTTCAGGATCACAACCTAAAAGGTCAACAATATCATCAGTAACTTCTTCAGGGTTTGCACTTGGTAAATCTACTTTATTTAATACGGGTATAATTTCTAAATCATTCTCTAAAGCCAAGTACAAGTTAGATATGGTTTGTGCTTGTATACTTTGTGCGGCATCTACAATAAGTAATGCTCCTTCACAGGCAGCAATAGAACGCGATACTTCATAAGAAAAATCTACGTGTCCTGGTGTGTCAATAAGATTAAGCACATATTTTTCGCCCTCAAACTCATAGTCCATTTGTATGGCGTGCGACTTTATTGTAATGCCACGTTCGCGTTCCAAATCCATACTATCTAAAAGCTGCGCTTGTTGTTCGCGCGCAGTTACAGAGCCTGTAGCATCTAGTAAGCGATCTGCTAAGGTGCTTTTTCCGTGGTCAATGTGTGCTATAATGCAAAAATTACGTATGTTCTTCATGGCTTTTTCTAAGGAAAAAATATTGATTGCAAATATAAGTGATTTCTTGCGCGTTTTGGTATCTAATAAAATAATTCAAGACCTTAAAATGTACGGAAAAACCGTAATATTAAGTTAAAAACTATTTATATCTTGCCACAAACCTTATTTATGAAGCTTAGCTTACACTATTATTTGAGTATAATTTTATTTAGCCTTTGTTTTAGTGCGTATGCACAAGAGTTTTCTATTTCGGGTACAGTGGTTGACGCCAACAGTGAGCCCATAGATTTGGCTAACATTATCATCTTAGCAGAAGATGGTACTACTTTTATTAAAGGCACATCTACAGGTGAAAAAGGTTATTTTAAACTAAATAATTTAACACCCAAAGCATATTTTATTAGAATTAGTTTTATTGGTTTTGAAGCATTTGAACAAAAGATTATACTTAGTGGTCATTTAAATCTTAAAACAATTCAGTTAGCAGAAACAGCAGAAAACTTAGATGAGGTTACGGTTATTGCTAAAAAACCAACCATTACTAGAAAGCCAGACCGATTAATTTTTAATGTAGAAAATACAGCTTTAACAGAAGGCTCTACACTCGGTGTTTTAAAGAATACTCCGGGTATTATAGTCACAGAAGGTGGTATTAATATTAAAAGTGCACAAGCAGCCATTTTTATAAACAACCGAAGAGTTCAACTTACCTCAGACGAATTAATTCAACTTTTAGAAAGCTCGCCAGCAAATAGTATAAAATCGGTTGAGGTGATTACAAATCCATCCGCTAGTTACGATGCAGATAGTGGTTCTGTAATTAATATTATAATGAGTAAAAACTTGGTAACAGGTTATCGTGGCAGTGTTCAAACAAATTATACACAAGGTGTATTTCCTAGATATAATGCAGCGACTAGTCATTATTTTAAAAATGACAAGTTTAATTTTAATGTAAATTATAGTTATACAAATCAAAAAATTAATAGAGATCAAGATGACCGTGTTAACTTTTTAGATAATGCTAATGAAGTAAATCAAATATGGCAATCTGATGTTAACAGAAATACTTGGTCAGAGTCGCATACACTTAATTTAAACTTAGACTTTTTTATTGATGATAAAAACACGTTGAGCTTAACGAGCACTGGGCTTTATACTCCATACTTTAAATATCAAATTAATAATAATACCGATATTAGAGACCAAAGCCAAGACTTTTTATCGCGATTTACAGCAGATAATTTATCTAGAGATAATAAATATAATATTGGTTCTAATCTTATTTTTAGACACAATTTTGAAAACAATGCGGCACTTACATTTGATGCACACTATACAACCTATAATTACGAGCGCGACCAAAACGTATTTAGCAACTTTTTTGATGTGAATAATGTGTTTTCAAATGCATCAGAATTTAATACGCTTGCTAATCAAAGCACTAATATTATAACCGGAAAGATTGATTATAATTTACCAATTAATGAATCTTCTAGTTTTGATGCTGGTGCAAAATATTCTAAT
Organism: Winogradskyella sp.; assembly: GCA_028383925.1. Taxonomy (GTDB): domain Bacteria; phylum Bacteroidota; class Bacteroidia; order Flavobacteriales; family Flavobacteriaceae; genus Winogradskyella. Next base: position 195,336 of record JAOEWO010000001.1, read on the forward strand.
GTAAACACAGATAGTGATATTACAAGAGTAGATATTGTAAACGGCACTGAGTTTTTAAATACTGCAAATACAGACGCTTTTAAATATGACGAAAAAGTATTTGCGGCGTATTCTAATTACAGCAAATCTTGGGACAAGTGGGATTTAAATATAGGATTGCGTGTAGAGCAAACTAATATAGAGGGCGAGTCGCAAACATTAAACCAAACAAATACCCAAGATTATTTTAGTTGGTTTCCTAATGCAAGTTTATCTCATCAAGCGGCAAAAGATGTTATGGTTTACGGTAATTATAAGCGCAGTATAACCAGACCGAGTTTTAAAGATTTAAATCCGTTTACATTTTTTATAAATGAAAACACCATTGTAACCGGTAATCCTAATTTAGTACCTGCTTTTATAGATCACTTTTCTGTTGGTATTAGTTTTTTAAAACATTTTACGGTTGAGGCGTATTATATGAATTATGAAAACGATAGTTACGAATTGCCAAGACAAGATAACGCCACTAATATTCTTGCGTTTACGCCACTAAACTTAGACCAGAGAACAGATTTTGGATTCGACTTTCTTTTTGATTACAACATAACAAACAATTGGAATCTCTATGCGGTAACGTCTTTTTTTAATATGACAGAAGCCACTAATTTTGATAACGACTTTATTGAAAAGAGCCAGTGGTCTAACCTCAGCCAATTGAGCAATAGTCTATCGCTTTTAGAAGACAAGAGTTTAAATATAAATTTATCGGTACTTTATTTAAGTAGAAACCTTCAATATTTTAGTAGTGTTGAAGATAGAGTTATCTCATCACTTAGCGTGTCTAAATCGGTGTTTAACAAAAGCGCAATGATTTCTCTTACCGTTGAAGATTTATTTAATCAACAAGATTTTGATATTTCTACGAGATATTTAAATCAATCTAACAGTAGCTTTTCGGACTTAGATAACAGAACGATAAAACTCGGTTTCCGTTATAAGTTTGGTAACACTAAATTAAATACTAACGAGCGTAGCACAAATGCCGAAGAGCGCGACAGAATAAAAGATTTAAATTAATCTTGCCACTCAGCAATAAACAGATTAGTGTCTCTGCCACCACCATTATTTCGGTTAGAAGAAAACGCTAAATGTTTACCGTCATTAGAAAATACAGGGAAGGCATCAAAGGTTTCTCCATGTGTTACACGTTTTAAATTTTTCCCATCAATATCAATTAAATATAAGTTAAAAGGAAATCCGCGCTCGGCTTCAAAATTAGACGAGAATAAAATTTTATCGCCAGATGGGTGAAAGAAAGGACTCCAATTGGCATTTCCTAAATCGGTGAGTTGTCTTAAGTCAGACCCATCAGCATTACAGATATAAAGTTCCATTTCTGTTGGTTCAACTAACCCTTCTGCTAATAAGTTTTTGTAGTCTTTAATTTCTTTTTCGGTTTTTGGGCGCGACGATCTAAAAATAAGTTTAGAGCCATCTGGTGAAAAGAACGCACCACCATCGTAACCCAGTTCGTTTGTAATTTGCTTAACATCGCTACCATCAATATTCATGGTATATAATTCTAAATCACCACTTCTTGTAGATGTAAATACAATTTTATCACCTTTTGGTGACACGGTAGGTTCAGCATCATAACCAATCTCATTGGTTAATTGTTTTACAATATTGCCTTCTAAATCAGCCACAAAAATATCATAACTGTCATAAATTGGCCAAATGTATTTTCCGTTTTTACGCAGTGGTGTGTTTGGGCAGTTCTCATCACCTAAATGTGTTGAGGCATAAATAATGTGTTTGTTGTCTGGTAAAAAATAAGCACATGTAGTGCGTCCTTTACCGGTGCTTAACATTGGTGGTGCAATACTATCTGTAAAGGTTTCATTAGCATCCATTAAAAACATTTGGTCACAGCCCACATTCCATTTTGTGTTATTAGATTGAAACACCAATTGCTTATCATCAAAGCTCCAGTATGCCTCAGCATTATCGCCACCAAAGGTGACTTGTCTTAGAGATTTAAAATGCACTTCTTCTGGGTAGATTAGTGTATCTTTAATTGTGCTAGTTTCTGTATTAGTTTTAGAATTTGAAGTTTTAGTTGTTTCGTTTTTACATGAAAAAGAAAGACCTAATAGAACTAAAATTACAATTGTATTCGATTTCATAATGTTATAATTGTTATGCAAGTTTTTCCTAAAAAACATTTTTAAAGTCCTTTCGAGGTGTCAATTCCCTCAGTTAAATGGTACTGATTACCATCTTTAAGGGGATTTAAGCCTATAAATATGAGGAATTTATATAAATTCTTCAAATACCTATCATTTAAAAACCTTGCAGCTATGATTAAAATAATGCCTAATTTTGTGTAAAAGTAATATAAACAGATGAAAAAATTATTGTTTTTAGCTATTGCGGGTTCAGTATTGCTTGGTTGCGAAACCAATACCACTTATAAAAATACGATTAAAGAAGATGTTGCTTTTTTAGCAGACGATAAATTAGAAGGCAGACAAACGGGTACTGAGGGCGAAAAACTAGCGTCAGATTTTTTGGTACAACGTTTTAAAGCTATCGGTTTAGAACCAAAAGGGACCGACGGTTTTTTGCAAGCTTTCTCCTTTAAACCCAAAACAGATCCTCATAAAGAAGTACAATTTACAACCAATGCAGATAGTACAATAACAGGTAGAAATGTGATTGGTTATATTAACAATAATGCAAAAAATACCATTGTAATTGGTGCTCACTACGACCATTTGGGCTTTGGTGGTGAAGGCTCATTATATAGAGAAGGGGATAAGGCGGTTCATAACGGTGCAGATGATAATGCTAGTGGTGTTGCTGTAATGATGGATGTTGCTAGCCGCTTAAGTATAGATAAAGGCCTTAAACAGAATACAAATAACAACTACTTGTTTATGGCGTTTTCAGGAGAAGAAATGGGTTTATTGGGTTCTAATTATTTTTCTAAAAACCCAACGGTTGAAGCAGAATCTATTAACTATATGATTAATATGGATATGGTTGGCCGTATGAAAGCAGATAGTACGTTAGCCGTTTATGGCACAGGTACATCGCCTATGTTTAAACAAACCATAAAAGCAAACAACGACAAATTTAAAATTATAGAAAACGAAAGCGGAGTAGGTCCAAGCGATCATACATCTTTTTATTTAATCGATATTCCGGTGCTACATTTCTTTACGGGTCAGCATGAAGATTACCACAAGCCAGGCGACGATGCAGAGAAGTTGAATTACGAGGGTATGAATTTAATCTCTAACTATATTTATACAATTATATCAGACTTAGATGATAATGGTGAGTTAGCTTTTAGAAAAACCAAAAATGAGAGCGAAGAAGCACCTCGTTTTAAAGTTGGCTTGGGTGTTGTACCAGATTATTTATACGACGGTAAAGGTATGCGTATTGATGGCACTAGAGAAGATACACCAGCCTTTAATGCAGGCATATTAAAAGGTGATATTGTATTAAAACTAGGAGATAGCACTGTTACAAACATGATGAGTTATATGCGTGCATTATCTATTTTTGATAACGGTGACGAAGCAGATATTACCATTAAACGTGGTGATGAAATTATTGAAACTAAAGTGAAATTTTAAACCAAATGTGAGCTTTTCGTACTAATTTATTTTTAATTGTACATTTACGCTCAAATCTTATCAATTTATAAAATGAAAAAATTATTAGCCTTTTTATGTTTATTTAGCTTGTTAACCGCTTTTACTTGTGAGAATGAACCCTTAGATTTTGACGCTGACACAAGTGTCGGTGGTACAGATATAGAGTTATTTGGTGAGTGGAATTTATCTGAGTTTACTGTTGACCTAACAACAACTACAGATTTTCAAGGCCAAACCATTAGTTCTGTTATTGTAGTAAATAGTACAGCTACAGATTATGCACTAAATTTTATAGGAAATAACTTCACAACAAATGGTAATTACAGTTATGTAGCAAATATTGTGGTTAATGGTGCAGAGGTTTCTAATGAGTTGTATACGCTTAATAATGTTATGGGTAGTGGTACGTATTCTACAAGCGGAAATGTAATGACTATTGATGGTTCTTTTTTCGAATTTGATTTTCAAGGTGCAGATACATCTACTTTAGATGGTCCACAAACTGCGACATTTCAAATTTCTGACAATGGGGTGATCTTAACATTTACTCAAAATGAAAACACAACAGAAACTGATCCTACAACAGGCGCAATAGTTTCGGTTTCTAATAGCTCTACCTCAGTTTGGACACGTGGTGAAGGTGTTGTTATTAACCCTTGTGGCGCAGAAGACGCTACAAGTGATGCAGCTGCGGCTTACAATGCAGATAATACTAATGAAGACTTGTGTAATGCTTATAAGGTTGCGCTTCAAAATCAAATAACAGAATGTGGAGATACTAATGGTACTTTACAGCAAATTATAGACGATTTAGGCGATTGTGCAGCAGCAGCTTCAAACGGTACTTTGGTCGTTACAACTGGCACATTAGATATTGAGTTTACCCAACAAAATATTAGTTTTGATAACGGCTTAATAACTGTAGAAGGAACGAGTGCTGGTGGTGGTTATATGATATATTTTCAAGTTACAGAAGGTGATACTGGTACAGATGTTTTTCAGAATTTTGTATTAACTTTAAACGGTACAGAATACTTTCCGTCTACACAAGGGTTTGATGATTTTACGTCTAGTACATCAGTAAGTACAGGTAATGTATTACAAGCTACTTTTTTCGGAATTGTAGAAAGTGCTGCCGGAGCAGACTTAAGTCTAACGCAAGGTGCTGTTGATGTAACATACTAACATTTTGCTGTAGTTTTACAGTATATATTAATAAGGTGAATTTTAGAAACTATATTTTATGACTAATAAAGATATAATTTCTAAAATTCACCTTTTTATTTCTGTACTCATTGTTGTACCTGTAGCGTTTGTTTATGGTTTTTGTCCAGATACCCAGTTTAATATTCAATTACAAACTATAGACGAGCATAATTTTTTTAAAGCTATAATGGGTATGTACTTAGGTTTTTCTCTACTCTGGATTTTAGGAATTATTAAAGCCAGTTATTTTAAAGTGGCTTTAATAACTAATATCATTTTTATGTTAGGTCTTGGTAGTGGTAGATTATTAAGTTGGTGCATAGAAGGTACACCAGCGTTTGGTTACCAATTTGGTGCTTTTGCCGAATTATTTTTAGGTTTTTACGGGCTATTGGTAATGAAATACCACAGCAATCCTCATAATATTTCAAAATAACTTAGCTTTGCACTAAAATTTAGAGACTTGGTTAAAATAGGCGACATAGAATTACCAGACTTTCCTTTGCTTTTAGCACCAATGGAAGACGTTAGTGACCCACCATTTAGAGCCTTATGTAAAGAGCAAGGTGCAGATGTTGTTTACACTGAGTTTGTATCTAGTGAAGGTTTAATTCGTAATGCAGCAAAAAGCGTTATGAAATTAGATATTTATGAGAAAGAGCGCCCTGTTGGTATTCAAATTTTTGGAGCAAATATGGAGAGTATGCTTCAAACTATAGATATTGTAGAAAAATCTAATCCTGATATTATAGATATCAATTTTGGTTGTCCTGTTAAAAAAGTAGTATCTAAAGGTGCTGGTGCAGGTATTTTAAAAGATATCTGTTTAATGGAACAACTTACAGCAGAAATGGTAAAACGCACTAATTTGCCAGTAACTGTAAAAACTAGATTAGGTTGGGATCACGATTCTATAAGAATTGTTGAAGTAGCAGAGCGCTTACAAGACGTAGGTTGTAAAGCGATTTCTATACATGGTAGAACAAGAGCCCAAATGTACAAGGGTGATGCCGATTGGAAACCTATTGCAGCTGTTAAGAACAATCCTCGTATGCATATTCCTGTATTTGGAAATGGTGATATTAACACGCCAGAGCGTGCTGCAGAAATGCGAGATAGCTACGGTTTAGATGGTGCTATGATAGGAAGAGCAACTATTGGTAATCCATGGTTTTTTAAGCAGGTAAAGCACTTTTTTGAAACTGGCGAACACTTGGCACCAATTTCTTTAGCAGAGCGCGTAGAAGCTGCGAGACGTCATTTACAAATGGCTATAGATTGGAAAGGTGAAACACTTGGTGTTTTTGAAACGAGAAGACACTATACAAATTATTTTAAGGGCATTCCGCATTTTAAAGAATACCGAATGAAAATGGTAACTAGTGATGACTCTAAAGATGTTTTTGCTGCCTTTGATGAAGTTTTAGAAACGTTTCCAGATTATCAATTTACGTCTTAAGACTGTATTAACTGTTTTGTTATACGTTGCGACGCGATTCTCGAAGCCGTAATACCCAAAGCAAAAATAGTAGCTAATACCAGCAGCACATTTAACAGATTTAAGTTTACAGGGTAAGGTAACTCTGCCGTTAACATTACTAGGTCAAAAGATTGCTGTAAAATAACAATTATTAAGCCTATTGTAACGCCAATAATTCCGCTTACTATAGTCATAAGGCTACCTTGCCAAAAGAAAATAAACTTAATAGTCTTAGGTTCTGTACCTAAGTTAAACAATGTGTTTAGTGATTTTTTCTTATCTAAAATCATCATTATAATAGCGCCAATTACATTAAACAAAGCAATGATAATTACTAAAGTGAAGATGAGGTAAATTGCAAGATTTTCAGTGTTAAGCATTTTAAATAAGGCATCATTAAGCTGCTCTCGGTTTTTAATAACAATTTGGTTATTAAAAATAGTATTGAGTTGTGTTCTAATAAGATTTTCATCTGTATTAGGTTTAAGTTTTAGTTCTATAGCACTTAATTGGTTTTCTTTATAATTCAGTAAGGTTCTTGCTAAATCTATATTTGAGAAAATATATTCATTATTCAGTTCTTCATTAATATTAAATAAACCTACATTATTAACATAGGCCGCACTATAGGCGCCTTTTAAGGAACTAACTTGGCCTTTACCAGGTTTGGGTACATAAATAGATAGAGGCTTTAGGTAATTAAAAAGACCAAACGATAAGTTGTAAGAGATGCCAGCACCAGAAACGACATCATTACTTTTGGGCGAAATCCAATTCCCCTGATAAATCATGTCATCTATATTGGTTACCTTAAGAAAGCTCGTGTCTACACCTTTTAAAGTAGCAATTAGGTTTTTATCTTCAGATTTTATGATAATACGTTCTTCAATTATTTTTGAATATGACGTAATATCATCTATTGCATTAAGTTGTGCTATATTATTTTCAGAAAGTAAAAAAGATTTACCCGTAACCGCAGTTATTTTTAAATCAGGATCAACAACCGTTGAAAACATAAGGCTGTAATCCTTTAAGCCAGCAAAAACAGATAAGACAATTAGTAAAGCAGCAGAAGCAATAATAACACCGCCAGAAGCTATAAGCGTCATTATATTAATAGCATTATTACTGCTTTTAGAAAACAGATAACGTTTTGCTATATATAAAGGAAAATTCACTTAAGATTTTTTTCGCTTACCTAGTAAATCGGGATCTTCAAGAGGATCACTTTCGCCTTTTAATGAGCGTTCTATACCATCTATATATTCTAGAGAATCGTCGATAAAAAATTCAAGATGTGGCATACGTCTTAATTGGTGTCGTGTACGTTGTGCTAGCTCGTGCCTAATTAAAGGCTTATTAGATCTAATACCTTCTAGTAAAGGCTGTGCTTCTTTGTTAGGAAATATACTTAAATAGACTTTAGCCATAGATAAATCTACAGTAACATTAACTTTAGAAACCGAAATTATAACACCTTTAAGTCCACCAGATGATGCGGCACGTTGTAAAACATCTACCAAATCTTGTTGTAGAACACCTGCTATTTTTTTCTGTCTATTACTTTCCATATTGCAAAAGTAGATGATATTTAAGGATTATCTTATTTTTACACTACAAAATTGAAGTCATTATGAGAAAAATTGAGCATATAGGCATAGCTGTAAAAGACATAGATAGCTCTAATGCGCTTTTTGCATCATTATTTGGTGAAGCACACTATAAAATTGAGGATGTAGAGCGAGAAGGTGTAAAAACTTCTTTTTTTAAATGTGGACCAAATAAAATTGAATTATTACAAGCGACAACAGAAGACAGTCCTATCGCAAAGTTTATTGAAAAAAAAGGTGAAGGTATTCACCATATTGCTTTTGCTGTAGATGACATAGAAAAGGAAATTGAAAGACTAACAGCAGCGGGTTTTAATATGATACATAAAGAACCTAAGAAAGGTGCAGACGATAAGTTAATCGCTTTTTTACACCCAAAATCTACAAATGGTGTTTTAATTGAGTTATGCCAAGAGATAAACAAATAAAAATACTTTGAGAGTTTTAAAATATGTAGTAATATTGCACTCGCGTTTAAATAAACGTGAAATTAACAGCAATGTTAATTGGTCCTATAGCTCAGTTGGTTAGAGCACCTGACTCATAATCAGGTGGTCCATGGTTCGAGTCCATGTGGGACCACTTTTATAAAGTATAAAACCTCATAGACGAAAGTTGATGAGGTTTTTTTAACTCTTCAAACCCTATATTTTAAAAGGGTTTTACGCACGATATAAAAATTTTATATACTTCTTGACTCACCTAGAAATGCTTAAAAAGGTTTAAAAAAAGGTACACAATTCGGTACACCTGCTTTAACATTTCGGTATCCCTATTTTCAAATGCCTTTTAAACAGCATAATAGCTAGCTAAAAGAGTTACGATGAGACTTGAAAAAATGAAGGTCCTTTTCTATTTGAATAAGGCAAAGACCAATCTTACAGGGACATGTCCTATTTATTGCAGGATAACCTATAAAAAGGAAAGAAAGCAATTTTCTACAGGGGAAACAGTCAATCCAAAACACTGGAACTCTAAAAAACAACTTATTATAGGTGATACCTCGAGTTTAGAGTATACCAATTGTAATTTGATGCTTGTTAAACAAAAGGTAAACAATGCCTATCTTAAATTAAGGCTTAATCAGGGTATCGACTTCAACGCAGAAGACATTATAAATGTCTATTTCAAAAGGAAGGTTAGGAAGCGTGATACTGTTGTAAATTCTTTTAATCGGTACTTAAATCATTTGAAAAAGCTTATAGGTAAAGATATTAAGGCTCCTACGTTTAAGAAGTTTGAGTACTCTTGTGAATTCGTTAAAGATTTTATTTACCATAAGTTTAGAAAGAGAGACCTGCCCCTTTCGGATCTCAATCTTCAATTCCTGCATGATTTTGAGTACTATTTAACGACAGAGAGGGGCTTGGGTAGGTCAACTATGAACAAAGTCGTACAACGCTTTAGAAAGCCTATTAAGATAGCTATTTCAGAAGGGTTTTTAGATAAAGATCCATTTATGTTATACAAGGCAAGGATAACTAAAAAGGAGATAGTTTTTCTTTCTCCAGAAGAGCTTGAAGTATTAGAGATCTATTCTTTCAGTCAGCCTAGACTGAACTTTGTAAAGGATCTGTTTGTGTTCAGTTGCTATACTGGACTTGCCTACAACGAATTGTCTAAGCTAGAGAAGAAGGACATCACAAAAGGGTTCGATGGGAACCTTTGGATTAATTTGACCCGAGAGAAAACATCTAAACCTATATCCGTTCCACTACTGCACAAAGCGGAGGAAATAATTGATACCTATATAAGCCAAGATCAGGGAGTATTTCCTAAGATAAGTAATCAAAAATACAACAGCTATTTAAAAGAGATCGCAACAATTGTAGGCATTGAAAAACGAATGACAACACATATGGCTCGTCGGACCTTCGCAAGCACAGTATTGCTCTATAATGATGTACCCATGGAAGTCGTAAGCGAGCTTCTGGGACACTCTAGTCTTAAGGTCACTCAAGACAGTTATGGTAAGGTTGTGCAGCGTAAGATAAGCATGGAGATGAAACGATTAAGAGACAACATATAAAACACTAGTTAAATGAAAGATACAGAAGTCTTAGATGGTCAAAACCCAGCAGATTATATAGTTACTTACTATGCGAGTGAGGTTGATGCAGAGTTTGCTGTTAACTCATTAAATATAATATACGAGAATACTATTAACCCTCAAATTATTTGGGCCCGAGTAGATAATAATGTGCTAGATGGTTTAGGTGTAGATACATCTATTTGTTACGAAATAGCGCCATTAACACTTCAGGTTAATTTAAGACCACAATTTAATTTAGATGACAGTTATATATTATGTCTCAATACAAATGGCACAGAAGTTTTAGAGCCATTGGTTATTGATACGGGTTTATTAGCGGCTAATTATACGTTTCAATGGAGTTATAATGCTGTGTTAATACCAACCGAAACAGGCTCAAGCATTATGCCAACTCAAGGGGGTATGTATAGTGTAATGGTAACCGATGTTAGTTCTTCAATAGTAACTAATTGTACCAGTACTGCTACAACAGAGGTTATAGTGAGTGAGCCACCAACTTTAGAAGTTAATTTTGTAAGTCAAATTTTTACAGGTAATAATGTAATACAAGCATTAGCTCAGGGTAATGGCGATTATGAATATAGCTTAGATGATGGTCCATGGCAAGACGAGGGGCTTTTTACAAATGTCTCAATTGGCCAACACCAAATAACAGCAAGAGATAAAAAAGGGTGTGGTTTTGTTATAGAGCCAATTTTTGTAATTGGTTACCCCTTATATTTTACACCAAATGGAGATGGTAATAACGATACTTGGAATATTGAAGGCATAGGGAGTGATGCAAAACTCTATATTTTTGATCGCTACGGTAAATTATTAAAACAGCTAAATCCGGAAGGAATAGGTTGGAATGGAACTTTTAATGGTATCATGATGCCAACAAATGATTATTGGTTTACGGTACAATACACGGAACCTATTACGGGCAATAAAAAAGAGTTTAGAGCCCATTTTACTTTAAAAAGGTAATAAGATCTAGTTATTTTTTTTAGTGTTTAGGTTTTTTTTAGTGTCTTAGATATTCTCTGTTAATAGGTTTTTAATCTACTTTTTTTATCCCTTAAAAAAGTAGAAGACCAGTAATTTTTTAGTGTTTTAAGATTAAAACAGCACAATTTTGGCGAAATTAACGTCTAAAATTAAGCTAATTTGTAGGTAGACGTTAATCGTCTAATTTTTTTTTAGCACGTATGATAGTTGAAATGTTTTTAAATGTAAGAAAAATATAGTATAAAATTACTTCAACGGATATTTAATGTATTTTAGCGTTGTTATGTGCATTTTGTGGATTATTTTTGGCAAAAAAATTTTAGGAGGGCGTATTTTTTTCTAATTTTACAGCATCATAATATGTACAATGCTGAATAAAAATAGTTGCGTTTTTACCTTATTTTTTTTCCTGAGCTTTTTAACGATGGCTCAAGCACCTCCACCACCTCCACCGCCACCTCCACCGCCAGGACTTCCTATTGATAATGGTATCTTAATTTTGGCTTTAGTAGGTTTAATTTATGGTATGTACAAAGCGTATACTTTGTCTAGTAAAAAGACTTAATATCTTAATTCGTTAAGACGCTTTACATATTTTCCTATAACATCAAATTCTAAATTAACGGTTGCACCAACGCTTAAGTTTTTAAATGTAGTGTGGTTGTAGGTATACGGAATTATGGCTACCGAAAAACGATTTAGTTGAGAGTTTACAACAGTTAAGCTTACACCATTAACGGTAATTGATCCTTTTTCTATAGTAACGTTGTTTAAATCTTTATCATATTCAAAAGTATAAGACCAGCTACCATCGTGCTCTGTAACAGCAACACATTTTGCAGTTTGGTCTACATGGCCTTGTACAATGTGGCCGTCTAGCCGGTCGCCAAGTTTCATGGCACGTTCAATATTAACAACATCTTTTTCGTTAATAGTATTTAGGTTTGTTTTGTCTAAAGTTTCTTGTATTGCTGTAACTGTATAAGAACTATCTTCAATTTTAACCACCGTTAAACACACACCATTATGTGCAACACTTTGGTCAATTTTAAGTTCTTCAGTTAAAGCACTTTTTACTTTTATATGAAGATTACCTCCATCTTTATCTAGTTTTTCAATGGTTCCTAAATCTTCAATAATTCCTGTAAACATAAATTGTACTTATTTGGTTAAATTTGCATGCACAAAGTTAATAACATAACATAACTCAATTATCAATTTTAATAAAAAAATAGGATAAGCTAAAACATGAAAAACGAAGAAAAGATAATTGTAGGGATATCGGTAGGAGATCTAAATGGTATTGGCACAGAAATTATTTTAAAAACTTACGAAGATCCAAGATCGTTAGAGTTAAGCACGCCCGTAATATTTGCGTCTGCTAATACAATGCAGTTTTTTAAAAACCATTTTCAAAGTAAGATTAACTTTTTTAATATAGATACTGCAGACAAAATTGCGCACGGCAAAGTTAATGTGGTCAACGTTTGGAAAGAAGCTGTAGATATTAAATTTGGTAACACAGACAAAAAAATAGGCGAATACGCTATTAAATCTCTAGAGGCGGCAACCAATGCACTTAAGCTAGGCCAAGTAGATGTCTTAGTAACGGCACCTATAAATAAACATAATATACAGTCAGACACCTTTAATTTTCCTGGTCATACAGACTATTTGGCAAAAGCATTAAACGGAAAAAGCTTAATGTTTATGGTTTCTCAAGGCTTGCGTGTTGGCTTGTTAACCGACCACGTACCTCTTAAAGAAGCGTCTAATTATATTAATGAAGCTTTAATTACAGAGAAAATAGCAACCGTAATTAAATCTTTACAACAAGATTTTGCTATAAGAAAACCAAAAGTTGCAGTATTGGCTATAAATCCGCACGCAGGCGATAATGGTGTTATTGGTAATGAAGATGATACTATTTTAAGACCAACACTTCAAAAAATTAAAGACAAAGGAGATTTAGTTTATGGTCCTTATTCTGCAGACAGTTTTTTTGGATCTCTTACATACACAAATTTTGATGCCATTATAGCATCCTATCACGACCAGGGTTTAATACCTTTTAAAACCATTACTTTTGGTGAAGGTGTTAATTTTACCGCAGGTTTAGATAAAGTAAGAACATCACCAGACCATGGCACAGCTTACGAAATAGCAGGTAAAGGAATTGCTGATGAAAGTTCTTTTAAAGAAGCTATACGTACGGCTATTCAAATATTTAAGAATAGAAAAGAGTATCTTCAATACAGTAAAAACTCACTAAAGAAAGGTGTAAAATAGATATTAACAAAAATTGTTGATATCTGTCTTTTAATAAATTAAAATTTATATATTTGCAGGCTCAAAATGAGTGTGATAATGAAGGCATTAAAAGAATACATAATACCTTTTATAGGATTAAAAGCCGGTGAGCACCATTTTGATTATAAAATTGATAATACGTTCTTTCATAATTTTGAATATGATGAGTTTAACTCAGTTGACATAAAAATTGACCTGAAGTTTGAGAAAAAAACAACATTTTTAGAGTTGTATTTTTTAGCAACAGGCTCAGTTAATGTTAATTGCGATATAACTAATGAACCCTACAGCCAGCCTATTGATGATACATTTAAGCTAGTTGTAAAGTTTGGTAGTGAGTATAATGACGAAAATGAAGACATATTAATAGTCTCTCATGGAGAATACGAAATTAATGTATCTCAGTATATATACGAGCTAATAGTGTTGGCAGTACCAATTAAACGCATTCATCCAGGTATTGAAGATGGCACATTAAAGTCTGATATACTTGATAAATTAGAAGAATTAAGTCCTCAAGAGGATTATAAAAATAAATCAACAGAGGATATTGATCCTCGTTGGAACACTTTAAAAAAACTATTAACGGATAAATAACATTTAAAATGGCACATCCAAAGCGTAAAATTTCCAGAACAAGAAGAGATAAAAGAAGAACACACTACAAAGCTACTGTTCCTCAAATAGCAACTTGCCCTACAACAGGTGAGCCACATTTATACCATAGAGCTCATTGGCATGAAGGTAAACTATATTACAGAGGTCAAGTATTAATTGACAACTCTGTAGAAGAAGAAAATTTAGCATAAGTATTATGCATGCATATAAGAAAACGCTCACTTGTGAGCGTTTTTTTTGTTATAATTTTCTCAATAGCATAAAAACCCCTTAATTTGCATAATTATTTGTCAAAAAAGGATGAAAACTCACTAAAAATCATTGATTTTTAACAATTTTCAATACTTTTAATTAACTAAACCCTAATAATGAGTAAAATCACGGCGGCGATTACAGCTGTAGGAGGCTATGTTCCAGACTTTGTTTTATCAAACAAAGTTTTAGAAACCATGGTAGATACTAACGATGAGTGGATCACTTCGCGTACCGGTATCAAAGAAAGAAGAATTCTTAAAGAAGAAGGGCAAGGCACATCGTTTTTGGCCATTAAAGCAGCAGAAGATTTAATTCAGAAAAAAGGTTTAGACCCTAAAGAAATTGAATTAGTTATTGTTTGTACTGCAACACCAGATATGAAAGCGGCATCTACAGCAGCCTTTACGGCGACTCAAATAGGAGCTGTAAATGCATTTTCTTACGACTTAGAAGCAGCATGTTCTAGTTTTTTATTCGGTATGTCAACAGCTTCAGCTTATATAGAATCTGGTAGGTACAAAAAAATATTATTAATAGGTGCAGATAAAAACTCTTCATTTATTAATTATAAAGACAGAGCTACGTGTATCATTTTTGGTGACGGTGCGGGTGCTGTTTTATTTGAACCTAATGAAGAAGGTCTAGGTCTACAAGACGAATTATTAAGAAGTAATGGAGAAGGACGAGAGTTTTTACAAGCCACTTACGGAGGTTCATCTTACCCTATAACTGATGAAACATTTAATGAAGGTAAGCATTATATATTTCAAGACGGTAAGACTGTATTTAAAAATGCTGTTTTTAATATGGCAGACGTTTCTGAACGTATATTAAAACGAAACAATCTTACAAACGATGATATAGCATGGTTAGCAGCACACCAAGCTAACAAGCGTATTATAGATGCAACAGCAAACAGAATTAACTTAGACGATTCTAAGGTAATGATGAATATTCAAAAGTATGGTAATACCACATCAGCAACATTGCCATTACTTTTATATGATTACGAATCGCAACTCAAAAAAGGTGATAAAATAATTTTCGCTGCCTTTGGTGGCGGATTTACTTGGGGCTCAATTTATTTTAAATGGGCTTATAATTCCTAATAAAAAACTAACTAACTAATACCTAAACAAGATGGATTTAAAAGAAATTCAAAACTTAATAAAATTTGTAGCTAAATCTGGCGCAAGTGAAGTTAAGTTAGAAATGGATGATATTAAAATTACCATTAAAACAGGCTCAGAGAGTGATACTACTATCGTGCAGCAAATGCCAATGCAAGGTGCGCCACTAATGCAACAACAAATGCCAGCTCAAGGTTTACAACCAGCAGCCGAAGCACCTGCTGCTGCACCTGCTAGCGAAGATTCAAAATATATTACTATAAAGTCACCAATTATTGGTACTTTTTACCGTAAACCGTCTCCAGACAAACCTGTTTTTGTAGAAGTAGGAACTCAAATCAAAGAAGGTGACGTACTTTGTGTTATTGAAGCTATGAAGTTGTTTAATGAAATTGAATCAGAAATTTCAGGTAAAATTGTAAAAGTACTCGTAGATGATTCATCACCTGTTGAGTTTGATCAACCTTTATTTTTGGTAGATCCATCATAACCTAATTTAAAGTTCCAAAGTATAATTTTGACAGTGTCAGAATTTGGAATTTGAAATTTTAAATATCTAAAAGTTATGTTTAAAAAAATACTAATTGCCAATAGAGGTGAAATAGCACTACGTGTTATTAGAACCTGTAAAGAAATGGGTATAAAAACCGTTGCTGTTTATTCAACAGCAGATGCGGAAAGTCTCCATGTTAAATTTGCTGACGAAGCCGTATGTATTGGCCCACCAGCGAGTAAAGACTCTTATTTAAAAATATCTAATATTATTGCAGCTGCAGAAATTACAAATGCAGATGCTATTCACCCAGGTTACGGTTTTTTATCAGAGAACGCAAAGTTTTCTAAAATTTGTGAAGAACACGGTATTAAATTTATCGGTGCATCTGAAGAGATGATTGATAGAATGGGTGACAAAGCAAATGCAAAAGCAACAATGAAAGCTGCAGGTGTACCATGTGTTCCTGGTAGTGAAGGCATTATTGAAGATTTTGAAGATTGTGTAAAAGTCGCTGTTGAGACAGGATACCCAGTAATGCTTAAAGCTTCTGCCGGTGGTGGTGGTAAAGGTATGCGTGCCGTGTGGAAACCAGAAGATTTACAAAACGCATGGGAATCTGCAAGAGCAGAGTCTAAAGCAGCTTTTGGAAATGACGATATGTATATGGAGAAGCTTATTGAAGAGCCTCGTCATATAGAAATACAAATTGTTGGAGATTCTAGAGGTAAAGCTTGTCATCTTTCTGAAAGAGATTGTTCTATACAGAGACGTCACCAAAAATTAACAGAAGAAGTGCCTTCTCCTTTTATGACAGATAAATTGAGAACTAAAATGGGTAAAGCTGCTGTAAAAGCTGCTGAGTACATTAAATATGAAGGCGCTGGTACCGTAGAGTTTTTGGTAGATAAACACAGAAACTTCTATTTTATGGAAATGAATACACGTATTCAGGTAGAGCATCCCATAACAGAACAAGTTATAGATTTCGATTTAATACGTGAGCAAATACTAGTGGCTGCAGGTGTACCTATTTCAGGTAAAAACTATACACCTAATTTGCATTCAATAGAATGTAGAATAAATGCAGAAGATCCGTTTAACGATTTTAGACCTTCACCAGGAAAAATCACAACACTTCATGCACCAGGTGGCCATGGTGTAAGGCTAGACACGCATGTTTATGCAGGGTATAGTATTCCGCCAAACTACGATTCAATGATTGCCAAATTAATTACAACCGCGCAAACGCGAGAAGAAGCAATTAATAAAATGAAGCGTGCTTTAGATGAATTTGTTATTGAGGGTATTAAAACCACCATACCATTTCATAGACAGTTAATGGAGCACCCAGATTATTTAGCGGGTAATTATACTACTAAATTTATGGAAGACTTTGTAATTAAAGAAGAAATTGAAGATTAAATATAAAAGCGACTAAATTTAGTCGCTTTTTTTATGCGCTAAACGTATCTATTTTAAGCGCCCCTTATTTATCATTAGAAAATATGGTGTTGCTATATTATTAGTACAATAAATTAAGGAAATCATAAAAATTACGACTACTATATGGTATATGCTCAAAGAAATGTTACTTTCTTTGCAGTTTATTAACAAACATTATACCTTAGCAAACAAAAAACCTATAATTATGAAGCCCTTTTATTTAAAGTTCTTTGGTAGTTTAATATGCTTTCTTAGTATTACATTTAACTGCTTTTCTCAAATTAATGAAGAGATTTGGTCTGTTGAAAATACGACTAGAACTAAAAAATCTGATATTATTTTCTCTAAATCAATACCAAAAAATGCAACTTTTTTTAATGTAGACGTTTCTGCTTTTCAGACTTTACTTACTAATATTCCGCAACGAAATCTATCTAATAAAAACCAAGGTGTTGTTTTAACCTTTCCAAATCAAAAAGGTGAATTTGAGACGTATTTAGTTGTAGAAGCTTCAGTGATGAAACCCGAACTACAAAACCAGTTTCCAGAGATACGATCTTTTGTGGGTAAAGGTATAGACAACCCAACGTCGGTGATTAGATTTAGTTTATCACCAGAAAAAGGTTTAAGTAGCATGGTGCTTTCTAATAGTAAGACGGTTTTTATAGAGCCTTATTCCGAAGATTTAAAAACATACATAGTTTTTACAAACGCGTTAGAAGATCCTGCACCTAGAGATTCATTTTTATGTGAGACAGAATATGCACCATCAAAATTTAATATTTCGGATGCAGAATTTGCTGCGATGAAAAATGCAGACGATGGTACTTTAAGAACATACGATTTAGCTTTAGCTTGTACGGTTGAGTATGCACAATTTCACGGTGGTACTGTACCAACGGTTATGGCAGCTATGAATACAACAATGACTAGAGTTAACGCTATTTACGAAAGAGATTTAGGCTTAACTATGGTAATGGTACCAAATCAATCTATAATTTTTTTAGGACCAGATGTAACATCAGACCCATATACTAATGATAGTGGACCGGCAATGTTAAATCAAAATCAAACTACAGTAGATGCTAATATTGGTTTTTCAAATTACGACATTGGTCATGTTTTCAGTACAGGTGGTGGCGGTATTGCTGCTTTAAACTCACCTTGTAGCAATTCTAAAGCTAGAGGTGTTACAGGCCAAGGAAGTCCTGTAGGTGATACTTTTGATGTGGATTATGTTGCACACGAAATGGGCCATCAGTTTGGTGGAAATCATACACAAAACAACAATTGTAACCGTTCAGGCTTATCTGTAGAACCAGGTAGTGCATCAACAATAATGGGTTATGCAGGTATTTGTAATCCTAATGTACAAAATAATAGTGATGATTATTTTCATGGTGAAAACATAAAAGAAATGTGGTTAAATATTTCGGTAGGTACTAGTAGTACATGTTTTACAGGTAGCCCAACAAATAATACGGCACCTAATGCTAATGCAGGTAACGATTTCTCAATTCCTAAATCTACAGCATTTGTATTAAGGGGTTCTGCTACAGATACAGATACGTCTATTCCTAGTTTAACTTACTGTTGGGAGCAGACAGATACAGCACCAGCACAAATGCCACCAGTATCAACAAATACAGGTGGTCCAACATTTAGATCTTTAGACCCAACTGCAGCGTCAGAGCGGTATATGCCAGCTTTTAACACTGTAATGTCTGGTGATTTATCTACAACATGGGAGGTGGTACCTTCTGTAGCAAGACAAATGAATTTTTTATTAACTGTAAGAGATAACGAAATTAACGGTGCAGCAATAGGCTCTGATGAAATGACGGTTACTGTAGAAGATGTAACACCATTTACGGTTAATACACCACCATCTTGGGCTGCAAATTCTAGTCAACAGGTCTCATGGGTTGTAGGCTCTAGTGCTAACGCAATTATAAATTGTCAATCTGTAAATGTGTTATTTACAACAAATAATGGCGCTTCTTTTACAACGTTAGTCTCTGGTGTTGCTAACACAGGTGCTACAACTATAACTGTACCTAATGTACCAGATACGACTAATGCAAAAATTTTAGTTGAGGCTGCAGATAACATTTTTTATGCAGTATCTAGTGCATTTGCAATTTCTTCAAATCCAGATTTTAGTATCAGTTCTGTAACTGGGGATGTCGTGGCTTGTAATACAGACGCGGTTTCATTTAATTTTGATTTTACGACATCAAACGGTTATTCAGAAAATACATTATTTTCTGTAACAGGTTTGCCAGTTGGTGCGAGTTCAAATTTATCTACGGCTTCTTTAAATGCAAATGGGACAGTAACTTTAGATGTAAGTGGTTTAAATTCTGTGGTTCAAAATAATTATACAATTACAATAACGGCAACATCTTCAATAGTAAAATCAACTAGTGTTAACTTGTTGGTAACAGATGAATTGTGTGAGTCTAACGGTAATTTAGATTTTAATACAAGAATTACAAGAGTTAATTTTAATACTATAGATAATGGTAATACGCTAGATAAAGTATTGCCATATTCAGACTTTACATCAATATCTACAGATATAGAAGCAGGTGTAAACTACGCTTTAGTAGTAGAAGGAAACGGTGACGGAAACGTACAGGTAATTACTAAAGTTTGGATAGATTGGAATCAAAACTGTTCTTTTAATGACCTAGGTGAAGAGTACGACCTTGGTACTGCTTTTGGCCTAGTTAACGAAGCTGTAGGACCTCCGTTTAATATTACAGCACCAAGCGATGCTTTAGAGGGTAATACAAAAATGCGAGTGAGTTTTAAGTATACACCTAATAATGCTAATGATGTACCAACCTCTTGCGAAACAGGTTTTGACGGCGAGGTTGAGGATTATACTCTAAATGTTATAAACAACCTAAGTGTTGATGAAACTGATTTAGAAGGTTTGGCTATTTTTCCAAACCCTAATAATGGTACGTTTACAATAGGCTTTATTCCTAAGTCTGGTGAAGATATTACAGTTAGAGTTTATGATATTAGAGGTAGATCTGTTTTTACCAATAGATTTTCTACATCTAACAGATTTGAAGAAATTATAAACCTCAATAATGCACAGTCTGGTGTTTATTTATTACAAATTTTAGATGGGTCGCAGACAGTAACAAGACGCATAATTATAGATTAAATATTTAATTATCAATTAAAGCTCCTAAATTTAGGAGCTTTTTTTATACTATGAATTTATCTTATTGGGAAATACAAAGTTGGTTAACTAACATAGATTATACCATTGTTGGTAGCGGTATTGTAGGTCTTAATTGTGCATTACAGTTAAGAAAACGTTTTTCTAAATCTAAAATACTGGTTTTAGAAAAAGGAATGCTGCCTCAAGGTGCGAGTACAAAAAATGCAGGCTTTGCTTGTTTTGGTAGTATAAGTGAAATTATAGACGACTTAAATCATCATACCAAAGAAGAGGTTTTAGAGCTTATAAAAAAGCGCGTTAAAGGATTACAATTACTACGAGAGACGTTAGGTGATAAAGCAATAGATTATCAAAATTTAGGGGGTTACGAATTGTTTTTAGACGCAGACAATGCTTTATACGAATTATGTATTGCTAAACAAGAAACCATTAATAAGCTACTTCGTCCTATTTTTAAGTCTGAAGTATTTTCAACCAAATTAACCGAGCAATCTGTAAAACCAGCAAGAGCTCAGGTTCTTATTACAAAACCTATTAAAGATTTGCCTATTAAAGGAACGTTTCACCTAGACGAAGGTTATTATTATTTTAGGAATATTAATAATCGTATTCTTTTTGGTGGTGGGCGTAATTTAGATTTTAAAACCGAAGAAACCACCACATTTGGCAAAACAGAAATCATTCAAAATAAGCTCGAAGAATTATTAAGAACGACTATTTTACCTAATACGGCTTTTAAAGTTGATCATAGATGGTCTGGTATTATGGGTGTAGGGTCACAAAAAAAAGCGATAGTAAAACAATTGAGTAATCATGTTTATTGTGGTGTTAGGTTAGGCGGTATGGTTGTTGCTATTGGTAGCACAGTGGGTAAAGAATTAGTATCTCTAGTAAAATGAAAATAAAAGAAGTACTATATAATACATGCCAAGCATTTTTAGATAGCCGTCTAGAAGTTATACAACACGCCATTTTAGATATTCAAAATGCACTGCAATCAGAGACCAAAAGTAGTGCAGGTGATAAGCACGAAACTGGCAGAGCAATGCTTCAATTAGAGCGTGAAAAAGCAGGACAACAGTTGTCAGAAATTCAAAAATTACAAGAAACACTTCAAAAGATAGATTTACAATCAAAATCAAATAAAGTGACTTTGGGTAGTGTGGTTAAAACCTCTAAAGCTAATTATTTTGTCGCTATAAGTGCGGGTGAAATTAAAATAGACAACACGTTATATTATGCTATTTCTGCATCTACACCAATTGCAAAATTAATTTTATCTAAAGAAATTAACGACACAATTACCTTTAGAGATTCTAATTTTACAATTATAGAAATTCTATAGAAAAACGTTAAATCGTTTCTTCATTTTTTTATACTAGCTTAACTTAACAGATTAAAACTATTTTAATGAGGCCATACCTATTTTATATATTCACCTGTTGTTTTTTATTTACCGGATTCTCCCAAAACAAGTCTTCTATTGATTTTGTTATTAATAATTTAGGAATAAATGTAGATGGTCATTTTAACTCGTTTTCTGTTTCGAGCAAATTTAACAGTGCTAATTCAGCATTAGAAAGTATTACGGGCGCTATAAATGTGTCTTCTATAAAAACAGGTATAGACAGTAGAGATGAACATTTGTTAAATGAAGATTATTTTAACATAGAAAAGTATAAACAAATCACCTTTAAAAGCTCGGCTATTACCAAAGTATCAGAAACAGAATATAAGGTCACAGCGAATCTAAAAATAAAAGGAATTACAAAGGCAATTACGATTAAAGTTAATGTCAAAAAACAGACTGATAGTTATAAAATCTCATCTAGTTTTGAGATAAATAGAAAAGATTTTGATGTAGGCGGTAGCAGCTTTGTAATGAGTAAAACTGTAAAAATTAATGTCATACAATACCAGAAGTTATAAATGATAAAACAAGATTTTGATGTTGTTATAATTGGTGGTGGTTTAGCCGGTCTTACAAGTGCTATTCACTTATCTAAGACAAACTTTAGCGTGTTACTTATTGAGAAAAATACCTATCCAAAGCATAAGGTCTGTGGCGAATATGTATCAAATGAGGTTTTACCATATCTTAATTATTTAGGTTTTAATCCTTTTGAGTTTGGTGCAAAACAAATTTCAAAATTTGAGTTAACTACACATAATAATAAGACTATAACAGCCAATTTACCATTAGGTGGCTTTGGGATGAGTCGGTATCAAATGGATTATCAATTATATAAACGTGCTTTAGAAACGGGAGTTGAGGTGCTTCAAGATGCCGTTACAGATGTTAATTTTGAATCTGATAATTTTCAAATCGAAACCAAATCAAGCAAGAGTTTTCAAGCAAAAATAGTTATTGGTGCTTTTGGTAAACGCTCTAATTTAGATGTAAAATTCAATCGTAAATTCATCACTAAAAAATCACCTTATTTAGGAGTTAAGATTCATGTTTCTGGTAATTTTCCTCAAGATAAAGTGGCACTTCATAATTTTAAAGGAGGGTATTGCGGAGTCTCAAAAGTAGAAAACAACCATATTAATTTGTGTTACATTACAGATTTTAAGGCGTTTAAAAAGTATAAAGATATTAATGCGTTTCAAAACGAAGTCGTGTTTAAAAATTCAGCTTTAAAGGACGTATTTAAAAGTTCTAAACCAGAGTTTGAAATACCACTAACAATTAGTCAAATTTCTTTTGAAACTAAAAGCCCAATAGAAAATCACATGATAATGTGTGGTGACACCGCAGGTATGATTCACCCACTTTGTGGCAACGGAATGGGTATGGCAATTCGGAGTTCTCAATTAGCATCGCAGTTGATTATTGATTATCTTCAAGAAAAAATTAAAACGCGTTCAGATTTAGAAAATCAGTACACCAAACAATGGTACAAAACGTTTAAATGGCGCCTAAGAGCAGGCCATACCATAGCTTATTTATTTAGGCAAAATTGGTTGGCACCCATACTATTAAGTGGCTTACGCTGGTTTCCGTTTTTGCTACCTAAAATTATTAAAATGACCCACGGAAAACCCATGATTATTAAATGAGCTTATTTATAGACACAACATACCGTAGCAATAAAACCGAAATCATGGATGATTTTACCATGAAAGGAGAGCTAATGCGAGATACCTTAGACAAACTAGGAAGCATTAATAAATGGCTTGGTGGTAATAGTATTACTATAGATGGTATTAGGCAATTATTAAAAGATCAACCAAAAGAGAAGACATTTACCATTATAGATTTGGGTTGTGGTCATGGTGATATTTTAAGGTTAGTGGCAGATTTTGGAAGAAAAAATGGCTATAAACTTCAGTTAATAGGCATCGATGCTAACCAAGACGCTATAGATTACGCTAATGAATTATCTGTAAATTATCCTGAAGTTTCTTTTAGAAATGAAGATATTTTTTCAGAAGAATTTAGAGCGATTAATTACGACATTGCATTAACCACACTTTTTTTACATCATTTTAAAGAAGATGAATTATTAGCATTGTTATCAAATCTTTCAAATAATGCCAACATGGGTGTTGTTGTTAATGATTTACAGAGAAGTAAAATGGCCTATGTTTTATTTAAACTTTTAGGCATTTTTATTTCAAATTATATGATAAAACAAGATGGATTAACCTCTATTCTTCGCGCTTTTAAACGTGAAGATTTAGAAGCGATGTCTAAAAAATTAAATCTTAAATCACAAATTCGTTGGAAATGGGCATTCCGTTACCAATGGCTTATTTTTAGTTAAGAGTTAAGTATTGTTCCCTTGAGGATTAATGAGAAACAAAATATTTTTTGTTTAGAAATTACCGAGCGAAGCTCTTAGGGGTGTTTTTAATCGTAATATATAAAAACACACCACAATTTTATATTAATTAAAAAAGATTCCTGCCTTCGCAGGAAAATAATATGGCAGTAAGAATAACAGCAGTAGCAAAACAACTTCCAAAATATACTAGAGAAACAAAGGATATTTTACCTTTTGTAGCGCTTTGGTTAGAAGGGCAAGAAGACCGTTTTAAACGAAAAGTTTTAAAGATTTTTGAAAACGCAGCCGTTGATAAACGCTATTCTATTATGGATCCAGAAGAAGTGTTTTTAAATACCTCTTTCGAAGAGAAAAATGATATTTATATCAGAGAATCTATAAAATTAGCAGAGGCAAGTTTATTAAAAGTGCTAGATAAAGCCAAGTTACAACCTACAGATATTGACTATATTATAACAGTAAGTTGCACAGGTATAATGATTCCGTCTTTAGATGCTTATCTTATTAATAGCTTAAAAATGAAGCAAGATATTGTGCGTTTACCTGTTACAGAAATGGGTTGTGCGGCAGGTGTTTCGGGTATTTTATATGCTAAGAATTTTTTAAAGGCAAACCCTAATAAGCGCGCTGTTGTAATTGCTGTAGAAGCACCAACGGCAACATTTCAGTTAGAAGATTATTCTATGGTAAATATTGTTAGTGCAGCCATTTTTGGTGACGGTTGTGCAAGTGTTATTTTATCATCTTATGAAGACGAAAAAGGACCAGAAATTAAGGACGAAGCCATGTATCATTTCTATGATGCCGCACATATGATGGGTTTTAAATTAAGAAATACAGGTCTACAAATGATTTTAGATCAGTCTGTGCCGCAGACCATTGCAGATCATTTTCCAAAAATTATTCATCCGTTTTTAGAACGTAACAATTTAAAAATTGAAGATATTGATCACCTAGTATTTCATCCTGGTGGAAAAAAAATTGTGCAAACAGTTGAAGACTTATTTGGTGCCTTAGGTAAAAATATAGATGATACAAAAGAAGTTTTACGTCTTTATGGTAATATGAGTAGTGCCACTGTTTTGTATGTTTTAGAGCGTTTTATGGACAGAGATTTACCCAAAGGCGATAAAGGTCTTATGTTGAGTTTTGGGCCAGGTTTTTCTGCACAACGTATTTTGTTGGAGTGGTAGTTTCAAAATTATAAATAAAGACCTCACAGGTTTTTAAAACCTGTGAGGTCTGCTAACTAGAAAAATGATAAAAGAATTTCAAAATAAAAACCAATGGGCATTAATCCTTGGCGGAAGCAGTGGCTTAGGCTTAGCTACAGCTAAAAAGCTAGCCAAACACGGTCTAAATATTTGCATCGTTCATCGTAATTCTAGAATGCAAGAGGACGAAATTCAATTAGAATTTGAAACTATTAAGAAGGAAGATATTCAGTTTAAAAGTTTTAATACAGATGCTTTTAAACCTGAGAAAAGAGATGCTGTTATTGAAGAATTAAAAGTCCTTTTTGGAGAGAATCACAGGGTAAAAATATTAGTACATAGTGTTGCTAAAGGCAATTTAAAACCCATGGTTTCAGAAGAAAAACCAGTATTAAAAAATGATGATTTTGCCTTAACTATAAACGCTATGGCGATTAGTTTGTACGATTGGACAAAAGTATTATTTGATGCTCAATTATTTGCTGATGATGCCAGAATTGTAAGTTTTACAAGCGAAGGCAATACAAAAGCATGGCAAAATTACGCAGCAGTCTCTGCAGCAAAAGTAGCTTTAGAAGCCATTACAAGAAACATTGCTTTAGAGTTTGCGCCTTTCGGAATAAAAGCCAATTGCATACAAGCAGGTGTTACAGATACATCGTCACTGCGCATGATTCCTGGTAGTGATAAAATTATAGAACATACCTTAAAACGAAACCCTAATAAACGTTTAACACGTCCTGAAGATGTGGCAAATGCCGTCTATTTATTAGGTAAAGATGAAGCCGCTTGGATTACAGGAACCGTTATTCCTGTTGATGGTGGTGAGCACCTTTCTTAATTCTAAAATAAATCGTCACTTCGAGTAATTTTTGAGGAACGAAAAAATTGTATCGAGAAGTTTAAATTAAAATGAAAACAAAAGAAATCATAAAGTTATTACCCTATCAAAAACCCTTTCTATTTGTAGAAGGCATCGATACTGTTTCAGAAAATGGAATCACAGGCCATTACACCTTTAAAGAAGACGAATCGTTTTACGAAGGTCATTTTAAAAACAATCCAATAACACCAGGTGTGATTCTCACAGAATGTATGGCACAAATAGGGTTGGTATGTTTGGGTATTTATTTGTTGAAAGATGAATTAGATAAGGCTTCTAGACCACAAATAGCTTTAACAGCGCATCAAATGGATTATTATCTTCCGGTATTACCAAACGAGAGGGTCATAGTGATTTCTGAAAAGGAGGTGTTTCGTTTTAATAAATTAAAGTGTAAAGTGAAAATGTTAAATGAAAAAGGAGATTTGGTGTGTCGTGGACAAATATCAGGAATGCTTAAAGTATGAAAAAAAGAGTAGTGATTACGGGTTTAGGGGTTGTTGCACCAAATGGTGTTGGTGTATCTGATTTTACAAAAGCCTTAAAAGAAGGCACGTCAGGAATTACATTTCATCAAGAATTAAAAGATTTAAAGTTTTCATGTCAAATAGGAGGTGTCCCAAACATTTCAGACGAAAAAAAATCAGAATATTTTACAGATTTACAATTAAGAGGTTTTAATAGCTCAGGGATTTTATATGGTTGCATAGCAGGAATAGACGCATGGAAAGATGCGGGTTTTGATATGAACCCAGAAACTCAACTCGATTATAATACAGGCTTAATTTTTGGAACCGGAACATCTGGTGTTGATAAGTTTAGAGAAGCCATATATAAAGTAGATGAAGGTAATGTAAGACGTATGGGAAGTACTGTAGTTTTACAAACTATGGCTAGTGGAGTAAGCGCTTATTTAAGCGGCATGTTAGGTTTGGGTAACCAAGTTACTACAAATTCTTCGGCCTGTACAACTGGTACAGAAGCCCTTTTAATGGGGTATGATCGTATACAAGCAGGTAAAGCAAAACGAATGTTGGTTGGTAGTTGTAGTGATCATGGCCCATACCTTTGGGCTGGTTTTGATGCTATGCGCGTTATGACTTATAAGTACAATGAAGATCCTGAAAATGGTTGTAGACCAATGAGCGCAACAGCTTCTGGCTTTGTGCCTGGTAGTGGTGCAGGTGCACTTGTTTTAGAATCTTTAGAAAGTGCATTAGAACGTGGTGCAACTATTTATGCTGAGGTTTTAGGTGGTGAAGTAAATTCTGGCGGACAACGACAAGGTGGTACGTTAACAGCACCAAACTCTCAAGCCGTGCAACGTTGTATTGCAAAAGCCATAGAAAATTCTGGTATAGATTCTAATACCATTCAGGTTATTAATGGACACTTAACAGCAACCTCTAAAGATGGTTTAGAAATTGAAAACTGGACAAAAGCTTTAGGAAGAGAAAAGCATAATTTTCCGTTTATAAACTCAACAAAATCTATGATTGGTCACTGTTTGGCAGCAGCAGGAGCTATTGAATGTGTGGCGAGTATTATTCAATTAAAAGAGCAGTTTGTAGCACCAAATATAAATTGCGATGATTTGCATCCTGATATTGAAAGCTTGATAGATTCGAAATGTATTCCAACAGAAAAAATAGATTTGAATTTTGACGTTATTGCCAAGGCAAGTTTTGGTTTTGGGGATGTTAATGCCTGTGTAATTTTTAAGACCTATAAGTATTAAATAGCCCTAGACAGACTTTTAATAAAGTGTTGTATCTTTTAGATTACAACTATAATTATTAGTAAAGCTATACAATTAGAATCTAGAAGTCTCACAGCGCTTGTCGAAGTGTTTTTCGTAACTTTACACTAAAAAATTGTACAATGACTAACGAACAATTAATTACAAAATTAAAAGCAATCATTGCCCCTTATGTTCAAGATGAAGCGGCTTTTGCAACATTAAATGAAACTACAGATTTTGTAAAAGACCTAAAAATAAATTCGGCAAACCTAGTAGATATTATTTTAGATATTGAAGATGAGTTTGACATTCGACTAGAAAACGAAGACATGGAAAAAATGCTCGATGTTAAAGCTGCCATAGATATTATTAACACCAAGTTAGCTAGCTAATGATAGGTAATGATATTGTTGATCTTAAAGAAGCAAAACTAAAATCGAACTGGCAAAGGCCTCGTTTTTTAGAGAAATTATTTACACAAAAAGAACAACAGTTTATTCATAATTCAGATAATGCCTTTTTAATGGTTTGGCGTCTGTGGAGCATAAAAGAAGCTGCTTATAAGCTGTACACACAATTAAATCCTAGTCGATTTTATAACCCTAAACAGTTTGAATGTGATATGAATAGTTTAGATTATATAGTCCGTTACAAAGACTTTCAATGTTTTGTAAAAACGAAGATTAGTACTCAATATATTTTATCAGAAGCGCGCTTGGTATCTTGTGAGATGATTTCAGATTGTATAGAAATACCTAATAATTCTTCTAAAATACAAAGCAGCATAATGATATCTTATGTTTTAAATGCTATTTCTAATGTATTCAGTATAACTAAAGAACAGCTTAAAATTGTGAAATCTGAATTTGGCATACCTCAGATATATCAACATTCAAAAAAAATAAATATTAGTATATCAATAAGTCACCATGGGAATTATGGTGCTTATGCTATTTGTGATTTAGTTAGCTCGAGTGCAGTCGAGAGGTCTTTAAAATACTAGAAATTAGGTCTCGACTGCGCTCGACCAGACAGAGAATTAATGAAGCGACTGCAACTTATTATAGAATTCATCATCAAATTTAGAATAGCAATAATTATAATTATTGCAGTTTTAATGGGTGTTTCTGGGTATCAAACATTTCAAAAACTAAGAGTCGATAATTCGCTTTCTATTTGGTTTTTAGAGGATGATCCAAGCTATAAGGCCTATATAGATTTTCAAGAAGATTTTGGTTCAGATGAGATTTTTATTGCCATGCTACCGGTTAATAATGCTATTGGTGAATTAGAGATGAATGTATTGCATCAGCTTCATAGAGACATTGAGAGTTTACCTTATGTTAATACCACCTTTAGTTTAGCAAAAGCGAAGTACCCTATTTACGCAAATAGTAACATAAATTTTGACGCCTTATATAACAGAAACCGAAGTGAAAAGGGCCTAAAAAGTTTGTTTTCAAAATTAGAAAACGTCACATCGCAATTAGTAACTAAAGATTATAAAAATCAGTTTTTTTACATTCAACTTAATCCAACACCTACTGTTGAAGAAAAGCGCCAAGATATTGCGGGCGAATTGCGTACTATTATAGAAAAACACTATTCTAATTATTATTTAACGGGTCCACCTGTTTTAAACGAGGCCTACAGTAAAGGCATTTACAAAGAGAGTTTAACTTTTGGCATATTAACCGTTCTTGTTATTACACTTTTATTATTGTTTTTACTGCCTAGTAAGCGCTATTTGGTTATCTCGCTATTATCCGTTGCTGTGCCAGTAGGTTTGTTATTTGGTCTTATAACGTCTTTAGGGTTTGCATTGAATATGATTTCTATGCTTATTCCTACCATACTCATGGTGTATAGTGTTAGTGATGCCGTACATATTATAAATATTTATCATAAAGAAGGGTTAGCAAACAAAGCACTATCTAAAGCTGGGCTATTAGCATTAGCGGTTCGTAAAAGTTTTACACCCTGTTTTTATACAACGCTTACAACATTTGTTGGTTATTTTGCATTGTACTTATCACCATTGCCAGCATTTAAAAACATGGGTGTTTTTACTTGTATTGGTTTAGCGCTTAGTTTTTTATCAGTTTATGTAATTACGATTATAGGTTTTAGTTTTTTGACTTTAAATTTTGAAGCTGCTCAACCTATTTTACGTATAAAAAAGTATTCTCAAAGTAAATTTATTGCTTGGTTAAATGGGTTTACGTCTCAGTACAAAACAACTATTATTATTTTGTTTACATCAGTACTTTTATTTGGGGTATATTCTATTTTTAATGTACAAATAGATACTAATTCTCGAGATCTTTTAGCTGAAGGAAAGGCTAAACAAGACTTAAGAACGGTAGAGGTTGAGCTTGGCGGAAGTAATCGTTTACAGTTAAATATAGCAACAACAAATGGTGAAAAAATACTAACTAAGGATGCGATGAAACGTTTAGAGGGTTTTCAAAATAAACTTGAAAATAACCCACTAATTTCTAATCCGGTTTCTGTAATTACGATAAAAACATTTTTAGAACAACGCACACCTGTTTTATTTCAATCTAATGTATCTCAAGACGCTATACAAAATACGTTAGGTGTTTTAGATGTGAATGACAATAGTTTTTTTAAATTGTTTTCTGAAGATTTAACGACCGCTGGTTTTACTCTAACGCTTCGAGAGATGAAAACGTCTGAGTTAGAACAAGTTTTAAACGATGTTAAAGTTGCTTTTAAAACGTCATTTGACACCACAGATTATAGTCTTGAAATTAACGGATTTGCGGTTGTATTTGCACAGTTAAATACTTTCATTTTAGAAACACAGTTTAAATCCTTTTTTGCTGCATTTTTTGTAGCCTTTTTGTGTCTATGGGTTTTTATAAAAAGTTTGAAGACGACACTTTTAGTATTAATTCCTAATTTATTACCTCTTATGGTTTTGGCCATTTTTATGAGTCTGTTAGGTATTCCGTTAGACGTATCTACAGCAATGATTACACCTATAATGTTGGGTATTGCTATGGATGACACTATTCATCTGGTATATAAATACAGAAAAAGTGAAACCGTTTCTGGTACACCCGAGTTACGAATGAATAATGCCATGCGTTATACAGGAGGTGCTTTAATTTCTACAACTATTGCATTGGTAGGTGGTTTTTTAATTATTGCATCTAGCGCAACACCATCTGTAAGAGATTTTGGGTTGTTGTGTTCCGTTACTGTAGCTATAGCTTTAGTTACAGATATCTTTTATTTGCCTGCCTTATTAAAGCAGTTTGATAAGTAATTATTGCGCTATTTTAAATTGAATACTACATCCTTTTGCGAGTTCGCAGTTATGGTTAATTAAAATAGTCTCTGAGTTGTGTATGGCTTCAATTAACCAATAATTTCCGTTAAAATAAGTTGTTTGTACTACGGCTTTTAAATTAGAATGTTCAACAATTTTTAGCTGATGCGCATATACAATACCATAAGGCTCAATAAGATTAAACTCATCAAAAAAGGAAGCAATTAAAGGTAGCTTCGGATTGTTGTATAATTGTTGAGGTGCGTCTTTTGCTATAATTTTTGAGCCGTTAAGCACCATAATTTCATCTGCAAAACCAAGTACATCATTCTTGTCGTGTGTGGCTACAATACAGGCGATATTTTTTTCTTTAAGGTACTTAAAAATACTGCGCCTTAACGATTGTTTTTTAAAATTATCAATATGACTAAACGGTTCGTCTAATAGTATAATTTCGGGCTGGTTTGCTAAAGCTCTTGCAATGGCGACACGTTGCTTTTGGCCACCACTTAAGGTTTTAACTTTAGTTGTAGTAAAGGCTTCTAGTTCTACAACCTTTATTAGTTCATTAGTACGTCTTTGTTTTTCTTCTGGAAAAAAGTTTGAAAGGTGTTTACCTATATTTTCTGCAACTGTAATAAATGGCATTAAGTCGAATTCTTGGGTCACGTATTTCATGAAATCATAACCAATAACGAGGTTATATTTTGGGCCTAAAATTTTGTCGTCCTTCCAGAATATTTGACCTTCTTTTAAGTCGTATTCTCCATAAATAAGTTTAAGCAAAGTGCTTTTGCCGCAGCCACTTTCACCTATAATAGCTAAGTTTTCGCCAGCTTTTACATTAAAGTTTATCGCCTTTAATATTTTTGTTTTAGAATACCCAAATGTGACATTTTTTACTTGAAGCATAGTGCAAAAAT
>JAOEWO010000010.1 GCA_028383925.1 Winogradskyella sp.
TAATTACCAACTAATGCAATATCTTTTACGTCTAAATATGAAGTCCCAGTAAAACCACCAATAAAAAATTGTTTGTAAACAAAAAACTGAATGCCTAAATTAAAACTCAGCTTACCATTAGAGGCCTTACCTAATGCGCTACTTTCGGTAATACCTATGTTTTGAAAATTAAAAGTAAAAGCTAATAATCTTTGGTTTGTATGAGCCACTGTGCTGTCATTATTTTGCTCTAAATAATTCGACTTAAAATCTTGAGATTGTACACTTGCAACAATAAAGAGAAATACGATATAAATACACCTCATCTTAATACGTAAAGTTAAATTGAAAATTAGAATCATCAACACTAAAAGTTTCAGTGATTTCTGGTGCACCATTTACTGCATACACAAATTCTAAAGTAGAGCCTACTATTGTAGATAAACTACCTTCTAAGTCTGAAACATTATCGTTTAAAGTACGTTTTAAAAAATTGGTAGAATTACAATTTGATTCTTCTTCATTTAAGACACCATCTATGTAAACTAATCTACAATCTAGATCTCTATAATTTAATGTAAAACTTATAACATTACCCTCACCGCTAGTTCTAGATATGTTATAATTAACTAAAGCCAATTTATTTAAAGTCACATCTTCTAAATAAAAAATGTTATTTGGTGGTACAAAATCTCTCCCATAACTCGCATAAACGTATCTAGAATAATCTTCACCTGCAATAATCTCTATATCTAAACCATCATCAAAAAGTGATACTACAGAAAAATTTCCGTTAACATTACTGTAATTTCTACCCAACAGAAATTCATTAGATCCTGTTGGACCTGGTGCCAAAAAAGTCCCAGTTGTTCAGCTTGTATACGTGCTTATTTCTGCACCCTCTATGGCATTACCTTCCTTATCAATTACAACACCTTCAACGGCTACTCTTGTATTACCTGTAAAACGTGTATCGCAATTTAAAACCATTAAAAAGAGACTTAAAACTAATACTAAATGGCATTTGGTTTTCAAATTTATCATATTACTAATACTTCCTTTTTTATAAGATACTAAATGTAAGAAAAGGTTGCGTGATATAGTGTTAAATTAAAAAAGTCGTCAAAAAAGTAATCTGCACGTAATGTAAGCGTACAGATTACTTTATTAACGACCTTAAAATGTCTCTAATTAAATCTAATTATAAATCAAACTTAATGCCTTGCGCTAGTGGCAATTCATCAGAGTAGTTTACAGTATTTGTTTGGCGACGCATGTATACTTTCCAAGCATCAGAGCCAGACTCACGACCACCACCTGTTTCTTTTTCACCACCAAAAGCACCACCAATTTCAGCACCAGAAGTACCAATATTTACATTAGCGATACCACAATCAGAACCTGCATAAGACAAAAATTTCTCAGCTTCTTTTAATTCGTTGGTCATTATTGCAGAAGATAAACCTTGTGCAACGCCGTTTTGCTTAGCAATAGCATTTTCTACGTCTCCAGAGTATTTCATTAAGTATAAAATCGGTGCAAATGTTTCGTGCTGTACAATTTCAAAATGATTTTCTGCTTCGATGATTGCAGGTTTAACGTAGCAACCACTTTCGTAACCTTCACCTTCTAAAACTCCACCTTCAACTAATACGTTTCCACCTTCAGCTTTTGCTTTCTCAATAGCCGCTAAATACGTGTTAACAGAATCATGATCAATTAATGGCCCTATATGATTTTTTTCATCTAAAGGATTACCAATTGTTAATTGGCCGTAAGCCCCAACAATTGCATCTCTTACTTTATCGTAAACCGATTCGTGAATGATGAGTCGTCTTGTTGATGTACAACGTTGACCACATGTACCAACAGCACCAAATACAGCACCTGGCACCACCACTTTTAAATCTGCAGTTGGTGTAATAATAATAGCATTGTTACCACCTAATTCTAGCAAAGATTTACCAAAACGCTCAGCAACTTTAGCGCCAACAATACGACCCATACGTGTAGAACCTGTAGCAGATACTAAAGGCACTCTATGGTCTGTTGTCATCATTTCACCAACTTTGTAATCTCCATTAATAATTGAAGAGATCCCTTCTGGTAAGTTATTTTCTTTTAAAATTTCGGCAATTATGTTTTGACAAGCAATGGTGCATAAAGGTGCTTTTTCAGACCCTTTCCACACACAAACATCACCACAAATCCAAGCTAAAGCCGTATTCCAAGCCCAAACTGCTACTGGAAAATTAAATGCAGAAATAATACCAACCACACCAATTGGGTGCCATTGCTCTCTCATAACGTGACCTGGACGTTCCGATGGAATTGTCTGACCGTTTAATTGTCTAGATAAACCTACTGCAAAATCACAGATATCTATCATCTCTTGTACTTCGCCGTAACCTTCTTGTAAAGATTTACCCATTTCGTAAGAGACTAACTTACCTAAAGGCTCTTTTAAATCTCTTAATTTATTACCAAACTGACGTACAATTTCACCACGCTGTGGAGCTGGCTTATCTCTCCAAGATAAAAATGCAGATGTTGCTGCATCCATTACTTTATCGTAATCTGCTCTTGTTGTTGTTTTTACTTTACCAATTAATTTGCCGTCTACTGGAGAATAGCTCTCAATAATTTCTCCACTAGAAAAATTATTTGAACCCGTAGAAGTACCTTCATTTATGTCTTTAACACCTAACTTGCTTAAAGCGTCTTTTATTCCGAAATCGGTAGCAACTGCTTCCATATATGCTTGTTTTTTATGAATTATTAAAATATGACGCGAAGTTACTAATAATTTGTTAGTTAGGCGAAGTGGTACTTCCTTAAATTATGTAACTTTAAGGCAGTTGAAACTCATGCCGAAAAGCTTTTACCCAACCCTAAAGGGTAACTTTTCTATGATATAGGTAAAATTAATATTTATGGAAAAAGACGAACTTAAAAATGGTGGTATGCATAATTATGCTCCTCCAACTATTTTCAAAAATGCTGCTCGTTTAAGAGATACCATGACGGAAACTGAAAAATTACTTTGGGGAAACTAAGATTAAAACCTTTAGGCTTTAAGTTTAGAAGACAACATCCAATCAATTTATTCATTCTTGATTTCTATTGTCATAAAATAAAACTTTCTATTGAAATTGATGGAGGTTACCATTTGACGAAAGAACAACAAACTAAAGATAAAGAGCGTACCAAAATTATAAATGAATTAGGCATTAGAGAAATTCGAACCACTAACAAGGACGTTAAAGATAATATAGAAAAGGTAATGTCTAAAATACATAAAGAACTGAGCAATTGCTCTGTTTAATTAATAATGGTGTGTGTAAAGGCATTTAATAATTTAGATATGATGCAGAAAAAGTTTTTGCACCAACCCTAAAGGGTGACTTTTTCTAACACATTATAACAACAATAAAAATTTGAAAAACCAAAAGCTAAAAACAAACCTAAAACTGCGCGTTGGCTCCCTTTAGGGATTAAGGGTAAGCGCAATGACCTTAATTATGATATACTAATAGCTTTAAATATAAATATTATGACAAAATTAATTACTTTTCTATTATTAATACTACTATGTTTTTCGTGTAAAAATGAAAACAGAACAAGTCAAACATCTGAAACTTTCACGGAAACAACTATCAAAAAAACAGAATTTGCAATCGTTATTCATGGTGGTGCGGGAACTATTCTTAAAAAGAATATGACACCAGAAAAAGAGGAAGCTTACCAAGCAAAATTAGAGGAAGCGATTAGGGTAGGTTACAAAATTCTGAAAAATGGTGGAAGCAGTCTAGATGCTGTTGAAAAAACCATTAACGTTATGGAAGATTCTCCGCTTTTTAATGCAGGAAAAGGAGCCGTTTTTACCAATGCTGAAACCAATGAACTAGACGCATCCATAATGGATGGAAAAACATTAAATGCAGGAGCTTCGGCAGGTACCACAACGGTTAGAAATCCTATAAATCTGGCTAGAGCAGTGATGGAAAAATCAGAACATGTAATGCTATCTGGTGAAGGGGCAGAAACTTTTGCACAGGAACAAGGCTTAACCTTAGTTGAACCAAGTTATTTCTATACCGAAAACAGGTTTAATTCGTTAAAACGCGCCAAAGACAGCGAAAAAATAGAGCTAGATCACGATGGCAAAACAGCCTTTTACGATCTTTACATTAAAGACTCAAAATACGGAACTGTTGGTTGCGCTGCTTTAGATAAAAATGGCAATCTAGCTGCAGGCACCTCAACTGGTGGTATGACAAATAAACGCTATGGTAGAATTGGTGATGCGCCAATAATCGGCTCAGGCACTTATGCTAATAATGCAACATGTGCCGTTTCGAGCACAGGTTGGGGCGAATATTTTATACGAGCGCAGGTAGCACATGATATTTCTGCCCTTATGGAATATAAAGGTTTGTCATTGAAAGAAGCTTCAAAAATTGTAATTCAAGATAAGCTTACTGATTTAGGTGGTACAGGTGGTATTATTGCTGTAGATAAAAACGGCAATATGGTTATGGAATTTAATACTGCTGGCATGTATCGTGCAACCATGAATGATAAGGGTGAATTAACCATTGGAATTTATGAGAAATAAGCCCTAACCCTTCTCAGGAAGAGAACTTAAGAAAAAAATATACTTTACAAGAGTTTCCCCTTCTCAAAGGGTATTAAAGAGGTAGATTCTAAAAAAATATAACTTATATAAAATACCCATCCCTAACCCTTCCCAAAAAAGGAACTCTTAATAAAAAAATATACTTTACAAAAGTTTCCCCTTCTGGAAGTGGATTAAGGGGTAGGTTCAAAAAAACCAATATTAAAAAAACATGAGCATAATAAATTTTAACTTTAAGAACAATTTAACAACGACTCAAAGTCTAAATGCTTGAAACTTGGCGTACTTAATTAACAAGAAAGTACCTACCTTCTTTTTAATCTCAGTTTTACACACTAAATCTAAAAGCATTATGAACATCAAAAAGCACCACATCCTAATCCTTATTTTAGCTTTAGTATTTTCTTGTAAAAAAAAGCCAGTAGCAACAGATAATATTTTTAAATACAGAGATTACATTAGTTATACCACATCTGGAGTCGTTTCTGTAACGGCACCAATTAAAATTAATCTTGCTGAAGAAGTAGTAGGTTGGGAAGCAGAACAAGAGTTAGATGCTGGCTTAATTTCTACACAACCTTACATTCAAGGCAGACTAAAAGTACTGAATAAACACACGTTATTGTTTACACCAGACGAAGCTTTAGAACCAGCAACAGAATATGGAGTTACAGTAAAATTGGGAGATATTTACAAAACAATTCCTGCAGAATTTAAAAACTACACCTTTCAGTTTAAAACCATCACGCCAAGTTTTAGTATCAACACAAACAAGCTACAATCTTACAGCAAAGAATGGCAATACGTACTGGGTCAATTACGCTCTTCTGATGTCATTTCTTTAGAAGATGCAAAACAATTAGTATCTGCAAAGCAGAATAAAAAAGACCTGAATTTAGTTTGGTTAGAAATGCCAGAACCGTCTAAATATTTCGAATTCAGAATCGATAGCATCAAACGCCAAATAGAAGATAGTAAAATTGATGTCGCTTGGGACGGAAAAGCGATTAAAGCCGAAAATAAAGGTGAGAATTTTATCAATATTCCTGGAAAAAATAACTTCACCATTACTGAAACACAAGTCATTCAAAATCCAGAGCAGCACTTATCTATTAACTTTTCAGATCCTTTAAAAAAGCAACAAAACTTTGCAGGATTAGTCACCATTCAAAATGTAAAAAATCCGAAATATATCGTTGATGGCAATGTGCTAAAAGTGTATCCAGACACAAAATTAGTTGGCGCAATTAAAGTCGATGTCTTTACTGGCATCAAAAATACCGATGGTTTTAAACTTAAAACGGCATTCACACAAACCTTAACTTTTGAAGAACTAAAACCTCAAGTCAGACTGATTAGTAACGGTTCAATCCTTCCGAATTCATCAGACTTAAAATTCAATTTCGAAGCTGTTAATTTAAGCAAGGTCGATGTGCGTATTATTAAAATATTTGAAGATAACGTGTTGCAGTTTCTACAAGAGAACAACATGAACAGTAATAACGAGCATAGCATTAAACAAGTGGGTCGTCGTATTGCTAAAGAAACGATTACACTTATTCAAGATAAAAACCAAAGTACAGGAGAATGGAAAGCTTACAGTATCGATTTATCTAAATATATACAAGCAGATCCTGGTGCTATTTACAGAGCCGAAGTCGGTTTTAAGAAAGATTATTCCTTATACGATTGTACATCAAATTCAGAAACTACTGAAATCAATGAAAATGAATACTATGACGACTACTACGATGAGTATTACGAAGAAGATTTTAACGTCTCAGAAAATATTACTGAAGAAGAACAAGAGCTTCGTGAAGAACGTTATTGGGACAATTTAACTTACAGCTATAGAAACACCAATTACAGATATAGAGACAGAGAGAATCCTTGTACAGACTCTTATTTTAATTACGGAAATCGTACCGTCTCATTAAATTTGGTGAGTTCAGACCTTGGTGTCATTGCTAAGCAAGGCAATGATAACACTTATTTCTTTGCGGTGACAAATATCTTATCTACAGATCCTGAAGCGAATTCAAAAGTTACTTTATATAATTATCAGCAACAAGAATTGGCAAGTGGTAACACCAATAAAGACGGTATTATTGAAATCGACGCTAAAAAACGTGCAGCTTTTGCTATTGTTACCAAAGATAAAAGCGTCAGCTATGTGAAGCTTTTTGATGGTAATTCTTTATCGCTAAGTAAGTTTGATGTGTCTGGTAACAGATTACAACGCGGACTTAAAGGTTACATCTACGGAGAACGTGGAGTTTGGAGACCAGGAGATAGTTTATTTTTAACTTTTGTATTGAATGATAAAGCAAATAAACTACCTAAAAATCATCCTGTAAAATTAGAAATCACAGATCCTGTTGGCAAGTTGGTTTACAGAAAAGTTTCCATAGATAACATCAATAATTTCTTTGATTTTACAGTGCCAACATCACCAGATTATAAAACTGGAAACTATAATGCGAAAGTTTCGGTTGGTGGAGCGTCCTTTTCAAAAAGTCTAAAAATTGAAACCGTAAAACCTAACCGATTAAAAATTAAAATAGATTTTGAAGATGATGTTTTAACTAATGGCAAATCGTTGCAAGGAGACTTAAACGTGGCTTGGCTACATGGTGCACCAGCAAAAAATTTAAAAGCTGAAATTAAAGCGAAATTTACAACCTCTTACGCAGGATTTAAAGGCTATAAAGGTTACGTTTTTAGTGACCCAACCAAAATCTTCAGTACGGAAGAAACCAATGTTTTTGAAGGTAATTTGGATGCAGACGGCAAAGCAAAAGTTAACTCAAAATTAAATATTGGAAAGAACGCTCCAGGCATGTTAACGGCTCAATTCTTAGTAAGAGCCTTTGAAAATGGAGGTGATTTTTCCCTCGATGCCTTCACCATGCCTTACGCACCTTATGAAAGTTTTGTGGGTTTACAATCACCAAAAGGCAACAACTACGGCTCGTTTTTTACAGACGAAAATCAAACCTTTAATATTGCAACAGTCACTGCGGATGGCAAACCAATTCAGCGTAAAAAACTAGAAGTCAAAGTTTATAAAATTGAATGGCGTTGGTGGTGGAATTCCTCTTACGATAATCTATCGAGCTACGTGTCTAGTAATTACCACAGACCTGTTCAACAATATTTGGTCGATACAGATACCAATGGAAAAGCAAGTTTTAAACTGAATATTCCTGAAAGTGATCGTGGACGTTATTTAATTAGAGTGGTTGATCCTGTTAGTGGTCATGCGACTGGTCGTACAGCCTATTTCTATAAAAACTGGTGGTCTAATTCGGCTTCAGGAGATAAGGAGGCGGCGAAAATGTTAGTCTTTTCAACAGATAAAGACAAATACAATGTTGGAGATACAGCGAAACTCACCTTCCCTTCTGGAAGCGAAGGCAGAGCTTTAGTCAGTATAGAAAACGGCACTGAAGTATTGCAACACCAATGGGTAAAAACAAAGCCAGGCGAAACGACTATTGATATTTCGGTGACTGCTGAAATGGCTCCGAATGTGTTCATTAATATTTCATTATTACAACCACATGCCATCACCTCAAATGATTTACCGATTCGTTTGTATGGTGTGATTCCGATGCTCGTAGAAAATCCGGAAACAAAGTTAGAACCTGTATTGAAGATGCCTGATGCCATTCAACCAGAACAATCCTACGAGATAAAAGTATCTGAAAAGAACAACAAAGCCATGACCTATACCATTGCTGTTGTTGAAGAAGGTTTATTAGATTTAACCCGATTTAAAACACCAAATGCTTGGGATAGTTTTTATGCGCGTGAAGCATTAGGAGTAAAAACTTGGGATATTTTTGATGACGTTATTGGAGCGTATTCTGGCAGTATCGATCAAGTCTTTGCCATTGGTGGAGATGGAGCTGCAGCCAAAGGCAAAAACAAAAAAGCAAATCGTTTTAAACCAGTCGTGACGTATTTAGGACCGTTTCTTTTAGATGCTGGACAAACAAAAACGCACCAATTAAAAATGCCAAATTATGTTGGTGCTGTGCGCACAATGGTCGTTGCAGGAAACAGTGCAACTGAAGCTTATGGTAGTGCAGAAAAATCAGTTCAAGTTAAAAAACCATTAATGGTTTTAGCCACCTTACCAAGAAAGTTAAGTCCTGGTGAAAAAGTAACATTACCAGTAACGGTTTTTGCCATGGAAAACAAAGTGAAAGACGTAACGCTTACCGTAAATGTAAGTGATGGTATTACTATAAAAGGTAATACATCACAGTCGCTTAAATTCAGTAAACCAGATGAAAAAATGGTGTATTTTGAATTGGATGTTACCAAAGCAAAAGGCATCAACACCATAGAAGTTGTAGCTACAGGAAATGGCGAAAAGTCAACCTACAAAGTAGAGATTGATGTTGAAAATCCAAATCCTTTTACATCACGTGTTATAGATAGTGAATTACAAGCAAAGGCAAAACAAAGTCTAGACATTACAACCTTTGGAGTCACCGGAACTAATTCGGCAACCGTAGAATTTTCAACATTGCCTCCAATGGATTTCACAAAGCGTATGGAATATTTAATTCGTTATCCACATGGTTGTGTAGAGCAAACTACATCTGGTGTATTTCCACAATTATTCTTAGCAGATATCTTTGACTTAACACCTCAAAAGAAACAGCAAGTACAGCGTAATATTGAAAACGGTATTAGACGTTTAGGAGGTTTTCAAAACGCAAGTGGAGGTTTGGGCTATTGGATGGGCGAAAATACAGCCAATGATTGGGGCACAAGTTATGCTGGTCATTTTATGATTGAAGCTGAGCAAAAAGGGTTCATATTGCCATTAACCTTTAAAAGTAATTGGATTGCCTACCAAAGACAAGCGGCTCGTAATTGGAGACCAAGCTATAAAAGTTACCACAGTGATTTTGCACAAGCGTATCGTTTATATACTTTGGCTTTGGCTGGCGCACCAGACTTAGCAAGTATGAATCGCTTAAGAGAATTCAGCGAAATTTCTAACGATGCCAAATGGAGGTTAGCTGCTGCTTATGCTTTAGCAGGACAAAAAGAGGCTAGTGAATCCATTTCTAAAACGGCAAATATTGATTTTCAAAATGCTGAAGGAGATAATTACACCTACGGTTCGCTCTACAGAAATAGAGCTATGGCTTTAGAAACCATGTTGATTACCAATCATCCTAAGAAAACAGAATTGGCCAAATCCATTGCAAAATCTTTGACTAGCGATCGTTGGATGAGCACGCAAACCACAGCCTATAACTTATTAGCTATCGGTAAAATGATAACTCAAAATGGTGGTAAAGAATTAAAACTGACTTACACGATTAATGGAAAAACAGAAACCATTGATACCAAAAACGGCATTGCACAACGCAACATTCCTATTAACGAAGGAGTAAATAAAATGTCTATTTCGAACGGAAAAGATAATCTGGTTTATGTGCGTGTATTAAATTCGGGTAAGCTGAAACTTGGAGAAGAACTAGCAGAGCAACGTGGTTTCTCAATTTTAACAGTCTATAAAGATTTACAAGGCAATAAAATTGATGTCACCAAATTACAACAAGGTCAGGATTTTGCGGCAACGGTTAGTATTTCTAACCTAACGAGAGATTATGTCAATGATGTGGCATTAACACAAATTTTCCCTTCAGGTTGGGATATTGTAAACACACGTTTTACAGATTTTGGAGACACAACCGTAAGCACTGCGAGATATACAGATATTAGAGATGACCATGTTAATTTCTATTTCGATATGAATAGAAGTGGAAAATACGGCACCAAAACCTTTACTGTAATGCTAAATGCATCTTACTTAGGTACCTATTATTTACCCGGAGCTCAAGCCGAAGCCATGTATGATAATGATGATTATTTGGTGCGAAATAAAGGAGAATGGGTTACTGTTGAGAAGTAACTTGAAGGAGACCTCATGAATAGAACCGTCATTGCGAGCGAAGCCTGGCAATCTCATCAAGTTTAGTACAAACAACAAACAGATTGCCACAGCTGAAAAAAATCAGCTTCGCAATGACAATATAAATCAAAAATAACCTAGATACTGAACCAAGTTCAGTATAAACTAAAACTTGTCGGTCGACAGACAAGAACTCTAAGAAAAACTAAACCGCTAAAATGTTTAACTTAAAAACCCAAAACAAATGAAAAATTTAAAAAAAATTTTAGCGATTGCATTAGTATTCAATTTAGCACTATTAACTGCACAACAAGAAGCTTATGTCGCCGCAGAAAGTGGCTTATCACTTAGAGATCAACCCGATATTACTGGAAAAATGCTAAGTAAATTAGCTTACGGAGAAGCCATTGGAGTCTTAGAAGAAACCGATAAAAGCTTGGTGGTATTAGATGGCGGAGAGAAAATTAGTGGAAGATGGGTAAAGGTGGAAACTAAAAACCATATTGGTTATGTATTTAACGGCTACTTATCTAAAAATAAATATGAAAAAGGCATAGAGTTACATCATACAGGTATAGAAATTCGACTTAAAAACCTAAAAAGTAATGATGAGTCTATTATTTATCCGCTTTTTGAAAAAGATAGTATTTCTGTGGGTGTAGAATTAGGCGATAGCCCAGAAGGTAAGACGTTGGTTATAAATAATAAAATTTATAAGAGGGTTAGTATATTTCAACGCTATGAAAACAGTTTCTCTTTTATGAGTGCAGATGCAAATTGTAGTACTAACGAGTGGAAACAATTTGATACTGAGTGGAAGCCTATAAAACAACTAAA
Source organism: Winogradskyella sp. (assembly GCA_028383925.1). Taxonomy (GTDB): domain Bacteria; phylum Bacteroidota; class Bacteroidia; order Flavobacteriales; family Flavobacteriaceae; genus Winogradskyella. The sequence goes on from JAOEWO010000010.1 coordinate 11,397, forward strand.
ATCTAATCGTTTTGAAACTTTAACTTATTCTGAAGATGATTGGAAAGATTTTATTGAAAAAGCTACAAAAGATCTAAAAGATGATGTTATTGATAAGTGTGGAGACGATTGGTTTACCTATGTTAAAACAATAAAAAACATAAAAGATTTTCCGGTTAGTGTGACTACAAATCGTGTTTTTATTAAATTTATTTTGACAGATTCTGAAGACAAAATCACTGAAAAAATAATTGAATTTAAGATACCTGAAGGCTCTTAACAATTTACACCCCTAAAGTCCCCTCAAGGGGACAATAGCACCTAAGTTAATTTCTAGGATTGTCCCCTTAAGGGGACTTTAGGGGTGTTTTTATAAAAATTAGATTTTAACTAAAAAATTCCCGTTTTCATGGGAAATAAATATGAAAAACTTTAAACCCTATTACGTCGTAATTTTTACATCAACACAAACAGAATACACTGCTGGTTATATTGAAATGGCTAACAAAATGGAAACCTTAGCCAAACAGCAAAAAGGTTACTTAGGTATTGATAGTGCAAGAAACGAGAAGTCATCTAAGCTTAGTCATGCTTTAGGTATTACTGTAAGTTATTGGAAAAGTTTAGAGGCTATAAAAAATTGGAAAGCAAATACACAACATCTATTTGCACAACAAAAAGGACGAGAACAATGGTACAACTGGTATAACGTAAAAATTTGTAAAGTAGAGCGCGAATACGAATTTAGTTTAGATGATGCTAAATCTAGTTCTTTAATGTAAAATGCCCTTTAAATTCTTGCCCTTCAATTTTTATAACGTACCAATAATCTGAAGTTGGTAAACGGTTATTATTAAACGTTCCGTCCCAATTGACATTTCTATTAATTGCTGAGAATAGAAGTTTACCGTAACGATCAAAAATATAAACCTCGGAAGTCAGGAAAAACTCTAAAATATTTAAAGAGAAAAAATCATTAACACCATCTGCATTTGGTGTTATAAATTTAGGTATAAAAAAATGTAAATGCTGTTGCGTAATTATAGTATCACAAACCGATGACTTAACATATACAGTATATAACCCACTAATTATATTGCTAAATATATTACTAGTTTGAAAATCTTCACCATTTAATGAATATAGATAATCAACTGAATTAAGAAGATTGACAATTATAGTGCTTCCGTCTGATACGACACTTTCAATAATTGGGTTTTCAATTGCTGCTACAACAAACGTTATTATTTCTGTAAAGCAACCGTCGGTAATTTGAACCTCATAACTACCAGCTGCATCAATGGTTACAGATGATGTCATTGCACCAGTATTCCAATTGTAAGTTGGGCTAATTATTGACGATGTTGCCTGTAGAAGTAGTGTTTCATTTTCGCAAAGTGATAAAAATTCTTCTCTAGAATCTAAGGGTTGGGTCCCTGTAATTTCCCAAGTACAATTAGCATTATCAAAAACTGCTACTTGCCAACATAATAAATTAGTAGGCTCTAATGGTTGAGTTCCTGACACTTCCCAAGCACAAGATAAGTCATTGAAAGTAGCCGTCTCCCAACACTCTAAATTTGATGGCACTGTAGGTTGTGTACCTAAAATATCCCAATTACATGTTGTTGTATTAAACGTTGTTGTTTGCCAGCATTCTAAATTAGTTGGTGCTAAGGGTTGTGTGCCAGAGACATCCCAAGCACAGGTTACATTATTAAATATTGGTATTTGCCAGCATTCTAAACCAGTTGGTTGCATCGGTTGTACACCTATAATATCCCATGTACACGTCGTGTTATTAAATGCAGTTGTCTCCCAACATGCAATAGCTGGTTGTACTGGTTGCGTACCAGATATTTCCCAAACACATGTGGTATTATTAAAAGTTGTTATTTCCCAACACTCAAGATTGGTTGGTGCTATTGGCTGAGTTCCTGTTATATCCCAAGCACATGTTATGGTATTAAATGTTGCGGTCTCCCAACATTCTATAGTTGGCTGCAACGGTTGCGCACCTATAATATCCCAACTACAAGTAGTGGTATTAAATTGTGTGGTTTCCCAACATTCTAAAACAGGTTGTACAGGTTGTGCACCTGTAATGTCCCAAACACAAGTTATATTATTAAACGTAGCGGTCTCCCAACATTCTATAGTTGGCTGTAACGGTTGTGTACCTGTAATATCCCAAGTACAAGTAGTGGTATTAAATTGTGTGGTTTCCCAACATTCTAAAACAGGCTGTACAGGTTGTGTACCAGCAATGTCCCAAACACAAGTTGTATTGTTAAACGTTGCAGTTTCCCAACATTCTAAAACGGGCTGTATAGGCTGAGTACCTGTTACCGTCCAACTACAAGTTGCATCACTAAATGTAGCAATTTCCCAACACGCTATGACTGGTTGTGCTGGTGCTTGTGCTATATTTATCTGGTATATATCGGAGAATGTAATACAATCTTCGTTATTTAAATTAACTGCAATCTCAGCAACTTTAGCTCTGTAAAGTGATGTTGTTGTCACCCCTGTTAAAGTAAGAGCAGCATTACTTTCCCCAACCAAGTCTACCCAATTAATACCATCATTGCTAACTTGCCATTGATAAAAATGGCTACTAAACACGGCATTATCTGGTATAGCCGTTATAGTCTCAATAAACGGAGTTTGACTACTACATAAAGAAACGGTATTATTAGTTGTAGAATCTTCAACTGTTATAGCGTCACCACAACTCTTAAATACAATATCGTCTATCGCTAAATCATTACCACAACCACCAACACCATTATTAATAATCTTTAATATTACAGATGTTTGTGCAGGTAGCGTTTGAAAAACCAAACCATACTGTTGCCAAGCTGGTGCAACCGTACCAAATATACTACCTGTATTACCACTAGCTAATAGATTTGTATCTGTTATATCCCAAATTTCGAATCTAACATTTACCGGAATTCCATTTCCACCACAACCAGAACTTGGTAATATATTCATTAACCAAGACGAAAATTCGTAAGTCGTATTTTCACAAAGTCCGTTTATATTTGTCTTATAAAATTCTCCAGTAGTAAAACTTGCATTAACTATTAATGCTTTTCCGTTGGTATCGCCAGGAGTGTGATCGCTAGGCATATTCCATCCAAAAGAAAAAGTACTGCTACCAACAGTATAACTACCGTCTTGTGGCCCATTGGTCCCTACAAAATTATAAGTTGTTGTACCAACCGGTAATTGTGGTCCATAATTCGTTCCTGTACCAAAGTCTTCCGTAAATATAGGATCACCAGAATTACCTTGACAGAATCCTAACTGCGCATGTAATCCTTTTGTAAAAAAAGAAATACAAAGAAATATGAGTACCTTATGATCTAATAAAGAGTTTTGCACGTTTAAATATATATATAAATAGGTGTAACCAAACACAGTTTTCGATGATCGGACACTTAAACTTAATTTTGTATGGCACATGTATAGGTTAATTAGACATATTAAAGACCATAAGGTAAAATCTATTGTGATTTTTGCCCTTTGTGTGTTCTACTATTTCTGTTTACCACAACACTTATTTAAAGACCCTACCGCAACTGTAATTACGAGTAACACCGATAAATTATTAGGAGCACTAATTGCAGAAGATGGGCAATGGCGATTTCCAGAAAGTGATTCTATACCTTCAAAATTTAAAACGTGTATTCTTCAATTTGAAGATGAATATTTTTATAAACATCCTGGCTTTAATCCGATCTCTATATTTAAAGCCATAAAGGGTAACTTAAGTTCTGGTTCTATAAAAAGAGGTGGTAGTACCATAACACAACAGGTTATTCGTTTATCTAGAAAAGGACAATCTAGAACTTACTTTGAAAAACTAAAAGAACTAATTTTAGCCACACGTTTAGAATTGAGAATGTCTAAAGATAACATCTTAAAACTTTACGCCAGCCATGCACCATTTGGTGGTAATGTTGTTGGAGTTGATGCTGCATCTTGGCGCTATTTTAATAGAAACGCTACAGATTTATCGTGGGCAGAAAGTGCAACACTTGCTGTTTTACCAAATGCGCCAAGTTTAATCTATCCTGGGAAAAATCAAAAAAAACTGCTAGAAAAACGAAACAGATTATTAAAAAAACTTTTAAATAACGGTACTATAGATTTACTAACCTATAACCTATCTATTGCAGAAAGCTTGCCACAAAAACCTTATCCGTTACCACAAATTGCACCACATTTATTGCAGAAAATAGCTAGAAAAAATCGAGGAAAACGTATAAAAACAACAGTTGATATTGCTTTACAAGAGCAGACTAATACTATTGTAAAACAGCATTACAGTCTTTTAAAACAAAATGAAATTTACAATATTTCGGTATTAATATTAAATGTAAATACAAGAGAAATATTAACTTACATTGGCAATTCGCCAACAGATAAAGCACACCAAAAAAGTGTAGATATTATAGATAAACCAAGAAGCACAGGTAGTATATTAAAACCGTTTTTATATGCGTCTATGCTAGATGCTGGCGATTTATTACCTCATACCTTAGTCGCTGACGTACCAACGCAATTTGGCAGTTACCAACCCGAAAATTTTAATAAATCTTATGATGGCGCTGTACATGCTAACGAAGCTTTATCGCGTTCACTTAATGTACCTGCAGTACGTATGCTACAAGATTTTGGGTTAGATCGTTTTTACCATTATTTAAAAGCGTTACGGCTTAAAGATTTAAAATACAATGCCAATCATTACGGTTTATCGTTAATACTTGGTGGTGCAGAAAGTAACCTTTGGGATTTGTGTAAAAGTTATGCAGGTATGGCCTCTACTTTAAATCATTTTAATGAAAATTCTAGTCAATATTTTAAAAATGAATTTTGTCAACCTACCTATAAATTTAATGTACCTGTAGATTTTGGTAAACCATCTCAAGAAAAGCAAATTTTTGATGCCGCTTCAATTTATCTCACTTTTGAAAGTATGAAACAAGTTAACCGACCAGAGAGCGATGAAAGTTGGGAATTCTATAACTCTTCGCAAGACATAGCTTGGAAAACAGGTACCAGTTTTGGTTTTAGAGATGCTTGGGCAATTGGCACTACAAAAAATTATGTTGTTGGTGTTTGGGTCGGTAACGCAGATGGAGAAGGGCGGCCAGGATTAGTGGGTGTGCAAACATCAGCACCTATTCTATTTGATGTTTTTGATGTGTTACCAAAAAGCAATTGGTTTACAAAACCTTATGACGAAATGTTAGAGGTTTCAATTTGTAAAAAAAGTGGTTATAGAGCTTCAGTAATTTGTGATGCTGTAGAAGAAAGGTATATTCAAATAAGCGGACAAAAAACAGAACCTTGTCCTTATCACACCCTATTACACTTAGATACCTCTGAGCAATTTCAAGTAAATTCTTCTTGTGAGTCTGTTTCAAATATTACAAATAAACCATGGTTTGTACTACCACCTTTACAGGCTTATTATTATAAAAATAAGAATCCTTTTTATAAAGTAGCACCACCTGTTAGAACAGACTGTGGTGAAGCTAATAGTGTTTTTATGGCATTTATTTACCCAAATCAACAAAGCACTATCTTTTTACCAAAAGATTTTAACGGTAATACAAACGACTTAATCTTAAAGGTTGCACACTCTAAACCTCAACTTCAACTCTATTGGTATGTAGATAACCTATTTGTTGGCCATACCAAAGACATACATGACATGGCTGTTTCGCCATCACCTGGAGACCACGTTATTACTGTTATAGATGAATTAGGAAATGAGATAAAGCATAAAATTACTATTTCAGAATAAACGCTTTCGTACACAAATCATTACTTTTGCATTTATTAACTAACCTAATTAACTATGGAAACTGTTCAATTTATACACTCGTATTGGGCTTATTTGGTGCTTCTCGTTTTAGTTGCTGCTACTTTTAATGCACTTTTTAAATTTTTTGGAGACAAAGAGTTTGATGCAAAAGATTTTAGAATCTCTCTTTTTGCACTTATAACAATGCACATTCAATTACTTATTGGTATCGTATTATTTTTTACTAAAGATTATTTTACAACCATTAAAGAAGTAGGTGGTATGGGCGAAGTAATGAAAAATGCTGAATTACGAAATCTTATTATTGAGCATCCTACAACAATGATTATAGCTGTTGCTTTAGTAACCGTAGGCTACTCTAAACACAAAAAGAAACTTGTATCTAAACCAAAATTTAAGATGCTAGCTATATTTTATACACTAGCACTTGTTTTAGTTTTAGCTAAAATACCATGGAAATTGTGGTTCTAATAAAACAAAAAAGGTGCAAATAATATTTGCACCTTTTTTGTTTAAGTAATTTAATAATTAATCTTTTACTTCTTTTATTAAATAAACGTAAACAGGAAAATGATCGCTAAAGCCATCTGTAAAACCACCGTCTGCAAAACTTCTAAATGGGTAACCTTCCCAACGGCCTCTTTTGTTTGTTAAATAGGCTTTATTATATATCCCAGCTTTCCAAAATCTAAAAGAAGAATAATCATCATCTAACAAAGGTTTTGTTACCATTATCTGGTCAAATAAACTCCAAGCATCTCGATAAGCTGTAGTTCCGTAACCTTTCTCTGTAAACATTTTTTCGAAAGGATTGTAAATCCCTTTTAAAGGCACTCTACTTTTATCTTTTTGAGCTTTAAGTACTTTCTTAACACTTGCATTTGTTGGGTCATCATTTAAATCTCCCATTGTAAAGATCTTAGCATACGGATCTATAGACTGTAAAGAATCTATAAGATGTTTATTTAATTTGGCTGCACCAACACGCTTAGATCTACTTCTTGCCTCACCACCACTTCGAGATGGCCAGTGGTTAACTAATAAATGTATTAAATCACCTTCAAGTTGTCCACTAACCAATAATTGATCTCTTGTGTATACGCGTTTTCGACTTACATCATCATAAATTTTTAACTCATGAGAGCTAGAATCTATTGGTCTAAATAATGCTTTTTGGTATAATAAAGCCACATCAATACTACGTCTATCTGGTCCGTCAAAATGAATAATTCCATAATCCTTGCCTAATAAAAGCGGGTCGTTAACTAAATCTTCTAAAACCGCTCTATTTTCAATTTCGCAAACACCAATAATAGCTGGCGAATTGTTTGATTTATCACTACCAATACTGGCAACAACACGCGCCATGTTTTTAATCTTCTTCTTATAAACTTCAGATCGGTTAGCTTTTAACTCCATCATTGGGCTAGCCTCATCATACTTTAAAGGATCATTAATGGTATCAAATAAGTTTTCTAAATTATAAAATGCAACGGTATGTATTTTAAAACGTTTTTTTTCTTGTTGAGACCAAACATTAGAAATGCAAATAAGTGCAAGTAAAACAAGACATGATTTTAATAGTTTCATTAAATAGTTTTTTTAATTGTTTTAAACAAAGCAGGTTAAGCCGTTTTTTACTTAAATATTGTGTTTTTATTAACGCTACTTTATTATTTAGCATTATTAAATCGTTATTTCGAAATCAAAATGCTTGCCAAAAGTATGATATTATTATAAAAAATGTACATTTGCACGCCTTAAATAAGTATTATTTAGGGCAAATTAACAACCAATCTTATAATTAGGCATGAAAAAAAGTTTTTTACTCTTTCTGTTCGGAATCGCCTTTTCTTTACCAAGTTTTGCACAACAAACGGTAATTAAAGGAAGTGTTTTAGACGGAATTACAGGGCAACCAATCCCTGATGTAACTATTACTATTGAAGAGACAGGACAAACTGCAAAAACAAATGGTAAAGGTGAATTTAGTTTTACCACAAACGTACCACTTGGTGAGCAAGTTTTAAAAGTTGAAATTGTAGGGTATGTTACCAAACGTTATCCAATTATTGTAAATGAAGGTAAGACCGTAGATATTAGCGGTATGACTTTAGATTACGATAGTAGCGATAAAAAAGATTTATTCATTATTTCTATTTCAGATGATAATTTAAATAGTGAAGACGACGGTTTAACAGATAATATATCTGGTTTATTACAAGCATCTAGAGATGTATTTTTAAATGCTGCTGCTTTTGACTTTAGCGCAACATTCTTTAGACCAAGAGGTTTAGATAATGCTAATGGTAAAGTTCTTATTAATGGTATTGAAATGAACAAACAATTTAGTGGACGTCCGCAATGGGCTAACTGGGGAGGTTTGAATGATATGCAGCGAAACCAAGAATTTTCTATGGGTATGTCTGCAAACGATTACAATTTTGGTGATTTAGCAGGTACAAATAACATTATAATGCGTGCTTCTAAATACAGAAGAGGTGGTCGTATTTCTTACGCTTCTGCTAATAGAAGTTACCAAGGTAGAGTTATGGCAAGTTACAACTCTGGCTTACTAGAGGGTGGTTGGTCGTATTCTGTTTTGGGATCGCGTCGTTACGGAGAAAATGGCTATATAGATGGAACATTATATGATGCTAATTCATTTTTTGTAGCTGTAGAAAAGCAAATTAATAAAGACCATAGCTTAAACTTTACAGGTATTTATGCACAAAATAGACGTGGACGTTCTACGGCTATTACTCAAGAAGTTTACGACCTTAAAGGAAGACAATACAACCCACTGTGGGGAGAATTAAATGGCGAACAACGTAACTCTAGAATGAGAAACACCGATGAGCCAATTTTAATGTTAAACCATTTTTGGGATATCTCTTCTAAAGTAAGATTAAATACTAATGTAGCTTACCAATTTGGTGAGATTGCAAATACAAGAATTGATAATGGTGGTACACGTTTATTCACTGTTGGCGGTGAAAATGCTTACCTTGGTGGGGCGCGTAACCCAGACCCAACGTATTATCAAAATCTTCCTAGTTTCTTTTTACAAGATGCAAACCCTACGGCAAACGATTTTCAGAATGCATACAGTGCACAACAACAATTTTTAAACGATGGGCAAATGCCTTGGGCTAGTTTTTATGAAGGTAATTTAAGACCTGATAATGTTGGAGGAAACTCTTTATATGCCATACAAGCAGATGTTATAAAAGACCAACAATTATCTTTTAATTCTATTTTAGATGCTGAATTAGCAGATAATATTAGATTAAATACCTCAGTTAATTATAGAAGACTTAATAGTCAAAACTTTGCGCGTATTGAAGATTTACTAGGTGGCACAGGCTATTTAGATGTAGATTTTTTCGCTGAAGAAGATGCCAATTCTACTATTAGTGATGAAGTAGCTGCTAACCTTGCACAGAGTGATGTTAATAACCCTAACCGAATTGTAAGAGAAGGTGACCGTTATAAATATAATTACGAAATGGATGCTGAGGTTGTTAGCACATTTGCTCAGGCACAATTTAAGTACAATAAAATAGACTTTTATGTTGGTGCAAACATCTCGCAAACGTCTTACCAAAGAACAGGCTTGTATGAAAACGGTTTCTTTCAAGGAGGCGGTAACAATGGTTCTTTTGGAGAAAGTGATAATTTAAGCTTTACTAATTATGGTATTAAAGGTGGATTTACTTATAAAATAACAGGAAAACATTTATTAGATGTTAACGCAAGTTACTTTACTAAAGCCCCTACACTAAGAAACTCTTTTAGTAATGCAAGACAGACCAACGCAACAGTTATTGGTTTAGAAAGCGAAAACATTCAATCTGTAGATGCAAGTTATATCTTTAGATCACCAAAAGTAAAAGCGAGACTTACTGGTTTTTATTCTGGTTTTAAAAACGGAAGTGATATTGGTTTTTACTTTACTGAAGACCTTGCTGGCTTAGGTGTAGATACTGGTGATGCTTTTGTACAAGAAGTTTTAACAAATATAGAACGCAGACATGTTGGTATGGAATTAGGGATAGAGGCACAAGTTACACCTACTATAAAACTAAAAGGTGCAGCATCAATAGGCCAATATACCTTCCAAAATAATCCCGACTTATATCTTACAAGTGTAGATTTTCAGAATAGAAGTGACATACCACAAGAAATTAGATTTGGTGATGGTACTACACAATTAAAAGATGTGCATGTTGCTGGTGGACCAGAGCGCGCATTTCAATTAGGATTTGAATATAGAGACCCTAACTTTTGGAATATTGGTGTAACAAGCAACTTCTTTTCTAATGCGTATGTAGATGTAAGTAACTTAGCAAGATCAGCAAACTTTACGTCAGATTTTGATGGTAACACCTTCAATGATTATGACCCTGTTGTAGCTAGAGAATTATTAAAACAAGAACAGTTTGATGATTATATGTTAGTTAATATCGTTGGTGGAAAATCTTGGAGAGTTAACGACTACTTTGTTGGTTTCTTTGCAACAATAAACAACGTATTTAATGAAGAATACAGAACAGGTGGTTTTGAACAATCGCGTTTAGCAAACTTTCGTCGTATGCAAGAGGATAAGTCTAGAGCTAATGGCCCTGTTTTTGGATCGCGTTATTTCTTTGGTACAGGTACCACATATTACCTTAATGTATATGTAAGATTTTAAGCAATGTTAGAACAAAATAAAAAATACAACATGAAAACTTTAAAAATTAACAAACTAATACTATTACTCGTTGGCTTAGTAGTATTTAATAGTTGTGTAGAAGATGATGACTTTAACACACCAAATTTAGCAATTGAAGAACCAATACTTGAGGTAGACGTTATTACAATTGATGATTTAATAGACGAGTACGAGCAACAATTTTTAGGCTATATTGATGATTTAGGCCTAGATCCTAACAGTACTTTTGATGCTCAAGCTATTGCAACTCTAAGAGAAGATTATGTTATTTCTTTAGAAAATACCGATAATTACATTAGTGGTTACGTTGTTTCTAATGATGAAGCTGGTAACTTTTTTGAAGAAATGATTATACAAAACAATGCAAATGTTGGTACAGCTGGTGTACGTGTAATGATAGATGTTAATCCATTATTTATACGCTACAGCTTTGGTCAACTTATATATGTAAAACTTGTTGGTCTTCATTTTGGTACTAGTAATGGTGTTTTAACATTAGGTGTTACAGAACAACTAGAAAAAATTGCTAGCTCTAACGAATCTGATGTTATTAAAAGGTCACCACAAATTGAAGAAATTGTACCAAACGCAGTTAATTTTTCTGATTTTGATGAAAGTTTAGAAAACGTTTTTGTGCAATTAAACAATGTTCAGTTTAATAGAAATATTGCACTTGGTGAAAGCGCATTATCTTATGCAGGTGAACCAACAGATGAATTTGATGGTGAACGTATATTAGAAAGTTGTGACGAATCTGGAAGTAGTATTATTGTAAGTACTAGTACATTTTCAGATTTTAAAAACTTAAGCTTACCTAACGGACAAGGAAGCATTAAAGGTATCTTAACTAGAAATTTCTTTGGTGATACATTTAACCTTGCTATAAACACACCTGAAGATGTAAACTTTGCGGGTGTTGAGTCGCGTTGCGACCCTGATTTCTTAATGTGTACTGGCCCTTCTGGTGGTGGTGCTATTATTTTTGAAGAAGATTTTGAAGGTTTTGGTACTTATGATTCTGAAGGTTGGGATAATATTAATATAGATGGTACAAGTACAGACTGGTTTTTAAACAGTTTTAGTAATAACTTTTACTCTCGTATCTCTGCTTTTAACTCTAACAATGCAGAAGCAAATGTTTGGTTAGTAACACCAGTTATAAATATGGATGCTACTACAGGCGAAGAATTATCTTTTGATATACAAGCAAATTTTGATAATGGTACCAATCTATCGGTATGGGTTTCTACAGACTATGCAGGCGACCCTACTACAGCAACTTGGTCTATTTTAGATGCAGCTATACCAGCTGGCCCAAGTGGTGGTTTTGGTGATTTTGAAACTGTAGGTCCGGTAAATATATCTTGTGTAGATGGTAATGCGGTATTTGGTTTCTTCTATGAAGGTTCTGACCCTAGCGCAACAACGAGATACCACTTAGATAATGTTGAAGTTACTGGTAACTAATATTTAAATACTATATTTAAAAAGCCACATACTTTTTTTAAAGATGTGGCTTTTTATTTTTTATACAATACAACACTATGTTAGACAATTTTTACATCACTATTTTTAATCATTACAAGAAGTCTTTAGGCAAAAGAAGTCTAACCGTTGCTTTACTCTATATAAATCTTTTAGAATCAGCTATTACACTTGCTTTGGGTGCATTTATACTGGCATTTGCTAGTCAAATGAAGATGACAACTATGTCTTTAACCAAATTTTGGGTGATTTTTATTTTAGTGGCTGTATTTATTAGCTTTAAAAACTGGATGCGTTTTAATGGCAGAAAACGAAATATTCTAAATGCTAAATTAAAACCTAAGCCAATGGCTATTCATTTATTATGGCTTCTTCCTATTGCAGGCTTTTTAATAGGTGTTATTTTATTACAAGTACAATAAAAAAGCGCCACCTATGTAGGTAGCGCTTATATTATATTTTAGTAAGAGTGCTTTTTTTACTCTGCTTGCTTTTCTCCTTTACAACATGCTTTTTTACAGTCTGCTGCACAGGCTTCTTTATCTTTTTTTGCTTCACTAGCACAACAAGCCTTCTTACAATCTACTTTACAAGTTTTCTTAGCAGTACCAAAGTCTTCAACTTTCTTCATGTCTTTAACTGAATAGGTATCTGCGACACTAACCACCGTTTTTTCTAATGTTTCTGGTGAAACTTTAGCTTCATCATACTCAACCATAGCTAATCGTTTGTCAAAATCTACTTTTGCAGATTTAACACCTTCCATCTTAGCCATTTTCTTCTCTATAGTCTTAGCGCAACCCATAGCACATGTCATACCATCTATACCAAATTCTACTTTTGCGTAAGTAGCGTTAGGATCTAAAGTTTCAGAAACATCTTTTTTTGACACTTCTATATCTACAGTTTTAACTTCTGGCTGACTCTCATCTTTACATGATACTGCTAATGTGCCAACAAAAGCAACTAAACATATTTTCTTTAAGATTTTCATAATTATAAAACGATTAAAATATTTTTTATAAATCTAATAAACTTAATGTTTCTTGAGAAATAATTAACGATTTTTGTGAAGATTTAGAATGTTTCTGTATGAAAAACCCTAATATAAAGTGGATTTACCTCTTAATCTTATCTGTAATTTGGGGAAGCTCATTTATTTTAATAAAAAAGTCGCTTTTAGGACTCACAGCTTATCAACTTGGTGCGCTTAGAACCATAATAACAGGTATAATATTACTGAGTGTTGGCTATAGTAAATTAAAGACAATACCAAAAACTAAATGGAAATGGCTATTAATATCTGGTCTTTTGGGTTCATTTTTTCCAGCCTTCTTTTTTGCCATTGCCGAAACTGAGATAGACAGTAGTGTCGCCTCTATCTTAAACTCGCTTGTGCCTTTAAATACAATTTTACTTGGTTTTGCTGTTTTTAAAATTGCATCTACAAAGCGTCAAATTTTAGGAGTTGTTATTGGTTTTATAGGTACTGCTATTTTAATATTGAAGGGCTCAGAGCTTAACCCTAATCAAAACTATTTGTATGCTGGTTTTGTTATTGCTTCTACGCTAATGTATGCCGCAAATGTAAATATTATAAAACGTTATTTACAAGATGTAAAGCCTTTAGCTATTGCCGCAGGTAATTATGTCTTTATTGTTATACCAGCATTTATTATTTTAATATTTACTGATTTTTTTAGCTCAACTACATTTGAAAATCCTCATTTTACAAATGCTCTTTTATATGTCACTATTTTATCTGTATTTGGCACAGCCATAGCAAAGGTGTTATTTAATAAGTTAGTACAAATGTCTACACCTGTCTTTGCATCTTCAGTAACCTATGTAATGCCAATTATTGCATTAATTTGGGGTGTTTTAGACGGCGAATCTTTTAGTTTTATTCAAGGGTTGGCCGCCCTAATAATATTGGTTGGTGTTTATTTATCGCATAAACGTAAAGCATAAAAAAAACCGAAGCTTTCGCTTCGGTTTTTTTATACTCTTAAAAGTATCTAGTTAAAATCTGCATCTGAAACACCTTCATTAACTTTAGCTTCTTTTGTTTCAAAAACTAAAACCTGTGGTCCAGAGGTTACTTTCATCATGTAAGGCATCAATACACCACCTACTTCTTTATAATCAGAGAAATCTGTAGTTGTTGTCATAGTCTGACCTTGAGCTTCTGCACTCTCTTCTGTTCTTACTAAATAACCGCTTTTTGCATCATAATATCTAAAAGAAGATGTATCACCTTTAGTTATTTTAATTTTATAAGCATCTGCACCATTAATAGCAACCATACTTTCAAGTTGCATAGTAGAGGCATCTAAAAATAGCTCTTCAAATAATCCTTTTGAAGATCTTCTGCTAGAAAGTGTCGCATCATCCATAGGCATTTTTCTACCTTGTTGCTCCATGTATCCATTTTCACCATCAAAATTTTGCTTCATTAAAGTACCCATACCTTCAGCAGTTAACTCCATTGCAAACTTGTTTGGTGCCATTTGCTTAATTACTGCTTTAGGCTTAAACGGTGCACCCGCAATTGTAACTTCAGCATTAACCAAAGTTGAAGTTACTTTTCTTAAATTAACTTCGCCACCTATAGCAGTAATGTAACTATTAATTACAGTCTGTGCAGTAAGTCCTTCTGGCAAAACTTTTGTTTCTGGACGCTTTGTTGGGTTCGCTTCTTTATCAAAAAACTTAACTGGTAATTTTTTACCATTCCATTCAATTTTCTCAACATTTTCTAAAACATCTGATGCTTTACCTACTAAAACGATACGTGCTTGAGCATCATTAAAGTATTTATTTGCAACACGCTTTACATCTTCTTTAGTTACAGCATCTATATTTGCAATAAAGTTTTTGTAAAAATCTACAGGTAAATTATTTGTTTTAATACTTAAAGAACGTCTTGCCGACACTGCTTTATCTTCAGATTCTAAAATAAAGCTACCTAGGTATTTAGCTTTAGCATTTTCTAAAACTTCCTCGTCAACAAACTCTGTTCTTATTCTTTTAATCTCTTTTAAGGTTTCTACGACAGCACTATCTGTTACTTCGTTTCTTACTTTAGTTGTTGCTCTAAACGAAGAATTGTAGTATCTACCTGTACCTAAAGATGAACGCGCACCATAGGTATAACCATTTGCTTCTCTTAAATTCATGTTTAAGTAAGACCCAAAAGCACCACCTAAAATATAATTTGCTACTAATGATGCATGGTAATCTTCATCATTCATTTTTAAAGGAGATACGCTCATAACCGCTAACTCAGTTTGTACCGCATTAGGTACATCTACAAAATTAACCTCAGTTGTTGCTACATCTTCAAAAGATGGATAGTTTGGTGTTGGCACTGAACCAGCTTCCCAAGACTTAAAATATTTTTTCAATAATTTTTTTGCATCTTTCTCTGTTATGTCACCAGTAAATAATAAATAACCGTTAGACGGCTTAAAACGTGAATTGTAAAAATTCTGAACATCTTCTAATGTTACTTTCTTTACACTCTCTTCTGTAACAACCTCACCAGCAGCATGGTTTTTACCGTAAAATAAAGCGCCTCTTACGTCACCTGCAATTGCAGCTGCACTATTAGCGTTATTTTTAATATTTTCAATTAATTGATCTTTTTCAAAATCTAATTCTTTTTGAGTAAACTTTGGCTGTAAAGCAGCTTCTGCAAAAAGACTAAAAACATCGTCTGTATATTTAGACAAACAAAAACCAAAACCACCATTAAGGCTAACATTGATACTTGCCCCAAGAAAGTCTACTTTTTCGCTAAAATCATCTTTAGTTGTTAACTGAGTTTCTTTACCCATTAAAGCACCTGTTAAAGACTGCACACCTGCTTTTTCACCTTCAAAAACAGGAGGCGTATTTAGGTTTAAAGACCATGATACTGATGGTAATTTTGTATCAGTAACAACTAATACCGTTAATCCGTTTTTTAGTTTAAATTCTTTTGCTTCACCAAGATTTACCTCTGGTGTTGGACCTGAAGCCGGAATTTTAGATCTATCTATTTGAGCAGTAGCAGTAAATGCTGTAAAGACTGCTAAAAGTGAATATATTATATATTTTTTCATATCTACTAAGCTTATTTTTATTTTTTATCGTTTGTTGGTTCAGTACCTGCTAAGTATTTAATCTCTACACGTTGGTTAGAATTTAAATATTTATTGGCTACACGCATAATATCTTCGCGCGTTATTGTTCTGTAAATATCTAATTCCTTGTTAATACGACTAGTATCACCTTGTAACATTTGGTAGGTAGCAAGAGAAGATGCAATACCTTCTATACTAGAGTTAGCGTTTACAAAACGTGTTTCAAACTGGTTTTGTAATTTCTGGTATTCTTTCTCAGTAATTAACTCCGTTTGTAATTTTTTAATCTCTTCATCCATCGTTGCTTTTAGGCTATCCCAATCTGGCTCACCTTTAATTAAAGCACCCATAGTGTAAGTTCCGTAATCTTGGTTGGCTTGGCCAAACGCTAAAACCTGAACAGCAACTTGATCTTGATCTACCATACGCTTATACATTCTAGAACTGTTTCCACCTGTTAAAATAGAAGAAATGTAATCTAAAACATAAGCATCTTTTTCTACTGATTTTGGTGTAATGTAAGAAAAGATATATGCTGGTATTTGAATATTAGAATCGTATTCAGTAGCATATCTTGTTTCAGTAATTGCTGACTCAACAATTGTTTCTCTAATATTAGTTTCAGCATTATTTTCTATGGTTCCAAAATAATCTGCAATCATTTTTTTAGTTGCCGCCACATCAATATCTCCTGCAACAACTAACGTTGCGTTATTAGGATTGTAATATTGTTTGTTAAAATCTTGAAATTCTGAAAGTTCTGCTGCATCTAAATCATCCATAGACCCAATTACAGAACGTCCATAAGGATGCGTTTTAAATAAGTGCTTATCTACACCTGTTCTGTATATAATTTTACCGTAAGGAGAATTATCAATACGCTGACGCTTCTCTTCTTTCACAACTTCGTTTTGTGTATCAACACCAATTTTTTCAATTTTTGGGTGTAACATACGCTCACTCTCCATCCAAAGTCCAACTTCTAATTTGTTTGAAGGAAATGTTTCGTAATAAAAAGTTCTGTCTTGAGATGTGTTTGCGTTATTTCTACCACCATTGGCAGAGACAATGTTAAACCATTCTCCACGCTCTATGTTTTCTGTACCTTCAAATAAAAGGTGTTCAAAAAAGTGAGCAAAACCAGATCTACCAGGAATTTCATCTTTTGCACCTACTTGGTACATAACCCCAACTGTAACAACTGGCGCACCATTTTCTTGATGTAAGATGACGTGCAAACCATTATCTAGTTTGTACTCCTCAAATTCTACTTTTTGTGCATTGGCCTGAAAACCAACAAGCAACGAAAGCGCTAGAATAAATAAGCTTTTTTTCATTATTAAGTGTGTTTAAAATTTAAAATTGTTTTAGTGTTTGTCTGTACTAAATGCACTTTGTTACATAAAGCCTCACAAAAATAATGGTTTCTTCAGCTTTTTTAACATAATAAAATGTGAAAACTGTCATAATTATGAGTACAAAGCTAGTTAGTTATAAATATAACGTAAAAAATAGATTTAAAAAGTGCTCTAAAACCTTTAAAACGTTTGTGTATTACGAATTTAGGAGTATATTTGCATCCGCTTTCTGAGAAGAAAGTATATTATTTAACAAACAAATTAATAAAAACGTTTACGCTATGTACGCAATTGTAGAGATAGCAGGGCATCAATTTAAAGTTGAAAAAGACCAAAGAGTTTTTGTTAACCGTTTAACTACTGAAGAAGGTAAGAAAGTTTCTTTCGATAACGTTCTTTTAATAGGTGATGGTAACAGTATAACTTTAGGCGCCCCAGCTATAGACGGAGCACAAGTAAGTGCAAAAGTCTTGAAGCACCTTAAAGGTGACAAAGTAATAGTTTTCAAAAAGAAAAGACGTAAAGGTTACCGTGTTAAAAATGGACACAGACAATCTTTAACTGAAATCGTAATTGAAGGCATTACTGCTTCTGGAGCTAAAAAAGCTGCTCCTAAAAAAGAAACTGTAAAAACTGAATCTAAAGTAGAAAGTGCTACTCAAGATTTAAGCAAAATGACAGTTGCTGAATTAAAAGAAATGGCTAAGGCTAAGGGCATTGAAGGAATCTCTTCTATGAAGAAGGCTGATTTAATAGCTGCTTTAAGTTAATTAACCTCATAAAATCGAAATAAAATGGCACATAAAAAAGGAGTCGGAAGTTCGAAAAATGGTAGAGAATCAGAATCGAAACGTTTAGGCGTTAAGATTTTTGGTGGACAAGCTGCTATTGCTGGAAACATTATTATAAGACAACGTGGTAATACACATCACCCAGGTGAAAATGTATACCAAGGAAAAGATCATACTTTACATGCTAAAGTGGATGGCCTTGTGAAATTTACTAAGAAAAAAGACAACAAGTCTTACGTTTCTATTGATGCTTTTGAAGCTTAATAAACGTTTCTTACAAATTATAAAAACCCTTTCTGTAACCAGAAAGGGGTTTTTATTGATTAGGTTTTAAACAAAATTAAAACTATTTAATAAGATATGCTTCTAATAAAAATCTCTTAAACAATTTCCATCTTCTTCAAAAGAAAACTAGCATTCATGTTTTGGCAAACACCTTGTTTTAGTTTATAGTCAAAATATAACTCGTCGTTTATAATTTCGGCATCAAAATAATAGTTCTCTACGGCTTCTAATTCTTTTTCAATTTCAGTAAGGCTTAAATCGTGTGTGGCAATAATACCTGTAGCATTTAACTTTACGAGTTTCTCAACAAATTTACGCGAGCCAATGGCTTTATCGGTACTATTGGTTCCTTTTAAAATTTCATCTAAAATGATAAAATGGTTGGTATCCTTTGCAACAGTATCTACAACAAATTTTAAACGTGTTAACTCACTAAAGAAGTAAGAACTATCATCTGTTAAGGAATCTGTAGTACGCATGCTTGTAATTAACTTAATGGGCTTGTATTTGCTTTGTTTAGCACATACAGGTAAACCCACATTTGCCATTACAATATGTAAAGCAACAGTTCTTAAAAATGTACTTTTACCAGCCATATTTGCACCTGTTACAATAAGAAATTGTTGAGCTTGCAACTCTAAATCGCTATCTACACGCTTTTCTGAATTTAATAACGGATGCCCTAAAGCGGTAGCAGAAATAGTTACAGGTTGGTCTGTAATTACAGGATAGTTAAACTCTTGGTGATTAAAAGCAAAGTTACCTAAACTATTGTAGGCATCAAAAAAAGTAACCACATCAAACCAATCCTCAACTTTGTGTCCGTATTTAGTAATCCATTGCTCTACATGATAAGTTTGTCTTATATCTGAAAGTAAAAGCCCGTTTCCGAATATGGCAGAAATTAAATTATTTCTGTTATCTAAGGCATCTAGAGCTTTTGAAAATTTCGAGAAAATCTGTGAAGCTTTTAAACCTTCCGATTTAATTTTATGTTGTTGTTCTTTTAATAATGGAGAATTAAATGCTTCATTCTCTATACGTTGTAATAGCAATGCATATTGTCTAAAGGTATCTTTTGCTTTTTCTGTATTATGTGCGACTACATTAATACGTTTAAGATAAAATGCTGTTAGCCCTAAACCAAGCAATAACCAGTAACCTGTAAATGAAATGGGAATAATTTCTAAAACACCTAGTGTTAAAAGCACCACTGAAGCTATACTAAACCCAATGGTCGACCAATAATGAATTACACTCAAAAAAGGCTTGTACTGTTTTAACCAGTTAATTATAGATGTTGCAGAATGCTGCGCTTCTACTCCTTGTGCTACAGCAGAATAATTTTGTCTCCATAATGGTAAATTTCCTAATTCTTTAATAGCATCTTGCCTACTAGTAATATTAGATATTTGGTTTGCTAACAAATAGTTTGTAAACTTTTCTGTGCCTTCTTTTATGGTTGTTCTATTTACAAATTGAAAAAAAGATCCTTTTCCAAACAGATCTATGTCTAAACTAAAAAAATGCTTCGGATTTTGAAACTCAGATCCATCTGGTCTGTTATAAAAATCACCATCTGCTATTTTAATTTCATTAGCATTAATAATTACAAGACGTTTGTGTAATGCTCTTTTCTGTTTTAACTCTGTATATCTCGTAAGTAAAACAAGAAACATAGCCATACCTACAACACCTATAACTACGGCAAGTTGCCAATACTGAAAGGTAAAGTATATACCAAATACAGTTAATACAAAAACCGAAAGCCGTAACACACTTAGCAAACCCATTTGTTTAAAAATACGCTTTGCCTCTGTTTTATTTAATTCTAGTTGTGCGTTATAAAACGACTTTTGATTCTTCATAAAACGTAATTATTATAATCCTGAAGTATCAATGGTTTCAAAAATTGATAAAATCATTTGAACTGAATTTTTATAAAACTCTGGTGTAATATCTTCAAAAACATCTGTTTCTTTATGGTAAGCGGCATGGTCTTCATTACCAAAGTATAAAAACGGAATCTTTGCAACATGAAATGGTCCATGATCTGAAGACATCGTCCAATCTTGTTTCCCATCTGTACCGTCGTGCCCTTGTAACAATTTTGATGTGGTTGAATTTTCAAAATTATCTACAATAGACTTTAGTGCTTTATTGTAACGTGCACCAACTGCATAAAGCTCATTTTTTGCACTACGACTAATCATATCCATATTAAGATTAATTAATATTTTACTAGTATCAAAGTTAGCTAGAAAATGTTTTGCTCCTCTCAAACCTAACTCTTCAGCATCAAAAGCTGCGAGAATTACAGAATGTTTTGGTGGGTTTTTGGTTAAATATTCAGCAAAACTAAAAAGGGCTGAAATACCCGAAGCATCGTCATCGGCTCCATTAAATATTTTATCACCTGAGACACCAAGGTGGTCGTGATGCGCACTAATAACTATGTACTTATCAAGATGTTCGGTTCCTTTAATTTCAACTAATATATTATTCGCATTAAAAGCACCAATACGTGTGTCAAAAGAAAAAGGATGTTCGTAGTTACCTTGATAGCCTCGTACATTTAAACTTTTAAATTGTTCAATGATGTATGCTCTTGCCAAGTTATTTCCTTTTTGGCCCGTTCTACGTCCTTCAAATTTATCTGAACTAAGTATTTTTAAACGGTTTAAAAGTTGATCTTCATTAAACTTTAGGTCTTTATCTTGTGCATAACTAAAAGAAATAGCAAATAAAAGACATACAAGGGAGGTAATTATATTTTTCATGTTAGGGATTTGAAATCAAATTAAAGAAAAAAAATCCTAAGTCACGACTTAGGATTTGATTAAATATATGTTATCTTTTTTTTAACCTTTAAAGCTGGCAGATAAATACTCACGATTCATACGAGCAATGTTCTCTAAAGAGATACCTTTTGGGCATTCTACCTCACAAGCACCTGTATTAGTACAGTTACCAAAACCTTCTTCATCCATTTGTTTTACCATGTTTAGTACACGGTCTGTGGCTTCTACTTGACCTTGTGGCAATAGAGCAAACTGAGATACTTTAGCACCAACAAATAACATAGCTGATGAGTTTTTACAACTTGCTACACAGGCACCACAACCAATACAAGTTGCTGCCATAAAGGCGTCATCTGCATCTGCTTTTTCAATAGGAATTGTATTAGCATCAATAGTATTACCAGAAGTATTTACAGAAATAAAACCACCTGCATGTTGTATGCGATCAAAAGCAGAACGATCTACTACTAAATCTTTAATTACAGGGAATGCTTTAGCTCTCCATGGTTCTATTACTATAGTCTCACCATCTTTAAATGTACGCATGTGTAACTGGCAACTCGTAATTAAACGATCTGGACCATGTGCTTCACCGTTAATATATAATGAACATGAACCACAAATTCCTTCACGACAATCATGATCAAAAGAAACAGGAGATTCCCCTTTTTCTATGAGCTCGTTATTTAAAACGTCTAACATTTCAAGAAAAGACATATCTGGAGATACATTACTGATTGGGTAATCAACCATCTTTCCTTTATCGTTAGCGTTTTTTTGACGCCATATTTTTAACTTTAAATCCATAGCTCTTCTTTATTTGTAACTTCTTTCTTTCACTTTAATATTCTCGTACTCTAACTCTTCTTTATGAAGTACTGCATCTTTAGGCTCACCTTTATACTCCCAAGCAGACACATATTGAAATTCTTTTTTACGTACTGCTTCACCTTCTGGCGTTTGGTACTCTTCTCTAAAGTGACCACCTGCAGACTCTTCGCGTTGTAAAGCATCTTTTGCAAACAATTCTCCTAACTCAAGGAAATCTGCCACACGACCAGCTTTTGCTAGCTCTTCATTAAACTCTTCGTTAGTTCCTGGCACACGTACATCTTTCCAGAATTCTGCTCTTAATTCAGAAATTTCAGTAATTGCAGATTTTAAATCTTCTGCGTTTCTTGCCATTCCACACTTATCCCACATGATCTTACCTAGACGTCTGTGGAAATAATCTACTGAGTGTGTTCCGTTATTATTAATTAAGTGCTCAATATTTTTTCTTACTTCAGCTTCAGCATCTTCAAATTCTTTTGAATCTGTAGAAATTGGACCGGTACGAATATCATCGGCTAAATAATCACCAATGGTGTAAGGCAATACAAAATAACCATCTGCTAAACCTTGCATTAATGCTGAGGCACCAAGTCTATTTGCACCATGATCAGAGAAATTAGCCTCACCAATAGCATATAATCCTGGTACATTGGTCATCAAGTTGTAATCTACCCAAAGACCACCCATAGTGTAGTGCACCGCAGGATAAATCATCATTGGAGTTTCGTATGGATTTTCATCAACGATTTTCTCGTACATCTGAAATAAATTACCATACTTATTTTTAACAATTTCTTGTCCTAATTTCTTAACTAACACATCGTCATTTTCATCTAAACCTTTAACGTGTGCTTGCTCTTTACCGTAACGCATAAAAGCAGAAGCAAAGTCTAAATAAACAGCTTCACCAGTTGCATTAACCCCAAAGCCAGCATCACTACGCTCTTTTGCTGCACGAGATGCAACATCTCGAGGTACTAAGTTACCAAATGCAGGATAACGACGCTCTAAGTAATAATCGCGATCTTCTTCTGCTAGTTGTGTAGGTTTTAATGTTTTATTACGAATAGCCTCAACATCTTTTAAATGTTTTGGCACCCAAATACGTCCATCATTTCTTAACGACTCGGACATCAACGTTAATTTAGACTGATGGTCTCCAGAAACAGGAATACATGTTGGGTGAATTTGTGTATAACAAGGGTTTGCAAAGTGTGCACCACGTTTGTGTGCTTTCCATGCTGCAGTTACATTACTTCCCATAGCATTAGTAGATAAAAAGAATACGTTACCGTAACCTCCAGTTCCTAAAACTACAGCATGAGCAGAATGTCTTTCTATCTCGCCAGTAATTAAATTACGTGTTATAATACCTCGTGCTTTTCCATCAACTTTTACAACGTCTAACATTTCGTGACGGTTGTACATTTTAATTTTACCACGACCAATTTGACGATTCATGGCAGAATAAGCACCTAATAATAACTGTTGGCCTGTTTGGCCAGCTGCATAAAACGTTCTTGATACTAAAACACCACCAAACGAACGGTTATCTAACAACCCTCCATACTCGCGGGCAAAAGGAACACCTTGTGCCACACATTGGTCAATAATATTAGTTGAAACCTCAGCTAAACGATATACGTTAGCTTCGCGCGAGCGGTAATCTCCACCTTTTACAGTATCATAAAATAATCTGTAAGTAGAATCGCCATCACCTTGGTAATTTTTTGCCGCATTTATACCACCTTGTGCTGCAATTGAGTGCGCACGTCTTGGTGAATCTTGAAAACAAAATGCTTTTACATTATAACCAAGCTCTGCTAAAGTAGCAGCGGCAGACCCACCAGCTAATCCTGTTCCAACAACTATAACATCAATGTTACGTTTGTTTGCAGGGTTAACTAAATCGATTTGATTTTTATAATTTGTCCATTTGTCTGCAATTGGACCTTGAGGTATTTTAGAATCTAATGCCATAAAACGCTCTGTGTATTAATGATTAAAGAAATGGTAAAGTGCAATAAAAATGAATCCTAAAGGAATACCTATTGCATATACTTTACTAAATCCTACTAATCCTTTTGTGTATTTATTATTTGCACCGATAGACTGAAATGCTGAATTAAAACCATGTAATAAGTGCAGTGCTAAAAACACAAATGATATTACATAAAGTGCAACACGCCAACCGTCTACAAACTTGTGCTGTAAGTGCTCTAAGTATCTGTAACCACTATCTGCATTGTTAGGATCTATTAACCCAGACATATCTCCTTCAATAAATTTAATATTTATTTCTGGCACCCAGAAATCATAAAAATGAAGTAACATAAAGCCTAAAATAGCTAATCCGCTCCAAATCATGTTACGACTCATCCAAGATGAATTTGCAGCACCATTATTTTTAGCATAACTAATTGTTCTTGCTTTGTTGTTTTTAATTTCTAAAACAAAACCCATTACAAAATGAAAAATTACACCTAAAATTAAAACAGGTTGCAATAAATATTGGATCACCCAAAAAGTTCCCATAAAGTGCGACACATCGTTAAATGTATCTGGTGCTAATACCGAAAGTATGTTAATTGAAAAATGTTGAAGTAAAAACACCATTAGAAAGAGTGCCGAAAGTGCCATGGCAAACTTTCTTCCAATCGACGAATTTAGAATTCCGCTCATTGTAGATAAAATCTTTATTGTTAGTCAAACAAAGATACATTGCAATTGGCGTTTTCCCAACTGTGGTGTACCATAATTACTTATTTAGAATGAATTTAATCTAAAAATCGAATCTAGGATTTACAATTGTATTGTAAATAGACCCAAAAGAATAGCTAAAGCCCACATTTACAAAATAGTTAAAACCAGATTGCAATTGTTGTTGTTGTAATAACAGTTCTTCGAGAAATAAATCTCCACCAGGAAGATTAATTTGATTTCTAGTAATTGAGTAACTGCCACTTACATTAAAATTAAAACCTTTAAACAAGCGTATTCGTGTACCCAAAAAGAAATTTACAGCATACAAATTAGTATCGTTTAAAAACTGATTATAAGAAACCTCAGCGTTAAAATTTCCCCATTCTTGGTTAATTCTACCACCAATTAAAAGTCCGTGTTCCCACAAATACTCTTTGTCTTTATTAAAAACAGTTCGCTCTATATAGTCGTTAAACCTTACCCCATTTCTGTAAGAAATAGTTAGTTGCTTTTTAGCAGAATCTACATAATCAAAAAAGCTATACTCTAGAGCTGGCCTAAAGGTCCATACAAAATCTGTATTGTTAAATGTAGACGTACTAACGCTTCCAAAAAAGCCGTAAGACCAATGGTCGCTTACACTAATAACATCATTTACGTTTAAAGACTTTCTATCGTTTATCCCAACAATTTCTTCACCTTCAAACTCAAAAACATTTCTACTTTCGCTAAAACGTGCGCGCAGAGAAAATTTGTTTTTTTCAGTAACCCTTCGTGCTGATGCGTTAATATTTACATTACTAAACCTACTTTGTTCTTGTCCATCAAAAAAACCACCAGCACCAAGCTGAAACAACCAATAGTCCCATGGGTCATCTTCTGCAACATCTGCTTTTTCATCATCTGGTATTGGTACACTAACCGTAACATCTGCTGTGGTTCCTTTTGCTATCCAAAACCGTACTAAACCAAGTTTTAAATTCTCTAATGTTAATTTTCTTACCTCATCTCTAGTCATATTTGCATCTGTAGAGAATGTGAGCTTATAATTTATTGGTTCAAATGCTTTCTTACCAATAAAATCTACCTCAAAACTTCTGCCACCACTACCATTTCTTTGTGTTACAAAAAACACATGAACATTTCCTAAAAACTGATCTCTAACAAATTGAACATTTCCTAAATTTTGCCTGAGATATTCATTATCGCAAACATTACAATCTAAAAAAATACTGAGCTGATCTGTAATGTTTTTTTGAGCGTTAAGCGCTAATGAGACTACAAAAAATAAAAACAAAGGGATAGACTTTAACATATACTAATTGATTGATTGATTGATTGATGATTTTTTTTATTAATAGCTAAGTACCTAAAACGCAATAAAAGTGTTTAGCGTATAAATTTAACTCAACTAATAATGGCGCCAAATTAGTGCAAGCGCAAGTAACATTTGCCAAAAAATTGTAAAAGAAGTGTCAATTATTCAATTTTTAAAATTGTTTTAGACTTATCAATTTGTATCGTATATTTTCCTTTTGGCAAGTAGGTCTTTTTATTTTCGGTTTCTTTAAACTCTAAATTACTATCCTCTTTCATTAGTGCTTTTTTTCCTTTTTCGGTAAGTTCTAAATTAGAGTTAACATAGTTAAAGCCTTTATCAGCATTAACAGATATAGTACTTAATTCTGCACCTTTTTCAGATAGAATTTTAATAGTTTTTTGGCCAGAGGAATTGCTAAAAAATAAAATTGTAATCTCTGGCTCAAAAGTATCAGACCATTGGCTAAAAGCACTTCCCCAGCGGCTAGAGTATCTTACAGAATTAATATCAAAAAATGTGATCGGAGTAGACATCATATCAGTATTCATTTTTTGTAAAGTTGAAATATCAGCTTTATAAATACTTCGTCCATGCGTACCTAACAACAAGTGTTTAGCTTCTGGCTGAATCACCATATCGTGTACAGCTACATTTGGTACTCCGTTTGAAAACACCTCCCAAGAATCACCGTTATTAAACGAGACATAAGCACCATTATCTGTTCCTACGTACAAGATATTTTGTGAGGCAGAATCTTCTCTAATAACGTTAACTGGTGACGCAGGAATATTACTACCAATTGCTTTCCATGTTTGTCCATAATTATCACTCATATAAACATATACCGTAAAATCATCTGCACGGTACCCATTTAAAGTCACATAAACACGCTCTTTTTTGTGTTGCGAAGCGATAATTCTGCTTACCCATAAATCTTTTGGTAAGTTTCCTGAAATATCTGTCCAACTGCCACCTGCATTTTTAGTAATACTTACCACACCATCATCGCTACCTGTATAAATTAAACCAAATTGAAATGGACTTTCGCTAATAGATGCTAAAGTACCATACGCAACGTTTCCAGGTTTCCCATCATTGGTTAAGTCACCACTAATTGCCTCCCAATCGTCTCCTTGATTCATAGAACGCATCAACTTATTTCCTCCTAAATACAAAATATCTTGATTGTGAGATGATAATAAAATTGGTGTTTGCCAATTAAATCGGTACGGATTTTCACCTAAGGTATGCTTTGGTTGAATATATTTTTGCGCACCAGTTTCAGTATTTAATCTAAAATAGTTACCAAACTGGTAACCTGTATATACGATGTTAGAATTACGATTATCGATTTGTATTTGCATACCATCGCCACCCATAATGCCTTTCCAAGGATATTGGCCACGCTGGTGCCAACTTTTATTTTCTCTAGCCGTATGCGCACCTTTCCAAACACCATTGTCTTGCAAACCACCATAGACATTATAAGGTTTCTCATTATCTACATTTATAGCATAAAACTGACCAACTGATGGTGAGTTATTTTTAATCCAGTTTTCACCATCATCGTAAGTAATATTAACACCACCATCATTTCCGTTTATTAAATGATTTGGATTTTTAGGATTTATCCAAAGTGCATGGTGATCTGCATGTACATTTTCTGCACTTATAGATGTCCATGTTTTTCCGCTGTCTTTAGACTTTACTATTGGCACACCATAAATATAAATATCATTAGCATCTGCTGGAGACACATGTATATGTCCAAAATAATAGCCATAGCTGTAATATATGCCGTCTAAGTAATCCTTATGAGTTTTGTTCCATGTTATTCCACCATCTGTACTTTTGTAAACTTCAGTACCTACTACAGGAGTATCAAACAGCATAGAATTAGCATCTTCTAAATATTTAGCTAAATCTATTGGCTTTACATTGCCAGAACGTACCATTTGCTTCACATTTTCGGCTCTATATTTTTCTTGAAAGCCATTATTTTTTAAAAAGCCATTTAGCTTTTTATCGTCTAAGGCTAAAAAATCTGCATTAGACATGGTCTTAAAATCATCTTTTACCAAAGCAGAATTAGAATTACTTTTTTTATTGTCTTCTCGTCTAAACTGACTGTCGTGAACAGCATAAACAATATCGTCATTAAATACAGCAATCCCAATACGACCGACTCCTTCACCTGTAGGAAAACCACTTTTTTCTGTAGAAACCTTTATCCATGTTTCGCCAGCATCTGTACTTTTATAAATGCCAGAGTTATTACCGTTACCTGTAAAATTCCATGCTTTACGGTCTTTAGTCCAAGAGGTTGCAAACATGACATTATAATTTTTTGGACTGTGTTGTAAATCTATAATACCACTCATATTATCTACAAAGAGGGTTTGTTTCCACGTTTTGCCACCATCTATGGTTTTATAAACACCGCGCTCGTCATTAGAAGAATACAGGTGCCCTGTTGCACCAACCACAACCACATCTGGATTATCTGGGTGAATTAAAATTGGTGCAAAATGATGTGCATCTATCAGTCCCAAATTGGTCCATGACTTACCATTATCTGTAGACTTTAAAATACCAATACCAGCGTAAGACGATCGTGATGCGTTATTTTCGCCTGTACCAACATAGATTGTTCGCGTTGGCCAGTGTACTGCAATATCACCAACATTTTGAGTATTTGAAGTATCTAAAATTGGCGTAAATGTAGTACCGTTATTTGTAGTATGCCATACACCGCCCGAAGCATAACCAACATAAAACTCTGAAGGCATATCTGGATTTACATCCAAATCTACCACACGACCACTCATTATAGTTGGACCAATATTTTGAAAGGGTACATTTTTAACCATTGACGATTGCGCCATAGCTTGTTTTTGCTGCAATGCATTTTTAATAGTCTCTGCTGTTGTTGCAGGTTGTTGTGCAACTGCAAAAAAAGAACTTACTATAAATAAAAGTGATAAAAATTTAGAGTGTAACATGGTTGGTTGGTTTTAAGTGAACGAAAATTAACTATTCTTAAGGCTACTTCAAAATTTGCTAACAAAGTTTAACAGATTGTATGGTTTCCTTTTTGCTCGCGCTTTTAGATTGTTTATTTTTGAATAATACTACGTTTACAAAGATTCCTGATTTCTCGGGAACCAAAAAATAAATTTTTCTGATGAAATGCTGTAAAATAAGAGTTTTATGCTGATTACAATTCACAATTAAAGCCTACCATTTTACCTAATTAAAACAATAAATAAATTCAAAATGAAATACGATTTAATAGATAAGCAGCTTTTTATAAAAAACCGTAAAAACTTTATGGCGCAAATGAAGTCAAGCAGTTTAGCCGTTTTTAACTCTAACGATATTTATCCTGTAAGTGCTGATAGTACTTTACCATTTGCACAACATAGAGATATATTTTATTTAAGTGGTGTAGACCAAGAAGAAAGTATTTTAGTGCTCTTTCCTGATTGCCCTAAAGCAAAACATCGTGAAATTTTATTCTTAAAAGAAACAAACGAACATATTGCTGTTTGGGAAGGTGAAAAACTAACTAAAGAAAAAGCGTTTGAAACTGCTGGTATCAAAACCGTGTATTGGTTAAAAGATATGGAGAAAGTGATATTTGAGTTAATGACCCAATCTGATACTATATATATAAACACAAACGAGCACTATAGAGCTAACGTAGAAACGGAGACACGCGAAGATCGTTTCACCAAATGGTTAACCAATAAATACCCTGCACATAGTGTTGCAAAAAGTAATCCTATTTTACAACGTTTACGCTCTGTAAAAGACCCAATAGAGTTGGCTTTAATGCAACAAGCTTGTAATATTACAGAAAAAGCATTTAGACGTATTCTAAAATTCACTAAACCTGATGTTTGGGAATATAATTTAGAAGCCGAATTCATGCACGAGTTCCTCAATAACCGCTCTAAAGGCTTTGCTTACACACCGATTATTGGTTCTGGAAACAATGCCAACGTATTACACTATATAGAGAACAACCAACAATGTAAAGCTGGCGATTTAATTTTGATTGATGCAGGTGCTGAGTATGCCAATTATGCTAGTGATATGACGCGTACCATACCAGTTTCTGGCAGATTTAATGACAGACAGAAAGCCGTTTATAACGCGGTGAATCGTGTAAAGAATGATGCCACAAAAATGTTGGTACCTGGCACACTTTGGGAACAGTACCATATTGAAGTTGGCAAACTTATGACTTCAGAATTATTAGGTTTAGGACTTCTTGACAAGGCCGATGTACAAAACGAAAACAAAGATTGGCCAGCTTATAAAAAGTATTTTATGCATGGCACGTCTCACCATATTGGTTTAGACACACATGATTATGGTTTATTACACGATCCTATGCAAGCTAACCAAGTTTTTACTGTAGAACCTGGTATTTATATTCCAGATGAAGGCTTTGGTATTCGTTTAGAAGATGATATAGTGATACAAGCTTCTGGAGATCCTTTTAATTTAATGCGCAATATTCCTATTGAAGTAGAAGAAATTGAAGACATTATGAATTCTTAGAATAATTACACATAAACTTTAGACCTTTTAGATTTTAAAAATTTGAAAGGTCTTTTTTATGAATCAAAAACAAACAACCGTTCAACACTAACCTTAGCATCAGAATGTTCAGCATGCCAAGAAAAAGTAGTTTTCGCATCCTTCTCCCAAATACATGCAAAGTCCTCTGATGCATTGTATTCACTTATAAAAACCTGATGACCAGCTTTACTTTGTTGGCGACACCAATCCCAAAATTGGGCATGGTCAAAACTATCACGATATTTGGTAGTAGATTCATAAGGCGGATCGCAATAGATAATACTGTTTTTAGGAATCTCTAAATCGAGATACGATTTACAAGACAACTGTACACCTTCAAGCTTTGGTACTTGTTTAGTGATATTACGATAATGTTCGCCCCAATAATCGCGCTTGCCTTCTTTATCACGTCTGTAACCTGCAAACCATTTGCCACCAAATGAATTAAACCCAACATAACCGACTAGGTGTTTTGGATATTCCGATTGGTTGTATTTTATGTGCTTGTATTTTTCTTCACTTACGGTTTTTGGCGGATCCCAATTGTCATAAATCAAGGCTTGCCAGATGGCCATGAGTTCTTGGTGCTGGTCATTGGCAATGCGAATGCCATCAACTTTGTCTATCATATTCATGCCACCAGCAAAAGGTTCCAGATAGGCTTGTTTTAGCTTTCGGTCCTTTAAAATAATTGGTAATAACTCTTTGGCAAAGCGTGCCTTGCTTCCCATGTACTTCATGCCTAATCTATAGTTTTAGGTTGAATAAGTGAGGTAATCACAAAAGCTACTAAAGCTGGTAAAACCCAACCTAAACTGTATTGTGAAAATGGAATAAACTCAGTTATAGATTTTAAACCTTCCGAAGGCGAAATAAACCCAACCACATCTGGAATACTACATATAAAAGTGACCATCACAACGGCTCTAAACACCAATGGTGTTGCCAATTTTTCTGGTAACACATTTAATAGAATTAACACAATCGTAATTGGATACACACATAACAATGCCGGAATCGCAACGACGACAATAGAATTAAAATCGAGTTGCCCAACACCAACGCCTGCAATACAAGCAATGATGGCGGTAACCACATAAGCTGAATTCGATTTATGAAACACTCCTCTAAAATAATCTGCTGTGCCAGCTACAATACCAATGGCTGTAGTAAAACAAGCTAAAGAAATAAGAATACTTAAAACCGTATTCCCAAATTCGCCTAAGGATGCAATACTAATCCCTCGTAATAAATTAGCACGTTGCATATCGCTACTTAATTGCGAGTTCACTTCAATTTCAGAACCATAATACGCTCCGACCGAAATTAAACCTGCATAAATAATAAAGAGACCTGTACCTGCTATAAATCCTGATTGTCTTATGAGTTTGCGTTTCGATTCAAACTGACTCACTTTCATGTTTTTAAAATTCAAGGAGATAATAATTACAGCGCCAACAACAACGGCTCCAATAGCATCGAAGGTTTGGTAACCTTCTAAAATTCCTGTGGCAATTGGAGTTTCAAACTGAGAAATTCCTGTTGTAAATGAGGAGGAGGATAAGCCAATACCAATAACTGCCAAAAGCATAATGACAATGAAAGGCGTTAAAAATTTTCCGATGAGATTCAGAATTTTTGAACGATTCAACACAAACACTAAAACGAGTGCAAAGTAAATGGCACTGGTTAATAAGGGAGACGTTCCAAAGGCAGGATGAATAGCAATTTCGTGCGTTGCAGCAGCTGTTCTGGGAGACGGAATTGCCACAGCAATCACATAAATAATAATGCAATAAATTAAACTAAACGTTGGTGATACCTTTTTACCAAAATCGTATAAAGTGCCTTGCAATCTGGCATGTGCCAAAATACCAAAAATAGGAATCACAACCGCAGTGATCATAAAACCTACGGTAACCCAAAACCAATTTTCTCCTGCATTATAACCTAATAATGGTGGCAGCAATAAGTTTCCTGCTCCAAAAAACAATGAAAATAAAGCAAAACTTGTGACTAAAAGTTCTTTACGTTGAATATTCAATTAGTTGGTTTTTTTAAGTTCTAAATCATGAAAATCGAAACTGAAATCTGTAATTGGTGCAATATATTTCATGCTTGCAGAAACAGCTTCTTCGTTTTCATTAAAAGTGAATTGCATAAACACATCGGCATCGTAACTTCTATCATTCCATTTCACCACAAAAGTAGTGGCATTGTAGGGCAGTAATTCGCCAAATAATCTTGGTGAACGTTTACATTTGATGTTATATGTTTTACCATCGTGCGATATGATAATATCACCAAACCAATCGTCTGTGTACGTCCCAACGATTTGCGCTGGTTTTGGTACATTCGGATTTAATTTAGCTTTAGTAACCTTAGTAAAGACAGCAGCCTTTATACTGTCATTATATTTAAGATAATCTGCATTTCGGTCTCCATAAGATTTTATCCAATTTATATCTTCATAACCTAAATACGCATCTTTAATCGTATTGGTAATGGTATTAAATGCATTGCCATTCATTTGGTTGGTTAACACTACAATTGCTAAATCTAAATCGGGAATCATAGTGAACTGAGTCACCGTTCCTATTAAACCACCTGTATGATAGACTTGTTTGTATCCACCTTTTACATCTGTTAAAAACCAACCTAAACCATAGCCTTTAAAATTAGAATCATAAGAGTCGTTAGCACGCACTTTTAATGGAGTTTGTAATTGCCATAATTCATGAAACAAATTTTTATCTAACAAACGCTCACCTTTTTCCGTAACAGCGTCGTTCATTAAGAATTGTGCCCAAGTCATCATATCATGCACATTGCTCATAATACCACCAGCTGGATTTGCCGTTTCACTCCAGTCGTGTGGAATCTGAATCACCTTACCATCAGCTCTCGTATGTGCCTCTATAATATTCGATCTATCTGTAACTCTATTATATGAGGCTTTGCTGTTCTTCATTCCAACGGGTTGCATAATTTTAGTTTCAATAAAATCTTCCCAAGACAATCCGCTGACGCGTTTTAAAACTTCACCTGCAATAATGTACATATTATTGTTGTAGGCGAATTTGCTTCTAAAAGACGATTCTGGCTCTAAATATTTTACACCATTTATAATAGCATCCACATCAAAATCATTGCCTTCGGGAAAAAACATTAAATCCCCAGCACCTAATCCCATACCACTGCGATGTGTTACCAAATCTCTAACTGTAAAATGCTCGGTTACCCAAGGGTCTTGTAGTTGAAATTCTGGAATGTACTTTCTAACCGGATCGTCCCAATTTAGTTTTCCATCTTCTACCATCATCGCTAAGGCAAAACAGGTGAAGCCTTTACTATTAGAAGCGACACCAACTAAGGTATTATCGTTCATCTCTTTTTTAGAGGTTAATGAACGTACACCATGTCCTTTAGCATACATAACTTTACCATCTTTAAAAATACCGACCGAAATGCCAGGAACATCAAAGGTGGTTAAGGTTTCTTTTATCAATTTATCGAGGTCTTTTTCTTCAATTTGTGCGTTTAAAGCAATAGAACCAAATGTGAATAGAAAAATTAGAAGTCGTTTTAAATACATCTTAAACATAGTTAGTTTGAATAAATTCAAATATACTAAAATGTTAATGATGATATGACCGTCAATTTGCTTTCAAAATTTATCTTTGCAACTATGCTTTTAAATTACAAAAACATAAAAATTAATTATACAGTATCAGGCAAAGGAGATGCTGTTGTGCTTTTACATGGATTTTTAGGATCTATAAAAATGTGGACGGATTTTATTCCGACATTTTCAAAAAACCATAAAATTATCTGTATTGATTTACTCGGTCATGGACAAACGGAATGTTTGGGTTATGTGCATACTATGGAAGACATGGCTGATGCCGTTTTAGCTGTCTTACAAGATTTGACTATTAAAGAGGCTAAGTTTATTGGCCATTCTATGGGTGGTTATGTTGCCTTAGCCCTTGCCGAAAACCGACCTCAGCTTTTTAATGGTTTGTGTCTAATGAATTCTGCTTATGAAGCTGATGATGACGCACGAAACAAATTAAGGTTGCGTGCCAATGAAATGGCAAAAACGCACTTTGAAAGCTTGGTACAAATGTCTTTTACAAACTTGTTTGCTCCAGAAAGTAAAGCAAAGTTTCAGCAGCAATTTGATGAAGCATTGGAAATGGCGCTTCAAACACCACTGCAAGGTTATATAGCTGGCCAAGAAGGTATGCGCCTTAGGCCAAATCGTTTTGATGTTTTCAAAAACATAAAAGGGGAAAAATTAATTATAATCGGAAAAAAGGATAGTGTATTTGATGGAAATGCACTCATAAAAGAAATCGACAATACAGCTATTAACTATGCAGAATTGTCTGAAGGCCATATGAGCCATATCGAGAATAAATCAGAATTAACTTACATATTAAATCGTTTCATCGAAAAATAATACTTTTAAGCGTTTTATTTATTGTTTTATTTTAAGTTTATATTATCAAAAAAGTATAAACGAATAAAACAAATCACCCATGGCACCTACTATACTATATTGCGACTTCTTTGGCCATAAATACGAAATTTCAAAAAAAGTCACCAACCACGTTAAAGAATATACGTGTACCTGCTGCAAAAAGCAATTAACAACAAACAGCAACGGAAAATTAATTGAGTTAACACCTAAGTATCAAGAAATAAATGAAGCTTTATCTCGTATTTACAACAACAGAATGATGCGTTTAAAGCAAAAAACTCTCAGTTCATCGGTTTATTAATTGTTAATAATATGTAAGTAACTTGTTTTACTATATTTAAAGTCACTAACAACTATTTTAATCCCTTAACACAAACAAGTTAGATGAAAAATGTCTATTGCTCTTTATTTGGTCACGACTACAAAGTATCCAAAAATGTGACATATCACGTTAAAGAATACAAATGCAAACAATGCGCGTCTGAGATGACCATTGATGGTAATGGAGATTTTATTCCACTTACACCAAAACACAGAGAAATAAACTCTGTTTTAAACCGGGTACATAATAAACGTTTAGAAAAAAGTCAAAGTCTTATTATGTCTAATCTTTAAGTGCATTCCATCCTTTTGCAATAATAGGAATTTTCTCATCTGATCTGGTTACTAAATGCATACCTCTATCTTCATCTGTCATATAACCAATAACTGTTAAATTAGGATTTCCTTTAATTTTAGGAAAATCTTCTTGAGATACTGTCATTAATAACTCATAATCTTCACCACCATTTAAGGCTATTGTTGTACTATCTATATTAAATTCCTCGCACGTAAAAATAACCTGAGGATCTAAAGGTATTTTATTTTCAAAAATATCTACACCCACTTTACTTTGCTTACATAAGTGAATAACCTCTGAAGAAAGACCATCGCTAATATCTATCATACTTGTTGGCTTTACATCTATTTGCTGTAATAGCTCAATGATATCTTTACGGGCCTCGGGCTTAAGCTGACGCTCAATAATATAAGTATACATTGACAAGTCTGGCTGACTTTGAGGGTTAACTTTAAAAACTTCTTTTTCGCGTTCTAAAATTTGTAATCCCATGTAAGCACCACCAATATCACCTGTAACAACTAGCAAATCGTTTGGTTTCGCACCAGATCTTAGTACGGCTTCACCTTCATTTACTTCACCAATTGCAGTCACCGAAATAACCAAACCAGATGTAGAAGACGTTGTATCTCCACCAATAACATCAACATTGTATAACTGAGCAGCTGTAGCAATACCTGCATATAATTCTTCTAAAGCTTCTAAAGGAAAACGATTAGAGACTGCAATAGAAATTGTAACCTGAGTAGCTTTAGCATTCATTGCATAAATATCAGACAGGTTTACAACCATAGCTTTGTAACCTAAATGTTTTAAGGGTACGTAACTTAAATCAAAATGCACACCTTCAATCAATAAATCTGTTGAAACAACAATCTGTTTTTTTCCAAAGCTTAGCACTGCTGCATCATCACCAATACCTTTTATTGTTGATTTTTGAGTTACTTTAAAGTTTTCAGTTAAGTGCTCAATCAGTTTAAATTCACCTAATTCACTTAACGGAGTACGTTGCGGATTTTTATCTTCTATCATACTGCAAAAATATTATGCTTTTATTAAATATTAATGCTTTATGTCCGTTATTTAAATTAACTGCCTTTTGATATCTAAAATTTAACGTAAATTGCTGTAAAAAAGTTATGAAATTAAACCCCTTTAAGAAATTTGCTATAGCTTCTATTTACTGTATTGCCATAGTTTTTGGTTGCTCAGATGATGATATTAATACAAACCTACCAACTGTATTTATACCTAATTTTCCTTGCGAAAACGGTATGGCAGGCCCTTTTCCATGTAATGGTATAGACATTTTATCTATTGTAAGTAATGAGACACTTGGTGGTACACAAATTGCAAGAGCTAGTGATGCTTGGGGATGGACAGACCCAACAACTAACAATGAGTATGCAATTTTAGCCATGTCTAACAGCACTGCTTTTATTGATATTACAGACCCTACAAATCCGTTATTTCTAGGCAGACTAAACACTAGTGCTGGCACAAACATATGGCGAGACGTAAAAGTGTATAACAACTACGCTTTTATTGTTGCAGATGGTGCCGGTGACCATGGTATGCAAGTTTTTGACCTCACAAAATTAAGAGATATTGAAACTACAGAAGAGCCACAAACCTTTGAAGCTGAAGCAATTTACACAGGCGTTGGTAGTTGCCATAACATTATAATTAACGAAAGTGAAGCCGTTGCTTATTTGGTTGGGTGCACCTCAACTAATGGAGGCGGACCAATTTTTATAGATATCTCTAACCCAATTGCCCCTTCATTTTTAGGAGAATATGCCGCAGGTGGTTACTCGCACGATGCACAAGTGATTACTTATAACGGTCCTGATACCGATTATAGTGGTAAAGAAATTTATGTGGGCAGTAATGGTAATACTGATAAAGTTGTGATTTTAGATGTTACTGACAAAACAAATGTAATACCTATAAGTGAATTTACTTACCCAGAAACAGCCTATGCACATCAGGGCTGGTTTACAGAAGACCATGCCTATTTTATTTTAGGAGACGAATTAGATGAACAAACCTTTGGTTTTAATACCAAAACTTTAATTTTCGACTTTAATGATTTAGACAACCCAACCCTATCTTCTACTTACTTTGGGCCAACTGAAGCTATAGATCACAATGGCTATGTATTAGGTAACGAATATTATTTAGCAAACTATAGGGCTGGCATGCGTATACTAGATATTGGCAATATAGCAGCACCTAATAATGCAATGACAGAAACTCATTTTATTGATACTTACCCCATAAGTGATAGTGCAAATTTTAATGGTGTTTGGAGTGTTTACCCCTATTTTGCTAGTGGAAACATTGTAATAAGCGATATAGAAGGAGGACTCTTTATTGTTAGAAAAAGTAACTAAATGCCTATTAAACTTACATATCTTTTTGTATTTATAATTAGCCTACTACTATTATCTTGTAATGATGATGATACATCTGTAACTAACCCAAATGTAACCACTAGTCTTATAAAAACTTACGGTGGTTCTAATAATGATAGTGGACAATCTGTAATTAGTACTAGCGACAATGGTTATGCCGTTTTAGGCTTTACCCAAAGTACAGATTTTGATATTACCGATGCTATAGACGAAAGTTTTGATTATTGGGTATTAAAATTTAATGCAGACGACACCATAGAATGGCATAAAACTTACGGAGGATCGGGATATGACAAAGGCAGAACTATTATTGAAACTCAAGACAACGGTTATGCCATTTTAGGCACCAGTACTAGTAATGATGGTGATGTATCTGGCAGCTCTGGCATGCAAGATTATTGGTTAGCTAAACTCAACTCTACAGGTAATATATTATGGCAAAAATCTTTTGGCTATGAAGGCGCAGACTCAGGTATTTCTGTAATTCAAACTCATGATTTAGGGTATTTAGTTTCTGGAATTTTAGATGTAACAGCATCTGGTGGTGAAGGCAATACCTCAAGAACAGCAAGCAGACATGCAGGCGGAGACTATTGGGTTGTAAAACTAAATGCAAACGGCGATATAGAATGGAGTAAAATTTTTGGTGGCAACCTAACAGACACACCAGAGGGCATTATTCAAACTAATGATAATGGCTTTATTATAGTAGGTGGCTCTGATAGTACAGACACAAACATCTCGAGTAATATTGGGTCTTATGATTTTTGGGTTATACGTATTTCACAAACTGGAGAATTGATTTGGGAAAAATCTTATGGTGGAGATGAAATTGATGAAGCCAGAGCCATTACAGCTTCTGGCGACGGAAACTATATAATTGCAGGTGATACAAGAAGCAATACCAATGACGTAAGTAATAATAATGGGGCTGCAGATTTGTGGGTTATAAAAATAACACCTCAAGGAGATTTAATTTGGGAAAAGACCATTGGAGGTACAAGTTTTGATGTTGCTAGAGCTATAACCAAAACTCAAGACAACTCTTTTTTATTAGCCGGAAGTTCTCGCAGCAGTAATCTAGACGTATCAGAAAATAAAGGGCAAAACGATGCTTGGGCACTTAAAATAAGTAGTGAAGGAAATTTACTTTGGGAAACAACTATTGGTGGCTCAAATATAGATTTTGCATATGGTATAGCAGAACTAAATGACATGTCTATAATTGTTGTTGGTGATACAAGTAGTAATGACGGAGATATCACAGAAAATAAAGGATTTACCGATTTACTACTCATAAAATTGAATGAAATATAATTAAAATGAAACAGACTTTTATACTCTTCTTAATATCGTTGTGCGTTTTGTCTTGTAGCGATAATAGCGATCCGAGTCAAAACATCTCAGCAACACCAACATTTAAGTTTTCGCACTATTGGAATAATGAAGCTGTAACAAGTAGCGACTTCAGCACCATACAATACACAAACCAAAATGGAGACCTTTTAAGTATTGAACGCTTGCGCTATGTAATTTCTGATATTACGTTTACAACCGCTACTGGCGAAAACCTTAGATTAGGAGATTACAATCTTGTAGATGTTACAAATAACAATGGCTTAAATTATATACCAACAACGCAAATACCAATTGGGACGTATGCCAATGTTTCATTCACCTTTGGATTTGACAATGAAGACAACGCAAAAAACTATTTAGACTTAAATTCTGAATCATTTAACGTACCAGATATGTTAGGAGGTGGCTATCACTACATGCAATTTGATGGTAAATACTTAGACACCAACGCTACTGAACAAGGATTTAATTACCACGCTATAAGAGCAGTAGACAATCCTGGTGCAAACCCAACATTTCCTCAAGATACATTCTTTACTGTAAACTTAGGGCAAATAACAATTACAAATACAGTCGAAATTGAAATTAGAGCCAATCTTGCAGAATGGTTTAGAAACCCTAATGTTTGGGATTTAAATGAACTAAACCAAACACTAATGCCTAATTCTGCCGCACAAATAATGATGTTTGAAAATGGGCAAACCGTCTTTTCTTTAGGTGAAGTAATTCCATAATTTAAATGAAGTTAAAACTACATCATACTATTATTATAATGCTCTTTTTTTTGAATTGTTCAAATGAAGATATGGGTTACGAGCCTACACCACTAGTTTTAAACATCCCTCAAGTATTTGCCGAAAATATAATTGCACCTGTAATACCTGCTAACAACCCAATGACTGTTGAAGGAGTCGCACTAGGCAAACGTTTGTTTTTTGACACCATCTTGTCCTCAGATAACTCAAAAGCTTGCGTAAGTTGCCATAGTCCGCAAAACGCTTTTACAGACAGTTCACCAACAAGTGCTGGTGTAGATGGAGTTTTTGGAAGTCGCAACTCAATGCCATTATTTAATTTAGCATGGAACTACAACGAACGTTTTGCCTGGGATGGTAAAGAATTAAGTTTAGAAAGACAAGCAGAAGAGCCCGTACAAAACCCCATTGAATTACATAGTAATTGGGATGATGCAATTGTAAGGCTACAATCGCACCCAGAATATCCAGAGTTATTTAGACTTGCATTTAACACCAATGCAATAACAAAGGAGTTAACCACAAAAGCCATAGCGCAATTTGAACGAACGTTAATTTCTGCAAACTCAAAATTCGATAGATACACCCTTGGACAAAGTTCATTAACGGCTCAAGAATTAAATGGACTAGATCTCTTTTTAAGAGAAGATAAAGGAGATTGTTTTCACTGCCATGGCAATCCTAATAATCCTTTGTGGACCACTAATGATTTTCATAATAACGGATTAGATACTACTTTTTCAGATTTAGGATTAGGTGCCATAACAGGAGACCCTAATGATAACGGAAAATTTAAAACACCATCCTTAAGAAATCTAAGCTTTACAGCACCATATATGCACGATGGTCGTTTTAATACTTTAGATGAAGTTATAAATCATTACAGCGAAGGCCTTCAAAATTCACCAACCATAGATCCGTTAATGAAAAAAATTAACGAAGGTGGTGTACAATTATCTAATCAAGAAAAACAAGATCTTAAAGCCTTTTTATTAACATTATCTGATCCTTCATTTATTTCTAATCTAGAGTTTCAAAATTAGTAAATTGAAACATTAACCGACAAAACGACTGTATTTCATCGAAAAAATGAGTAAAATCAACTTGTTTTTATATAAATTTAGGTAAATTGAATTACCCAAATTACCCTAATTATGAAACCTACGCAAAACATGACTTTGCCGTGTGCTGTATTTGGCCACAATTACATAAAGTCTAAAACAAATAGTAATCGTACATCTGAGCTAACGTGTTGTAATTGCAAAACTATTGTAACTACAGATTTAAGAGGAAATTTTGAAGCATCAACAATTTCAAATAAAAGGATACAATCTATTTTAATAAAATTATTTCGGTTAAATCTCAACCTCACAAAAGTTACATTTAGCTCTCAAGTAAACTATAATTAATCTAATTTATTAAGTTTATTTCCTATAACCAAAGTCTATTAAACAATATGCTAATATAATGTTAGCATATATGGTTTAACATTTCTTATACCGTATATTTGTCTATTATTTAGAACTAATCTAGTTAAACTATTATGATTAAAGTCTCTGAAAAGGCAAAAAAAAAGGTAATCGAACTCATGACAGAAGATGGCTTTAACGCAACTAAAGATTTCGTTAGAGTTGGTGTTAAAAGTGGCGGTTGCTCTGGCTTGTCTTACGATTTAAAATTTGATAACAAACAACTAGAAGACGACAAAGTCTTTGAAGATAATGCTATTAAAATAATCGTAGACAAAAAAAGCTTTCTTTACCTTATAGGTACAACCTTAGAATATTCTGGAGGATTAAACGGAGCAGGTTTCGTATTTAATAATCCTAATGCTAACCGTACTTGCGGTTGTGGTGAATCATTTTCACTTTAAAAACAAAAAAACAAACATGTCAAAATATACAGAAGACGATTTAAGAGAAGAATTAAAAACCAAAGAATACGAATATGGTTTTTTTACAGATATAGAATCTGAAACTTTTCCTATTGGGTTAAACGAAGATATCGTTCTTGCTATTTCTAAGAAAAAAGAAGAGCCAGAATGGATGACGCAATGGAGACTAGACGCATTTAAAGTCTGGAAAGAAATGACCGAACCAGATTGGGCAAATGTCAATTACGAAAAACCAGATTTTCAAGCTATTGCTTACTACTCTGCTCCAGTCGCTATAGATCCTAATAAAACATTAGATGATGTAGATCCGGATTTATTAGCCATGTACAAAAAATTAGGCATCTCTGTAGATGAGCAGAAAAAGATGAATAATGTGGCCATGGATATTGTGGTAGATTCTGTTTCTGTAGCTACAACATTCAAAAAAACACTTTCTGAAAAAGGCATCATTTTTATGAGTATTTCTGAAGCTATAAAAGAGCACCCAGAACTTGTAAAAAAATATATGGGTACCATTGTACCAACAACTGATAACTATTATGCAGCTTTAAATTCAGCTGTATTTAGTGATGGCTCTTTTTGTTACATTCCTAAAGGAGTAAAATGCCCAATGGAACTGTCTACATACTTTAGAATAAACCAAGGTGGTACAGGCCAATTTGAACGTACACTTCTTATTGCCGACGAAGGCAGTTATGTAAGTTACTTAGAGGGTTGTACGGCACCAAGCCGTGACGAAAACCAACTACACGCAGCCGTTGTAGAGTTAATAGCAATGGATGATGCAGAAATTAAATACTCTACAGTACAAAACTGGTATCCTGGTAATGCTGAAGGAAAAGGTGGTGTTTACAACTTTGTAACCAAAAGAGGACTTTGTGAGAAAAACGCAAAAATATCTTGGACACAAGTTGAAACTGGCTCTGCAGTAACCTGGAAATATCCATCTTGTATACTAAAAGGAGACAATGCAGTTGGCGAATTTTATTCTATAGCCGTTACCAACAATTACCAGCAAGCAGATACAGGTACCAAAATGATTCATTTAGGTAAAAACACAAAGTCAACTATCATCTCTAAAGGTATTTCTGCAGGTAAATCGCAGAACTCATATAGAGGTTTAGTGCAAATTGGCTCTAGAGCAACTAATGCGCGTAATTTTTCGCAATGCGATAGTTTGCTTATGGGTAACGAATGTGGTGCGCACACGTTTCCTTACATTGAAGCAAAAAACAAAACAGCTAAAGTAGAACACGAAGCCACAACTAGTAAAATTGGTGAAGACCAAATATTTTACTGTAACCAACGTGGTATAGATACAGAAAAAGCTATTGCTTTAATCGTTAACGGATTTAGTAAAGATGTACTAAATAAATTACCAATGGAATTTGCTGTTGAAGCGCAAAAACTATTAGAAATTAGCTTAGAAGGTTCAGTAGGATAAATTATTTTAAAATGAAAAAATTAAATTTAATAATCATTTTATGTTTGGCTTTAGTGGCTTGCAAAAGTGAAAATAACCAAAGTGATACCAATAAAGAAGATACTTCAAAATCTTACAATCAAAACGATGGCTTTATAACCATGCGTGGAGATTTTGTGTATTATGCAGATGCCGCAGTTTTACAAACATCTAATGAAATTTACGGTGTTGTAATAGACGAAAACTTAAAAGCTCTAAACAAACAAACAGAAGCCTTTAAAAAAGAACCAACAGATATGGTACCCGTAACTGTACGCGTAAGAAAATTTAAAAAAAAAGAAGGCGAAGACGGTTGGCAGTACCGCGTAGAAATTAAAGAAATTATAAAGGTGGAAGCACCAGACCCTA
This sequence comes from Winogradskyella sp., assembly GCA_028383925.1. GTDB lineage: Bacteria > Bacteroidota > Bacteroidia > Flavobacteriales > Flavobacteriaceae > Winogradskyella. The sequence goes on from JAOEWO010000010.1 coordinate 55,591, forward strand.
ATAAAAAAGACGTTATAAAACTAGCAAATTAGATTATGTTAAAAATAAACAACTTACACGCAAGTGTAGAAGATAAAGGTATTTTAAAAGGTATTAATCTAGAGGTAAAACCTGGAGAAGTCCATGCTATAATGGGACCAAACGGTTCTGGTAAAAGCACTTTAGCATCTGTAATTGCAGGTAAAGAAGAATACGAAGTTACCGAAGGTAATATATTACTAGAAGGCGAAGATATAGAAGAATTAGGAGCTGAAGAACGTGCACACAAAGGAGTGTTTTTATCGTTTCAATATCCTGTAGAAATCCCTGGAGTTAGTGTTACTAACTTTATGAAAACTGCGATTAACGAAACACGTAAAGCAAAAGGATTAGAAGATATGCCAGCAAAAGATATGCTGAAAATGATTCGTGAAAAATCTGAGCTTTTAGAAATAGATCGTAAATTTTTATCAAGATCGTTAAACGAAGGTTTTTCTGGTGGTGAGAAAAAACGTAATGAGATTTTTCAAATGGCCATGTTAGAACCTAAACTAGCTATTTTAGATGAAACAGATTCTGGTTTAGATATTGACGCACTTCGTATTGTATCTAACGGTGTTAATAAATTAAAATCTAAAGACAATGCTGTTATTGTTATTACGCATTACCAACGTTTGTTAGATTATATCGTACCCGATTTTGTACATGTTTTACTCGACGGTAAAATTGTAAAATCTGGTGGTGCAGAATTAGCGCACGAGTTAGAAGCAAAAGGTTACGATTGGATTAAAGAAGAAGTTAGCGCGGAGCACTAACACCGGTTATCAGTTACAGTTTGCAGTTGCTCACTTAATACTGATACCCATATTCAATTCAACCCTTTTAATATTAAAATAGTAAACAGATTTTTATCGCTAATTCTGAATAATTGAAAACTGCGACTGAAAACTGAAAACTGAAAAACATGAGTTTAAAAGAAAAATTAGTAACATCATTTATGGCGTTTGAAGACACTATAGATGTGCATTCGCCAATACACGATATTCGTACTGAAGCTATAAAAACATTTGAAAATGAAGGTTTTCCTAGTAAAAAGGAAGAAGCTTGGAAATACACGTCTTTAAATTCTATTTTAAAGCACGATTATAGCGTATTCCCTAAGCATGAAAACGCACTAGAATTTAAAGATGTAAAGAAATACTTTATCCATGAAATTGATTCTTATAAAATCATTTTCATAGATGGTAAATACTCTTCACATTTATCGCAAACCACACATGATGGTATAGATATTTGTTTAATGTCTTCTGCCTTAAATAAGCCTAAATATAGACTTATTATTGAGAATTATTTCAATAAAATTACTACTAAAGATGGACTTTCTTCTCTAAACACTGCATTTTCAGCAGAGGGTGCTTACATACATATACCTAAAAATAAATTGGTTGATAAACCAATTCAAATTATACATTTCTCAACAGGTAATGAGGCTGCACTAATGTTACAACCTCGTAATTTGGTAGTTGTAGACGAGAATTCTCATGTTCAGATAATTGAGCGCCACCAAAGTTTAACAAACAATCCTGTTTTAACAAATAGCGTTACAGAAATTTTTGCAAATAAACGTGCTATTGTAGATTACTACAAAATACAGAACGATAAAGAAAATGCGTCTCTAATTGATAGTACTTTTATAAATCAAAAAGATGGTAGTTTAGCAAAAGTTCATACATTTTCTTTTGGTGGAAAACTGATTAGAAATAATCTAAATTTCTATCAAAATGGTGAGCGCATGGACTCTGTAATGAAAGGGATTACTATTATTGGTAAGAAACAGCATGTAGACCATAACACACTAGTGCACCACATAGAGCCAAATTGTGAAAGTCACCAAGATTACAAAGGTATTTTTGACGATAGTTCAACTGGTGTTTTTAACGGAAAAGTCGTGGTAAACAAAGAGGCTCAAAAAACTAATGCTTTTCAATCTAATAATAATATTCTTATTAGTGATAAAGCGAGTATTAACACAAAACCTCAGCTAGAGATTTATGCAGATGATGTAAAATGTTCTCATGGTTGTACAATTGGCCAGTTAGATGATAGCGCTATGTTTTACTTACGCTCTCGAGGTATTCCTGAAAAAGAAGCAAGAGCATTATTAATGTTTGCCTTCAGTAATAATGTTTTAGATTCTGTAAAAATTCCTGAAATTAAAAATAGGATTACTAAAATTATTGCAAATAAACTAGGCGTAAATATTGGGTTTGATTTGTAAGCCGTATTTACTTTACATAAAAAAGAAAAGGATTGCTAATTAGCAATCCTTTTCTTTTTATTAGTAGTATCAACTAAAACACTTTTAAAAGACCACAATACAAAATGGTAATTTTTAAAGCTTAAGATTAACATTGCTTATATTTTTGATAAAAATAAGTCGGAATTAACCCAAAATTTAAAAACATAAAAACAATAATACCTCTATAAGGCCAAGTAAGAAACTCAAACATAGCACCAATACCAAGAGTAAAAAATGTTATAAAGCCGAGAATGTAAAATGATTTTTTCATGAGTTTGTTTTTTTTCGTTTTTTAATAATCATACAGTAAACTATAAAGACTATTTAGTGTTAATAATTGCATTTATTGACACTGCTTTTAGCATGCTTGTGTAACACCTAATTATAGTTAAGAATATTTATGAATCGCTTTTTTATATCTCACATAAAAGTGAACAGGGAGGATCACTAAAACTGACATTAATATGGCCCCAAGCAGCCACGCATTAGCAAAAGGCCAATGCATTATTCTAAATACCAAACTCATTACCAAAAGAAAAAAAACTAAAAAGCCAACAGAAAATTTTAACTTATTAATAGCAATTAAGTGTTTGGCGTATTTTTGATAATTGGTTTCGAGTTGAAGATTTTTAAAATTAGCATAACCACCAAATTTATGTAATGCTTGTTGGTATAACGTATTAAAATCATCACCATCCTGGTTTTCAATATACGTGCAAATATGATCTACTAAATCTTCTCTTAAATCTTTAGATGCTACACCATATAAGGTTAAACTGTTTTCTATAAACGTAATATGTTTTTCTAATAGTTCCATTATTATGCTGTTTTGGAATTAAAAATTAAAGTGAGTGTTTCAATAAAATCATTAATTTCTTCAGTAACCGTTTCTACCATTTTCTTGCCTTCTTTGGTTACTCTATAATATTTTCTAACACGCTTCCCGATAAACACCTTTTCGGTTTCTAACACATTTTTAGCTTCAAGCTTATGTAAAATGGGATATAATGCGCCTTCTGAAATATCAATTTTACCTGAAGTCATTTTTTTTACCTCTTGTGTTATCTCGTAACCATACATTCTTTCCTTACTATTTATAAGGCTTAAAATAATAGGTTGCAACGTTCCCTTTGTTAATTCTTTACTATACATAATACAAATATACATTTTATATAAATGTATCTTAATTAAATGTAATTATATTTATTTTATTATTCTTAAACTGGTGTTATAAGTTTTTCTTTAATCGTAATGCTTTGTATCTTTGTAACTATGGAATTAGAACTTATGTTTGATGTACAGAAAATAAGAAAAGACTTCCCTATACTTAACAGAAAAGTAAACGGAAAACCACTCATATATTTTGATAATGCAGCAACCTCGCAAACACCTCAGCAGGTTATAGATGTTATTGTAGATTATTACAGTAATTACAATGCTAACATACACAGAGGTGTGCATAGCTTAAGCCAAGAAGCAACAGATGCTTATGAGCAAGCACGCATTAAAATTCAGAAGCATTTTAATGCCAAACACGCACACGAAATTATATATACAGCAGGTACCACAGATAGTATTAATCTTGTTGCCAGTGGTTTTTCTTCACTCTTAAAAAAGGGAGACGAAATTTTAGTCTCTGCCTTAGAGCACCATAGCAATATTGTACCATGGCAAATGCTATGCGAACGCACAGGCGCAGTACTTAAAGTTATTCCTATGAATGACGAAGGAGACCTTGTAATGTCAGCTTTTGATGCGCTTTTAAATGACAAAACAAAGCTAGTTTTTGTAAATCATATTTCTAATGCTTTAGGTACCATAAACCCTATTGAATATATTATAACCGAAGCACATAAAGTAGGAGCTGCAGTTTTGGTAGATGGCGCGCAATCTTGTCCGCATTTAAAACCAGATGTACAAGCTCTAGATGTAGATTTCTACGTATGCTCTGCACATAAAATTTGTGGACCAACAGGAGTTGGCATGCTTTACGGAAAAGAAAAATGGCTTAATAAATTACCACCTTACCAAGGAGGTGGCGAAATGATTGCCGAAGTGTCTTTTGAAAAAACAACCTATGCAGATTTACCTCATAAGTTTGAAGCAGGAACCCCAAATATATGTGGTGGTATTGCTTTTGGTGCTGCATTAGATTATATGAATGCTATTGGTTTTGAGAACATTGCCAAATACGAGCAAGAACTTTTAGAGTATGCTACCAAAGCACTTCTACAAATAGAAGGTTTAAAAATCTACGGCACAGCTAAAGAAAAAACATCTGTAATTTCATTTAATGTAAGCGCAATTCATCCTTATGACATTGGCACCATTTTAGACAAAATGGGTATTGCTGTGCGTACAGGTCACCATTGTGCACAACCTATAATGGACTATTTTAAAATTCCTGGTACCATTAGAGCATCATTTATGTTTTATAACACAAAAGAAGAAATAGATACATTTATTACCGCATTAAAAAAAGCCATTATGATGCTGTCTTAAGTTTTGATATTAAAAATGAAACTTACTATCTAAATCGTAAAAAAGATGAAGTTTATATTTAGCCTATTTACAGTTGCATTTTTAGCTATGTCTTGTAACACCTCTAAGGAAAACATGAATGCTAATAATGTTAAAGCACCAAATACAAAACCAACTGATCAAATAAAAGGAACTAAAGAAATTTCGAATTATTACACTACAAAAAGTATAACATACACCACACGATCGAGATTAACCTTTTGGTATATAGACATTTCAGAAGCATACATAACCTACTCTACAGATCCTTATTTAAAGGAAACAAAAACAGTAGTCTGTAATAAAGACGATTGGCAAGCTATAAAACGTTTATTAAGAGAAATAGACACAAAATTACTCGCTACTTTAAAAGCACCAACAGAAAAACGACTTTATGATGGTGCTGCACACACCACATTTAGTGTTAGAGAAGGAGATATTGTATTTGTAACACCAACATTTGATGAAGGCGAACCACCAGCTCAGATTAAAAAACTAGTTAATAAAGTGTTATCCATTAAAGAAAATAGACTAAAACTCTAGCTATTTTGTAATTTTGCATAAAAGAAATTGAATATGACTATTGAAGACGTACAAAACGAGATTATAGAAGAATTTGCTATGTTTGAAGATTGGGAAGAGCGCTACCAATACATGATTGACCTCGGAAAAGATTTACCTTTAATAGATTCAGAATTTAAAACCGAAGACAACATTATAAAAGGTTGCCAGAGTAAAGTTTGGGTACACGCTAGTATGCAAAATGAAAAAATAAACTTTACAGCAGATAGTGATGCTATTATAACTAAAGGTATTATTGCCATATTAATTCGGGCTTTCTCTAACCAACATCCTACTGCAATACTAGAAGCAAATACAGATTTTATTGATAAAATAGGTCTAAAAGAACATTTATCACCAACTAGAGCAAATGGCTTAGTAAGTATGATAAAACAATTAAAACTGTATGCAATTGCATACCAAACACAAGTAAATTAAGATGAGCGAAACAACGATAGACACCAACGTATTAGGAGATAAAATAGTAAGAGTTTTAAAAACGATTTTCGACCCAGAGATTCCAGTAGATATCTACGAACTAGGACTTATTTATGATGTTTTTGTTAATGAAGACTACGAGGTTAAAATCCTTATGACGTTAACAACACCAAACTGCCCTGTTGCCGAAACGTTACCACTAGAAGTAGAAGAAAAAGTAAAATCTATTAACGAGGTTAAAACTGCCGAAGTAGAAATCACTTTTGATCCGCCTTGGACACAAGACTTAATGAGCGAAGAAGCAAAATTAGAATTAGGAATGCTATAAAAATTAATTTTATGAATAATACAGGAATAGACGCCATAGCTTTTTACGTACCAGAATTATTTGTATCTATGGATAATTTAGCACTAGCTAGAGGTATACCTGCAGAAAAATTAAAACGTGGTTTAGGTCTTCAAAAAATGGCCATTCCAAATGTAGGTGAAGACGCTTCTACTTTTGCAGCCAATGCTTTACTCAACCTTATTAACCAAAATAACCTTAATCCAAACGATATAGGTAGGGTATACTTAGGTACTGAAAGTGCTGTGGATGGATCTAAACCAACAGCCACTTATGCTGTTGAAATTGTAGAAAACGAACTTGCTAAAACGTATGGTAAGCGCAGTTTTAAACACTGTGATATCTTAGACATGACATTTGCTTGCGTTGGCGCTATAGACGCTTTACACAATAGTTTAGATTGGGTAAAACAAGATAAAAATAGAAAAGCAGTTGTTATAGCATCAGATTTATCTAAATATAGTCTTAATTCAACAGGTGAATATACACAAGGTGCGGGTGCAGTAGCAGTATTAGTTAGTCATAATCCAAATATTTTAGCTATTAACGACGTTTGGGGCGTGGCTTCTAAAAGTGAAGGAGATTTTTTTAAACCAAGACGTACTTATAAAAAAACCGAATTATTAAAAACGGTGTTTACGGAATTAAATCTTAAAATTTCAGATAAAAATATCGCTGATTTTATAGCGTCTACCAATTCAAAATTTTGGTCAGATACTAACGAAATTGTAGAGGTTTTTAAAGAAGAACCTGTTTTTGACGGTCAGTTTTCAAATGCTTGTTATAGTGATCGAATTACAGAAGCTTTAGAGCATTACAACAAACAAAAAACAACAGATTTTAGTACCCATTGGAATCAAATTATATTTCATTTACCTTACGCTTATCATGGACGTCGTATCATTTTAGACAATTGGCTTACCTGGATAAAAGGAACAAATTTACACAGTCAATTAGAAAATGAAATTGGTAAACAAGACGTTTCCAACCCAAAAGAATGGTCTAAAAAAGCCTATAAATCTTCATTCTATACCGATTTTGTGGCTTCTAAAATAGCTGGAGGAGAATTAGCCTCTTCGGAAATTGGAAATATGTACACCGCTTCAATATTTATGTCCCTTTTAAGTTTACTATCTAATAGTTATAATAAAAATGAAACAATTACAGATAATACTATTGGTTTTATTGCTTATGGTAGTGGGTCTAAATCAAAAGTTTTTGAAGGTGTCATTCAGAAGAATTGGGCTAGTAAAATAGCACCAATACAACTATTTCAAAACTTAGAAAACAGAACTTCAATTGAAGTAAATACTTATGAAAATTTACACCAAACAAAGTTAGATGCCCCAATACTTAATGGTAGTAAAATATCAATGGATTACGTAGAAAGTGATGAAACTAATTATGGTCTTAGACGTTACAGTATGAAATAAATTATGGCAGAAGAAATAATTAATAGAGTTACAAATAGTAAACTAAAGGTTATAGACCTAGAGGATTACTACCCAAAAGGAAATCGTGTTCTTTTTGATATTAAAGATTGGTTACTAGAAGGCCTTGTACTGCGAGAAAAAGAATTTAGAGCTTATGTTGCAGCGCATAATTGGGAGCAATACCAAGATTGCTATGTTGCGCTATACTGCTCTACCGACGCTATTGTACCAGACTGGGCTTATATGCTTATTGCTATTGAATTAGAAACATTTTCTAAACTAACCGTTATGGGGCATTTAGACCAGTTAGAATCTATTCTTTACACATCTATTCTTTCAGAATTAGACCTGTCTATATATAAAGACACGCCTGTAATTATTAAAGGATGCTCGCATAAACCTGTACCAGCAAACGCTTTAATTTTACTATCTCAACGTTTAAAGCCAATTGCTAAATCTATAATGTTTGGTGAAGCGTGCTCATCGGTCCCTCTTTACAAGAAAAAATAATTGTGACTTTTACCTGGTTTAAGTATCTTACTACTAGCTATTACCAATTAAAAAGTAATTAGTTTTAGATAAATAAAAACTTATATTTACCAATTATTAACGCTATTATTTTATTAAACCTTAATCCATTATGAACAGAAAATTACTATTATCACTAGTCTTATTATTTGCTATAACTTTTAGTTTTTCGCAAACAAAAGAAGAATTAGAAGCTCAAAAAGCAGAAAAACAAGCAGAAGCAGATAAGTTTCAAGGAGAAGCTAACGCTTTACAAGCACAAATAAATGCTTTACCAGGATGGCGCGTTGGTGCTTTTGGTACAATTGGCGGTAGTCTATCTGGTTTTAATAACTGGTTTGCACAAGGAGCACCAAACAATAACTCGGGTAATATTGGTATTACCGTAAATGGATTTGCTAATTTAATTGAAGATAAATTTTTCTGGAGAAACGCGCTTACCACTAATTTAAATTGGGTAAAATTAGACGATACTGACACCAATTTAGATAGTGATGATTTTAATGCAACAACAGATGTTTTTAATTTATCATCACTTTATGGTCGTAAATTAAATGAAAAGTGGGCAATCTCTGGTTTAGCAGAATACAGAACTACATTAATAGATAATTTTAATGATCCTGGATTTTTAGATCTTGGTGTAGGTGCAACTTGGACACCTCTTGAAAATTTAATTGTAGTTATTCACCCTTTAAACTACAACTTTGTATTTGCTAAAAATGATGCTGCTTTTACTTCTTCTGCTGGTGCAAAAATTGTGGCAGACTACACCAGACAAATTGGTGCTGTTGCTTTTAAGACCAACTTCTCAACATTCCAAAGTTATGAAGATAGTGATTTATCTAACTTTACCTGGACAAACTCATTAAGCTATACACTCTGGAAAATGATTGGTGTTGGTTTTGATTTTGCTTTAAGAAGTAATAAACAAGAAGCGGCAAACTTTCAAGGTGTTGATTTAGCAGACGCAGATAACAAATTACAAACGTATTATACCTTAGGTTTAAGTTATAAATTTTAAAGTTAAATTGGTACTACTATAAAAAAGAGGTCTTTAATTAGACCTCTTTTTTTATTCAATATCTTCAACATCTGGATATAAGAAATGGTTATACGGAAATCTGGTAACATGTATCTCACGTACTTCTTTATAAACACGTTTCCTAAATTCTTCCATGTTTTCTTTATTAAGTGCAGAAATAAACAAAGCATTATCGCCTATTCTAGACATCCATGTGCGTTTCCATTCTTCAATAGTATAATGTGCTTCGGTACGTTGGCTATCTAAATCGTCATTATCAAAAGGCTCTGACTCATAAGCATCAATCTTATTAAAAACCATAATAGTAGGTTTGTCTTTACCACCTATTTCATCTAAAGTTTGGTTTACAGATTCTATATGCTCTTCAAAATTTGAATGCGAAATATCAACAACATGCAAAAGCAAGTCAGCCTCCCTTACTTCGTCTAAAGTACTTTTAAAAGACTCTACTAATTGCGTAGGAAGCTTTCTAATAAAACCAACCGTATCACTTATTAAAAAAGGAAGATTACCAATAACTACTTTTCTAACCGTAGTGTCTAAGGTGGCAAATAATTTGTTTTCGGCAAACACATCACTTTTGCTTATAACATTCATTAAAGTAGACTTACCAACATTAGTGTAACCAACTAAAGCAACACGTACCATTTTACCTCTGTTACCACGCTGTACAGCCATTTGCTTATCTATTACTTTTATTTTGGCTTTAAGTAAGGCTATTTTATCGCGTACTATTCGTCTATCTGTTTCAATTTCAGTTTCACCAGGTCCACGCATACCAATACCACCTTTTTGTCTTTCGAGGTGTGTCCACATCCCTTTTAATCGTGGTAATAAGTATTGGCATTGTGCAAGTTCTACCTGCGTTCTTGCATAACTTGTTTGAGCACGCTGAGCAAAAATATCTAAGATAAGGTTTGTACGATCTAATATTTTACAGTTAAGTATTTTACTAATATTGCGCTCTTGAGCCGGTGACAATTCATCATCAAAAATAACCGTACCTATGTCGTTTTCTTTTACAAACTGGGTAACCTCTTCCATCTTTCCTGTACCTATAAACGTTTTAGGATTAGGCATGGCCATTTTCTGTGTGTAACGTTTTACAACCTCACCGCCAGCAGTAAAGGTTAAAAACTCTAACTCATCTAAGTATTCTGTTGACTTTTCTTCGTCTTGGTCTTGAGTAATAACGCCTATTAAAACCGCCTTCTCTAAAGCTATATCTTTTTTCTCTATCATAATCTGTGCAAAGTACAAAGTTAAGCAATTGCTTTATTCCTAATAATGTTTTAAAAACCTATATTTAATCCTATGAATAATAATGACGAAACGCATACAATAGCATTTTACAATATTGAAAATTTATTCGATATTAAAAATGATCCTTCTGTAAATGATAAAGATTTTTTACCAACATCTACAAAACGATGGACACGCAAACGTTATGAAAAAAAACTACTGAAAATAGGAAGTGTAATTTCTAAAATTGGAGATGAACATAAAAAAAAAGCTCCCATAATTGTTGGTCTTGCTGAAGTTGAAAATCATAATGTACTCTCAGATTTAATTATAAGTGAAAATTTAAAAGAAGAAGCTTATCGTTTTATTCACTTTGATTCACCAGATGAAAGAGGAATAGACGTTGCCCTACTTTATAAAGATGAGTTTTTTGAGGTTACAAATGCTGAAACATTTTCAGTATATCTTAAAAAGGAGTCGGGAGAACAAGATTATACAAGAGATATTTTATTAGTACAAGGACTTTTAAATAATGAGCAGGTTAGTATTATTGTTAACCATTGGTCTTCACGCCGAGAAGGGGTTAAAGAAACCGAAGTTAAACGCCTTGCTGCTGCTAGAGTCGTAAATAAAATTATAAAAAACTTAAAAAACGAAGATTCTACTACTAAATTTATTGTAATGGGAGACTTTAACGATAACCCAAATAATGATAGTCTTGCTTTAATTGAAAATGAAAGTGCACTTTACAATCCTTTTAAAACGGTTTGGTCTCGAGAAAAAGGAAGTTTAAATCATAGATTTCAATGGAATTTATTTGATCAGATTTTATTTTCAACCAACTTTTTTGATAGTAAAAACACTAACCTAAGCTTTGATAAAGCTGACGTCTTTAATTCTAAATTTCTGGCGCAAACAAAAGGAAAATACAAAGGACAACCACTAAGAACATTTATAGGTAACAAATACAAAGGAGGCTATAGCGATCACTTCCCTGTTTACATTAATTTAAAGTATTCTTCATGAAAATACAAATAAAACATTTTATCGGTTAAAAATGTATTTAATCTATTATAGCAATGTTAACATCTTGTTAATAGTCTTTTTTTCTATATTCGGTCGTGGGAAATAGGTAAGCAATCTTCTCATACAACAAGTACTACCAGTACTAGAAACAACTAATTAATAACTAACCTATTTGTAATCAAGAGATTGCAAACGGTTCTCATATTTACTAACAAACCGATTAATAATGAAAAAGATTACTCTAATTTTTATCATGTTGGCCTTTGTTTTAACGGCAAATGCGCAATATGTCTTTAATCCAATCGTAGGCCCAACAAATGTGGCCGCTGGAGCACCTGTTACCATAAACCTTAACGATGTTGCAAACGCAGCAGGCGTAACAGCATCTTCAACTGGTTCTTATGATTCATTCTCTATTACGATGGATTGGACAGCTGGCGGAGGTGGACCTTGGTCTACAGAAGCGGATTTAACGTTTACAACCACTGCAGGTTCTGTAACTGTAGATCCACCAACAACTGGTGGCGCTACAAATGCTAATGCAACAACAATGACTTTTGATGGTGATTTAGCAGGTATTTACAATCCTACTACAGACGGTTATATAGACTTAGTATTAAACCAAAGTTTTGGAGGTTCTGATGGAGATTGGTCTAATGTGGTAGTGACTCTTTTTGAGAGTCCGACGTGTGTTGTACCTCTAGCCATGACATCATCAAATGGCACAACAACCACTATTGATTTAGATTGGACTGCAGGAGATTCTGAAACCACATGGAATTTAGAGTGGAATGCTGCTGCTGATTTTACACCTGGAAATGGTGAAGAAGAAGGCGCATCAACAGTAGATACAGCACCAACAACATCATTAAGTGGGTTAACACCGCTTTCTAATTACTTTCTTTATTACCAAGCCGATTGTGCTGGCAACGGAGTAAGTGAGTGGGTTGGTCCTTTTAACTTTTTAACAGGTTATTGCGAGTCTATTCCATCATCTAATGATGGTCAAGGTATAACTCAAGCTCAGTTAGGAACAGAGACTTTCACCTCTGCCGGCGATGTAGTTTTTGAAGACTTTACTACACCAACTGTAGATTTAGCTGCTGGAGTAACGGCTAACTTCCAAATGACATTTGCAACAGGTTTTACATATGATGTAAATGTTTGGATAGATTTTAATAATGATTTAGTTTATGATAATGCTACAGAATTAGTATTTCAAGGTGAAACAACAAATGCTAACCCAACGGTTTTTGATGCGTCTTTTGTAATGCCTAACGTGCCTCTTGGAGTATACAATATGAGAATGGGATCGGCTGATTTTGGGCAAGACCCACCTAATCCATGTTTTACAGGAGCTTTTGGTGTTACTGCTGATTTTACAGTTAATATCACAGCTGCACCAGATTGTATTCCTGCTTCTGGTTTAATTGCAGAAAACATAACAGAAACAACTGCTGATTTATCTTGGACAGACTTAGGTGCTACAGGAGTTACTTGGGATGTAGAATGGGGACCAGCAGGTTTTACACCTGGAACAGGTACAGCAGTTAATGGCTTAACTGTGCCAAACTTAATGTTAACAGGTTTAACAGCCGGAACATCATATGAATATTACGTATTAACAAACTGTGCAGCATCGTCTTCTACAGTTTCAGGACCATCAACTTTTATAACAGCTACACCAGGAGAAACGTGTGCAAATGCTTTTCCTATGACAGTTGAGGCTTTATGTGATGGTACAAACGCAGTAACTTTTAATTTTGCTAATGGTGGCGATAATGATGCCAATGGTGAAAACCCGTCTTGTGATGGTTTTGGTAACTTTGGTTACTTTATAAGCTTTACGGCACCTGCTGTGGGTTCTGTAGTTATTTATTTTGATGGTGGAGCAGACAATATAGGTTTAGAAGTCTATGATTCTTGTGGTGGTACTGCAATTTCAGATTGTACAAATAATGCGTTTGATGCTGGTGATAACTCTGGTATTATAGGAGGTCTTACACCTGGTGACACTTATGTTGCACTTATTTGGAGAGATACAGCATCTGGTACAGCTGATGTGTGTATAGAAGAAGGACCAACTTGTCCTTTCCCAATAAATTTAGATGCACTAAATGTAGGTGAAGCTTCAGCTGATTTAAGCTGGACGGAAAACGGAACAGCAACGTCTTGGAATATAGAATGGGGACCAGCTGGTTTTGCTCAAGGTACAGGTACAGCAGTAAATGGTGTTACAGCAATTCCTTTTAATTTAACCGGTTTAACACAAAATACAGCTTACGATTTTTACGTACAGGCCATTTGTCCTGGTGATCTTTCTAATTTTTCTGGGCCATTTACTTTTACAACAACACCACAATCTAACTTTACTATAGATTGTGCTGCTGGCGGACCATTAACACAAGATTATTGTTACGAAAATGGTGGAGCTAACAATCCATTTATATTTACGTTTACTAGTAATGACGGTACACCACTAAACTTAACTTTTAACTCAGGTACAGTTGAAAACAACTGGGATGAGTTAGTTGTATTAGATTCAGATGGTACACCTTTCCCTGGCTTTGCAGCAGCAGACCAAAATTATGGTGCTGGTGGAAACATTGGTGGAATTACTTTTCAATCTACAGGAGATACCATCTCTTTCTTCATTAACTCAGACGGTTCTGTAAGTTGTGGTAGTGGTAGTGCAGCATTAGTAGGTGGTATTAATTATACCGTATCTTGTGCAACATGTGTTAACCCACAAGCTACTTATTCTGTAATTGACGATTGTGATAATGGTGATCAGTTTTTAATAGATGTAGATATTACTTCTTTAGGTGATGCAACATCATTAACTATTTCTAATAATATTAACGGTGATACAACACCTGTTACTGCAGTTGGCACTTACCAAATAGGCCCATTTGCTTTCTTAGTAGATGTGGTGGTAACAGTAGCTAATGACCAAGATACTAACTGTATTATAAATAGTCAACCGATTCAATTATTAGCATGTCCACCAGACAATGATAATTGTGACGGAGCTATTGTAGCCGTTGTAAATGACGGACCTGCATGTGATGCAACCACACCTGGAACAATCCTAGCTGCCACACCATCTGGTGTACCTGCAGGAAGTTGTACTGGTAATACTGGTGATGATGTATGGTTTGAATTTACAGCCTTAAATGAAGTTCAAATTATATCAATTTTAAATATAGCTGGTGGAACTTTTAATATAGACCATGCTGTGTATGAAGGCTCTTGTGGATCTTTAACAGAGCTTTATTGTTCTAATGATGATGCAAGTGTTACAACGGCTTTAGTTGTAGGTGATACCTACTATATTAGAATATTTAGTGGTGGTAGTGATAATGATGAAACTACAACATTTGATCTATGTATTAGAGAAGCACCTTCTAACATTATCTGTGAAAATGCAGAAAACTTTTGTTCTGTAGGTGGTGCACTTACTACACCAAATATTATTGGTATACCAGATCCAAACGCTTTAGCGTGTTTAGGTACTGCACCAAACCCTGTTTGGAACATTCTTCAAATTGGAGAATCAGGACCAATTGAAATTGAAATTAACCAACAAGATGATGCTGGTAATGGATTAGATGTTGATTTTGTAATCTGGGGCCCTTTTGCTTCAGTTGAAGAAGCGTGTACAGATATCGTGTTTGAAGATTGTCCTACATGTCCTTTCTCTAACAACCCTGACACTGGTTTTTATCCTTTTGGAAATATTGTAGATTGTAGTTACTCTGGTGCTGCAGTTGAAAATTTAAGTATTGATAACGCCTTAGAAGATGAAATTTACTTATTACTAGTAACTAACTTTAACGGTAATCCAGGAACTATAACTATTGAGCAAACAAATGCTGGTGGTACTGATAGTGGTACTATTGATGCAGAAATTTCTGCAGATATTGTTAGTGATGACGTTTTTATACCTGGAGATAATGATCCAACAGAAGTAGATGAAGTTTCTGTTTGTGGATTCGATTCTGTAACTATTGAAACTAACTCCCCTTTTGCTGATACCTTTATTTGGTTTAGAGACGGATTTGAAATTCCTGGCGAGACATCTTCTACACTTGTAGTAACCGAATCAGACAACTACCAAGTTAGAGCTTTTGATGAGCAGTGTGGTGATGATGCTTTTTCTCAAATTGTTATTGTAAATCTATACCAAGATGCAGGTAATGTTGCTGATCAAAATATCATTGTATGTGATGGTCCAGAAAGTAATGGATCTGAAGCTTTTGATTTAAATGCTTTATCAGCCTCATTAGGCTTAAGTACTGACTTTGTTGTAACTTACTATACAAATACAGCAGATGCTAACCAAGCAATAAACGCTGTAGCATCACCTTACACATCTTCTGGTGAAACACTAATTATAAGAATTGAAGATGCTGATGCAGCTGCTAATAATTTCTTAGGGTGTCGTCAATTATCAGAAGTGACATTACTTGTTAATCCTATTCCTAATGTAAATCAACCAATGGACTTTGTCGTTTGTGATGATGCAGATGGTAATGTGGATGGAACAACAGAATTTAATTTAGAATCTATTAATAATGAAGTGAATACAGATGCAGGTATAACTATAACATACCATACGTCTCAAACTGATGCGGAAACAGATTTAGGTGCTTTAACTAGCCCATACTCAAGTGGTGGAGAAACAATTTTTGTAAGAGTAGAAGATGATGCAACTGGCTGTTTTAATATTACATCATTCAACCTGGTTGTAAACATAGTACCATTAGCAACTTTTGATCCTCAGTTTGATTATGCGGTTTGTCCTAATGCTACGGTGCCAATTCAAATAGGAGTGATACCAACAAACTTTACTGCTGCAGATGTAACAGTAACCTGGTTTTTTGACGGGACACCAATTACTGGCGCAACTGGCTTAACTTTAGATAATGTTTTATTAGAAGGAGATTATGCTGCTGAAATTAGTTTTATTGGTACTGGTTGTGTTAACACAGTAAACGTATTAGTAGAAGAATTAGATGCATGTATTTTCCCTGAAGGTATTTCGCCTGGTGTAACACCTGGTCAAAATGACAATTTTGACTTAAGTAGTTTTGGTGTTACTAAATTAGAAATATTTAATAGAAATGGTACACTTGTATATTCTAAGACAAATTACACAGATGAATGGTTTGGTCAAACAAACGATGGTGATGAGCTTCCAGTTGGAACGTATTTTTATACTATGACGTACGAAGACGGAGCTAAAAGACGTAGTGCTTGGATATATATAAATAGATAAACTTACTAACTGAATCAACTTAAAATATAATGAAAAAAATCTCTATTATAGCGGTTCTTCTCCTAGCGTTACAAATGCACGGACAACAAGACCCTCAGTACACACAGTACATGTATAATATGAATATCATCAACCCGGCCTATGCTGGTTCTAGAGAAGGCCTTTCTTTTGGTTTACTTTATAGAAACCAATGGACAGGGATTGAGGGTAATCCAGAAACAGGTACATTTTTTGGTCATACACCTTTAGGTAATAACTTAGGTGTAGGTCTATCACTAATCTCTGATCGTATTGGCCCAGTTACAGAAACTAATGTATTTGCCGATATATCTTATACGCTAAAACTTGGTGGAGAACACCGTTTAGCGTTTGGTGTAAAAGCTGGTGCAACATTTCATGACATTGGTCTAACAGATTTAGATGTTATTGATCCATCAGATCCGTTTTTTGCAAATGATATAAATACAACTACACCAAATATGGGTGCAGGCTTATTTTACTATACTAATAAGTATTATGTCTCTTTATCTGTACCAAATTTATTATCGTCTGTGCATTTAGATGCCAATGGAAATAAAATAGGATCAGAGACACAACACTACTTTTTAACGGGTGGTTATGTATTTGATTTATCACCAAACACAGAGCTTAAACCTTCTGTAATGATTAAATCTGCATTTGATGCGCCAACGTCATTTGATGTAAATTTAAATGCACGATTTTTCAAAAAATTTGAAATTGGTGCGTCTTACAGGTTAGATGATTCTTTTTCTGGTTTAGTAAATTTTGCCATTTCACCAGCGGTTAGAGTAGGTTATGCTTATGATGCAATATCTTCAGATATTAAAGCATTTGCACCTGCGTCTCATGAGGTCTTTTTATTATTCGACCTTAATTTCCCGAAACGCGTTTCTCGTTCACCTAGATACTTTTAATCCGTTAAGCTAAACACTATTATGAAAAACTTTAAAACATTATTATTTATTACGTTGATGAGTAGTTTTTGCTTAACTGCTCAAAACAACGCTACAAAAAAGGCAGACAAACAATTTACCAGATACGAATTTGTAAAAGCAGCAGAAAGCTATAAAAAACTCGTAGAAGATGGTAAAGCCGATGCTTATGTATACGGACAATTAGCAGAAAGCTACTACAATATTTTTAATACTGTAGAAGCTGAACGTTATTATGCTAAAGCACTAGAGACGTCTAGTGAACCAGAAATGATTTACAAGTATGCCCAAATGCTAAAGGCAAATGGAAAATATGAAGAATCAAATCAACAGATGGATAAATTTGCAACTATGCGCCCATCTGATGATAGAGCAACTGCTTACAGAGACAACCCTAATTACCTTCCTAAAATACTAGAACAAGGTAAGAAGTTTAATCTTCAAAATGCCGACTTTAACTCTGAGCAATCAGATTTTGGTGGTACAATGAGCGATGGTAAATTATATATTACCTCTGGTCGTAATAATAGCCGTAAAACGTATGGTTGGAATCAAGAACCGTTCTTAGATATTTACGCAATGTCTAAAAACACTGACGGGTCTTACCAAGCTGCAGAATTAATGAATGATGAGATAAACACAAGGTATCACGAAGGACTTGTATCTTTTTCACCAGATGGTAGCACAATGTATTTTTCGAGAGAAAGCTATTTTGAAAAAGACTTTCAAAAAGATTCACTTTCTAGAACACGTTTTAGCCAATTGTATTTATTTAAAGCTACAAAACTAGGAAACGACTGGGACACAGTTGAAAGCTTAAAACTAAACAGCAAAAACTATTCTGTTAAAAACCCTGCAGTTAGTGCAGATGGTAAAACGTTATTTTTTGCCTCTGATATGCCTGGTGGTTTTGGAATGTTCGATATTTATAAAGCACCAATTAATGAAGATGGTTCTTTAGGTACACCTGTAAATATGGGTCAGAAAGTAAATACCGAAGGTCAAGAAATGTTTCCATATGTAAGTAGTAACAATACCATTTACTTTTCATCTAACGGTCATTTAGGCTTAGGTGGAATGGATGTTTTCTATACCAAAGAAATTGATGGCAAATTAGCACCTATTAGAAATGTAGGTATACCTATTAATAGTAATGCTGATGATTTTGCGTTTACTATAGATGAAGACACTGAAGAAGGTTTTGTTTCTTCAAATAGAGATGGTGGTAAAGGTAGTGATGATGTTTATGCATTTAAAAAATTACAACCTTTGTGCGATGTGTTAATTACAGCTACAGTTTTAGATGATAAAACAAGAGCCCCTTTAAGCGGTGCATCTGTATCTTTATATGATACTGAAGGCAACAAAATTGTTTCAAAAATGACTAATGCAGAAGGTATTGCAGAATTTATAGTTGAATGTGAAAACGACTCTGAATTAGAAGTTACCATAGACGGTTACGATAGTAAGAAGGTTACCGTTAACGGCACAAATGAAGAAGAGCTAGCTGTACAAATTAACTTAGACCCTATTGAAAAAATTATTGTTGCCGATAAAATTGAACTAGACCCTATTTACTTCGATTTTGATAAATCTAATATCACAGCACAAGCTGCATTTGAGTTAGACAAACTTGTTCAGATCATGAACAAATACCCTAACATGACTATAAATGCAACTTCTCATACCGACTTTAGAGGGCCAGATGCATACAATAGTCTTTTATCTGAGCGCCGCGCAAAAAGTACAGCGCAATATGTAATATCTAAAGGTATTGATGCTGCACGTATTACGGCAACCGGAAAAGGAGAAACTGAACCAAAAGTAAATTGTGGTGGCAAATGTACTGAGGATGAACACCAAATGAATAGACGTTCTGAGTTTATCATTGTTAGTGGTGGACCAGGTGCATAACCTCAACAATAACTATAATTAAATAAAAAGCGTTCTGAATTATTCAGAACGCTTTTTGTTTTCTACCACGTTTTATATGGCCGATTACTCAATTGCGAATTATAATATCTAACGTCACCCGTTACTTCTTCACCGAGCCATTCCGGCTTTTCAAAATGCTCATCTTCTGAGTTGAGTTCTACCTCTGCTACAATTAAACCTTCGTTCGTATTAAAAAACACATCTATTTCGAACGTATGTTTACCAGCTACCACCTCATAACGTGTTTTATGTATGGTTCCTTTTTCACATAACAGCAAAAGCGCTTCTGCCTCTATTGTTGTAATCTCTTTTTCCCACTCAAAACGAGATACCCCATTTTCAGTGGACTTTCCTTTAATAGTTAAGTACCCTGTATCTTTTTTTAAACGCACGCGTACAGTTCTATGTGCATCACTATTTAAAAAGCCTTGTTTTATAGAGTAACTCTTAAAGGCTTCTTGTTTAAAAGCGTCTGATTTTACTAAAAATTTGCGTTCTATTTCAATCATATCTAGTTGTTGCAAAAGCAGGCATCTTTATTAATTATTTTACCTTATAAGATTAATGCTTCTATAAGAATAAGTAAATTTACACTATGCTTAACGATTTACCAATTCGAAAAATTATTCATGTAGATATGGATGCGTTTTACGCTTCTGTAGCACAAATGGATCATCCAGAACTTAAAGGTAAACCTATCGCTGTTGGCGGAGGTGGCATACGCGGCGTTATAAGTGCAGCAAGTTATGAAGCACGAAAATTTGGAGTAAAGAGTGCCATGTCTGGGCAATTGGCCCTAAAATTATGTCCAGAACTCATATTTGTAAAAACAGATTTTGAGCGCTATAAAGCCATATCCACAAAAATTAGAAGCATCTTTTTACGTTACACAGATTTGGTAGAACCTTTATCATTAGATGAAGCCTACCTCGACGTTACTAAAAACAAAATGGGCCTTCCTAGTGCCACTTTGTTGGCGCAAGATATAAGACAAGATATTTATAACGAAACGGGCTTAACAGCGTCTGCAGGCATCTCTATTAATAAGTTTATTGCTAAAGTTGCGAGCGATTATAATAAACCTAATGGGCAAAAAACAGTTAACCCAGAAGATGTCTTACCGTTTATAGAAGCTTTAGACATTAGAAAATTTTACGGTGTGGGTAAAGTCACAGCTGAAAAAATGTACCTAAAGGGTATTTTTACTGGTAAAGATTTAAAAGCAAAAAGCTTAGACTTTTTAAGCACGCACTTCGGAAAATCTGGGAGTTACTATTACGATGTGGTAAGAGGTATTCACAACAGCGAGGTAAAGCCTAACCGTATTCGTAAATCGTTAGCAGCAGAGCGTACTTTTAATGAAAACTTATCTTCAGAAATCTTTATGCTCGAAAAGCTAGAGCATATAGCAGAAGAAGTAGCCAAACGCCTCAATAAAAGTAAAATTGCCGGCAAAACAGTAACGCTAAAAATAAAGTACAGTGACTTTACGCTACAAACACGAAGTAAGACTTTGCCTTACTATGTATGTGAAAAAGCCATAATCCTAGAAACCGCTAAAGACTTATTATACCAAGAGAAAATGAATAATTCGGTACGTCTGTTAGGTATTGCTTTATCTAATTTAAATACAGATAAGTCCGTGGTTACCCAAACGCAACTAAACAAAGACAAATCTGTTAGCGTGCAATTACAATTTGAATTTTAAGACACTATTTAAAACAACTGAAAGCAATTTATTAGATGTAATAACTTATCTTATATATACTATTAAAAGATTGTTTATAATTTATTTTACCTAATATTTCGTTTTACTATTTAAATCAAAAACAGATGTAACAAAAAAACGTTACAGCTTTAAAAGCTGTAACGTTTAAAAAAATATTATTATATTTTCAGCTAACCTAATTTAACATATCACTATAAATCTAATAGTTATAAATAATTTATTAAGATGCATGAACTAAAAAACACGTACAGCACGTATTGAATTAAACTGGGTCATTGGTGTTATGGACGGATTGCCAGAAGCAAAATCAACAAACCAAGCAGAATCACTTAGTATATCAGACACTGAAGAAGACCAATAGCCACCATTAGATAAGCTGCTACCACTATTAGCTAATGCAGTTATATTTATAACGTTTCTATGTGTATATATGGCACTTAACTCATCCTTACTTGGTAGAAACCAATCATTAAAACCACCACCAGTATATTGTAAAGTCAAAGATACAGCATTATTAGTACCAAATATATTTAACAATATGTCTTCTGAATTTTCAGCTCCTGAACCAATACTTGTGCCATTTGGAGTAAAAAAACCAAATTGATCATACCAAGCAGAAATACCCTGATCTTCAATAGCGCATACTAAACCAGTATCCAAGATACCATCACCATTTAAATCTGTTGGAGTTGGTGACACATAAATTACAACACCTCCATCTCTAAAATCGCCTACTGCAGGTAATACTGGTACTGTTTCCAATTCCACAATTCTTGCTTCTAAAGCAGCTATAAGTCCATCTACATATATTTTAGTAGCGGCATCTTGGTCTTCAGTTGGATCTGCAACACCTGTTAATTTATTAGCACCTAAAGCTACATTGGTAGCTGCTGCACCAAATCCACTTAATGGAATATTGGTTTTATCTAGTTTTGTATTAGTCACCGCATTATCTGTAATGCTCAACACGCCAGACGTGTTAAGTGTGGCATCACCGGATAGTGCTACACCTGCAGCTTCGCCATTACCATCACCTACAAATAGGTTACCTTCTGTTAAAGTATTTAAACTGTTTGTACCTGCTATACCTTGAATCCCCTGAGGTCCCATAGCACCCGCTGGACCTGTTGGGCCTGCTGGACCTG
>JAOEWO010000100.1 GCA_028383925.1 Winogradskyella sp.
TTACGCGCAGTGGTCAATCAACACTTACGTAGTTCAATTCAATACCAATGGCGGTTCAGGTTCGATGCCTGATCAATCGATCACTTATTTAGCTTCGGCTAATTTAAGTGCTAACAATTATATTATTTGGAAAACTGGTGCAACATTTTCTGGTTGGAATACGGCTCCTGACGGTAGTGGCACAGCTTATGGAAATGGGCAAAGTTTTACTATGAGTGCAGCAACTAATGTTACCCTCTATGCACGATGGATATCCGTAGGTGGTGGGGGCACTCAATTATTTGTTCGATTATTAAATACTATTAAAAATAGTAATTCTTCGACTCTTAATACTGTTACTATGACATTAGATGCGGATTTATCTACAAGTATTGAACAGTTTAAACAAAATATAACGGAATTCACCAACGTATTACCAGAAAATCAAATTCTTGTATTCAATAATAAAATACTAGAAAATGGAAGAACTTTAGCAGATTATGACATTCAAAATGAGTCATTACTTAAGATGGTAGCCGTAAATCTCTATCCCTCTTCCTATTTGTTAGCAGGAGGTAATACCACCTTAAATACAGTTATGCCAGACGGGACCTTATATAGTAACGCAACTGTTACAACTACACCCAATTTTATGGGTACATTGTCTATTGATGTGGATTCGGGTGAAGTCACTATACAAAATGCATCGCCTGCAGGAACCTATTTAATTCAGGTTGAAAAAAATTATGTCAATGAAAACAATGTTTCTTTAGGGGTTCAGCGACAAACATTTAATTTAACAGTTTATGACTCTCCCATTGTTCAAGAAAACTTTAATGCACCAGTAAATACTGGTTTAGTAGTGAGTGGCATAAAAACCCAATCTGGAAACTTTAATAATGACAATGTACTAGATATTATTACCTTGACAGAAAATGAGCTAGTATGTGGTTTAGGAAATGGTCAAGGAGGTTTTGTAAATACGATTACTTCGTTTAATTTATTCAATCCTACAGGTATTGAAGTATTAGATATCAATAATGATGGCGTTAATGATGTTATTATAGTAGGAGTTCATAATTCACTTGTTTTTATTGGTAATAATTCAGGAGGGTTTACCCAAGTGAATCAACTTACTTTAAATAATCCAAATACGTTTACAAGTTCAGATTTTAATAATGATGGATACATTGATTTTGCTGTAAATTCATATGCAGTGGTTAATCATTATTTAGGTGACGGAACCGGTAGTTTTACTTTTACCTCTTCTTTTAATCTAAGCGCTACTCCTTCTGCTATTTATTACAATGATGTTAATAATGATGGTAATGTAGATGTGCTTGTGGCCAATAAAAATATGGTCACCACCTTTCTTACCCCTTCAGATAAAGGAACCGTATCGGTTAGGCTTGGTGATGGAGTGGGTAATTTTACTACGGGATATGAAATACCGGTTGATTATAAACCTACAGCCTTGGTGATTGATGATTTTAATGGGGATGGATTTAAAGATTTTGCGAGCACCAGTGAAGTGAATGGCAACGTATCGATAAAATTTGGAGATGGAACAGGTGATTTTACAGGAAACACCCAAGTTATAGTAGGCGATAATCCTAGTTCAATAGTATTAGGTAATTTTAATGGAGATTGTTTTCCCGATTTGGCTTTAGCCAATACTGCGAGTAATACGGTTTCTATTCGATATGGCGATAATTTGGGTAATTTTTCAGGAACAACCAATATTGCTGTAGGAGCGTTTCCACAAGGATTAATTAAAGGCGATTTTAACAATGATGGATTGCAAGATTTGTTTATTGAAAACGCAGACAGTTCTCTTTCGTCAATCCTTATGAATAATAGTCTTTTACCAATGCCTGTTATTGATTCTGTTTCACCACCAAATGGGGTATCAGGAGATACGGTTACCATCAGTGGTACCCAATTTGAATTGTCACCTACAGTCACTTTAGGTGGTGTATCTATGACGGTTATAAGTGCGACATCAACTAGTATTGATGTGGTGTTACCAAGTGGAATAAATGGTGGTGACATTTTTGTTTCTAATAGTTGCGGACCATCTTCATTGGGCAGTCCATACGTATACGGAACTACCACCTACACCTACAACAACGGTTGGTTACCCTT
>JAOEWO010000101.1 GCA_028383925.1 Winogradskyella sp.
AAAAATAAATACTAACTGATAAATCAGTATAATGAAAAATATTTTACTCTTATTTACCCTCATTTTTACCTCTTTTTCTTTCGCCCAAGACATTAGTATGCAAAATGGCACTTTTAGCCAATGTACTGATATTTTTTATGATTCAGGTGGAGAGTTTGGCGGCTACGGTTTAGATGAAAATTTAGTAACCACTATTTGCTCTGATGTAGCAGGTGATTTTGTGTCTTTAGAATTTACTGAATTTTTCACACAGCAAGGCCTTAATGTAGACACTATGAATATCTACGATGGTGATGATATTACAGCACCTTTGTTAGGATCATTTTTTGGTCCTGAAGGAGCTTTTACTATTAGTGCAACCGATGCTAACGTAACGGGTTGTTTAACTATTGAGTTTATTTCAAACGATTCAGGAACAGCCGCAGGTTGGGCTGCAAACATACAGTGTTTTACACCTTGTCAAACAATTACGGCATCTATAGATACTACTAACCCTGTAGCTGTTGCGGGTACTGTAGAAGTAGATCCTGGTGAACAAATTACGTTCACAGGGAGTGGTACATTTTCTACAGATGGTACGGCTGCCATATATACTTGGGATTTTGGTAGTGGTGACACCCTAGATGGTGAAACAGTTAGTTATGCCTACCCAAATCCAGGCACTTATAACGTTACGCTGACTATTACAGATGCTAACCCATTAGGGTGTTCTGCATCAGTAAGTACAATAGAGGTAGATGTTTTAGATAATGATGCTTGTATCGGTTCTTTGCCTATTTGTTCTGGCATTAGTAATGTGCCTTCTCCTACAGGTTCAGGGTCGGCAGAAGCAGGTATTGATTATGGTTGTTTAGGTAGTGAGCCTAACCCAAGATGGTATTTCTTACAGACAGGTGATACTACTGGTAGTTTAAGTTTTACATTAACACAAACTTCAGGACCTAACCAAACAGGTAATGGTAATGATGTCGATTTTATTATTTGGGGACCATTTTCACAACCAGAGTGTGGTGCTGATGATTTAAACCCTTCAACAGAAGTAGATTGTAGTTATTCGGGTTCTGCAACAGAGCAAATAGATATACCAAATGCACCTGCTAATTCGTTTTTCGTTTTACTTATTACTAACTTTAGTGGTAATGCTGGGTTTATTAATTTAGAGCTTAACCCAAGTTCTACTGCTACAACAAATTGTGATATTATCTGCCAAGTAGATTTAGGTGATGACCAAGCATTATGTAATGGTGATAGTTATACAATTAACCCAGATTTTACTGGTACTTTTAATACTTTTGAATGGCAATTAGATGGTGTAACTATTCCAGGTGAAACAGGGTCTACATTAACAGTTACAGAGTCTGGTACATATACTTTAATTACTGATGGTTTTGATGCTATTTTTGGTGATCCTTGTACGTCTGAAGATGAGGTTATTATTACCATTGCAGATGCATTTACACTTAATGATATCACTATTGCTGAGTGTAGTCAAACAGCAACCGCAGATTTTGATTTAGATGCACAAATTGCAGCTATTTTAAATCCTTTAGATCCTGCAGATTATACAGTGACATTTCATAATAATCAATTAGATGCTAATAACGCTGCTGCCGCTATTGCCCCAACAAATCCTTATAATGGTGCTGATGGTGAAGTCGTTTTTGTAAGGGCAGAAGCAAACGGAACTAATTGTTTTAGTACAAGTACTATTACTTTAGGTATTTCTCCACAACCCGATCTTAACCCTGTATTAGATTTACAATTATGTGATGATGATGTTAATGACGGTTTTGCCGAGTTTGATTTAGGGGCTCAGACTATAGCTGTTTTAGGGGCTCAATTACCTGCAGACTTTGAGGTCACCTACCATTTAAGTTTTGCAGACGCAGATACAGACACCGGAGCGTTACCCTTAAATTACACCAATACGGTTAACCCTCAGCCTATTTTTATAAGAATAGAAAGTATAGCAGATTCTAACTGTTATAATGTAACACCATTAGCCGCTTTTAGTTTAACGGTTATACCGCGAGCCTTAGCCACTATGCCAGATGATATGGTTGTATGTGATGATGCGAGTAATGACGGATTAGCTACGTTTGATTTGGCGAGTCAAGAAGCCG
>JAOEWO010000011.1 GCA_028383925.1 Winogradskyella sp.
TTAGTTTTTGATGTTACAGATTCTGATGGTAATTACTATCAATTTAAAAACAGTTTAATTGGATTTAAAAAATTCATGAAACTCTTGGATTTTAATAGCCATTGTGTGATGGAAGCTACCGGTTATTATCACTATCAGTTAGCGTATTATTTACAGGAGAATAGCGTTGTATTATCCGTAGAAAACCCATTGTCAGTAAAACGTTTTATTCAGATGAAACTATCTAAAATAAAGACAGATAAAAGTGATTCTAAGCTTATTTGTGAATACGCAAAACAAGTAGATTTAAAGCTTTGGCAGGGAAACTCAAAACACCAATTAGAATGTCTTCAAATGACTAGATTACTTTCTGTGTATACAAAACAGAGTACTATGTTAAAAAATAAATTACATGGAGAAGCTGTTTTAGGGCACCCTAGTAAATTAGTTGTTACTTCATTAAAAAGGAATTTAAGACAACTCAAAAAAGAAATAGATACCATAGAAGAAAAGCTTTTGTTGTTGGTAAATGAAGTGCATAAAGATGTTTTAACACGTTTAAAAAGTATTCCAGGAATAGGAAAGAAAACATCCTTAATGTTAGTGGTTTTAACGGATGGATTCGATCGTTTTAAAAGTGGAAGTGAGTTATGTAGTTATGCAGGATTAACCCCTATAATTAGGCAAAGTGGATCTAGTGTAAATGGTCGAGCACGAATAAGTAAAATAGGAAATCAAAAGCTGCGAAATTTATTATTTATGTGCAGCTTTAATGCCTGTAAATACAATAAAGCCTGTAAGGCAATTTATGATAGAATAGTAGCAAAAGGTAAGAGTAAAAAATTAGCTTTAATTGCAGTTTGTAATAAGCTATTAAAACAGGCATTCGCCATAGCAAAATCAGGATTAATATATGATGACACCTATAGAAGTACTTTAGTGAAAAATTAATGAAATTTTACTTGTTTTTTACCACAGTACTTTGTTGGTAGCCGTTTTTATTTACTAAATCTAGCTACAATTTCACATATATCGGCATAACCTCCATCTTTATCAGTACATTTTAAGATGCCTTCACTCGCGGATAATGTATCATAATATGTATCTTGCCATAATAACTCCCCATCACTACCCCAACAATCAACTTGAAATGTTCTTCCAGATTTTGATTGAGTATTTGATGAATTTTCTAAATAAATAACCTTACTTAATTCATAAGTACCCTTATTACGCTTTATTGTAAATTCTATATTTTTGTTCTTATCATTACTTAAATTAATAACTTCTGAAAGTATCGAATCTAATTGTTTTTAAGAATTACTTTTTTTATTATTAGAAATATTGGCTGGTGTAAAAGTGATTTTTGCATTACAAATTGTAGCACAACCACCATTTTCTAAACAGTCCCAAGTTGCCTGACCAGCACAAGGTACACTTTCTCCACATTCAGTAATTTCTGATTCGCCATTACCCCATGTACAAGTAACAGTATAATTATCGCCAAGCCCTCTTTTGTTAATATCTTGACCTGTTGCAAAAGCTAATACTTTTTCAGAATTTTCAATAATTTCAAAGTATTTTGTAAAATCTTTTTCTTTGAAATTTTTCATTTCAAATACTATGATTTTTCCTTCAGATTCACCAAGACTTTTCATCTCAGTCAGGATTTCTTCAATGTCTACTTGACTTATTTCACCAGTATTTGTATCATCTTTCTCCGAACAAGAGACCGATAATAAAATTAAACATACAAAATAAAGAGTTTTTAAATTTTGATTAAAAATTGTTTTCATCATTATTGTATTTACCAATTATTTGCCAAACTATACATCTTTTAAGTCTTCGTAATTCGACAAGCGGACTATTCTGCACTTTTTTAGACCTTCTGGTATTCAGTTTTCCACTTCTTGAGAGTCAATTTACAATTTTATTTTCTCTTTTCCGAGATTCCGTAAATCGGATGGTTATTAAATTGCTCTGGCTGGTGGTTAAATGGCTACCAACTTAAGGATATCAGTCCGTTTCAATGACTGATATGCTGTGTTAAGCGAAGTTATATTTTTTTAACTGCATTTTCAATACGTAACTTTACGTATTTTTTTGGGTCATTATTTCCTTTCCACTATTGACTCGTTTTTATAAGTATTACTCTTACTTTTGTTTTTTTAAATTTATTTCTATTGAGACTAAACAAAGCAGAACTTAAAGATTTTCTAGATAGTAAAGTAGCCCTTTACAATCATCCAAAATTTATTGAGAGCGATCCTATACAAATTCCGCATCAATTTTCTAAAAAAGAAGATATAGAGATTGCTGGTTTTTTAGCAGCAACTATTGCTTGGGGCAATCGTAAAAGCATTATTACTAATGCTAATAAAATGATGAATCTTCTAGACCACTCCCCTTTTGAATTTATTATGCAGCATCAAGAAACTGACCTAGACCGTTTTCAGGGTTTTGTGCATCGTACATTTAATGGTGATGATTTTACCCAGTTTATTAAAAGTTTACATAACATCTATAAAACACATAACGGTTTAGAAGCTGTTTTTGCAAAACATACAGAGAAAGGCTCGCTTCAAAATAGTATTCACCAATTTAAAGCTACATTTTTTGAGCAACCACATTTAGCACGTACTAAAAAACATGTGAGTGATCCGCTTAAAAATTCAGCTGCCAAACGTATTAACATGTATCTCCGTTGGATGGTACGAAACGATAACAATGGTGTAGATTTTGGTATTTGGAACAGCCTATCTCCTGCACAACTTAGTTGCCCTTTAGATGTGCATTCTGGTAATGTAGCGCGTAAATTAGGACTACTAAAACGAAAACAAAATGATGGCAAAGCTTTGGCTGAACTCGATAAAGCGCTTAGAAAACTCGATCCTACAGATCCTGTAAAATATGACTTTGCTTTATTTGGGCTTGGTGTGTTTGAGGGCTTTTAAATTTAAAAACGCATTTACTATCTTTAAACTTTCAACTTAAAACCGTTATTTATGAAATTTAAACTTACCCTTTTACTGCTAATTTGTTTTTCACTTGGTTTTTCTCAAGATTTAAAAATACCTACTGACACGGCTTATGCCTCTAACGGTTCTGTTACCATAAAAGGTAAAACTGTAAACTACAGAGCAGAAACTGGATTTCAACCTGTATGGAATGCTGACGGACACCTAATAGCTTCGTTGTATTATACCTATTACAAACGCACTAACGATACCAAAGGTACAAAACGACCTATTATATATTCGTTTAATGGCGGACCTGGTTCAGCTTCGGTTTGGATGCATATTGCGTATACTGGCCCTAAAATTTTAAAAATTGATGATGAAGGTTATCCTGTACAGCCATACGGAATAAAAGACAATCCTAATTCTATTTTAGATGTCGCAGATATTGTATTTATTAATCCTGTGAATACAGGTTTCTCGAGAAAAATCGCTGGTAAAGACGGAAAAATGCCAGATGATAAAAACTTCTTTGGTATTAATGCAGATATAAAATATTTAGCCAGTTGGATGAACACATTTACAACGCGCCATAACCGTTGGGAATCTCCTAAGTATATTATTGGGGAAAGCTATGGTGGTACACGTGTTATGGGTTTATCTCTAGAGTTACAAAATAACCAATGGATGTACCTAAATGGGGTTATCTTAGTGTCGCCTGCAGATTATAAAGTTTTACGAACGGGAGGTCCTTTAGCTTCAAGTTTAAACTTACCTTATTACACAGCCGCAGCATGGTACCACAAAAGGCTTTCGCCAACACTTCAAAATAAAGATTTATTAGATATTTTGCCCGAAGCTGAGGCTTTTGCGGTTAACGATTTAATGCCTGCAATAGCTAAAGGTGGTTTTATAAATGCTACTGAAAAGAAAGCTATTGCAGAAAAAATGAGTTATTATTCCGGACTTTCAGAAAAGGTAATTTTACAACAAAACCTTGATGTACCTAACCGTTTTTTTTGGAAAGAACTTTTAAGAGATAAGACAGGCCAAACTATAGGGCGCTTAGATTCTAGATATCTTGGTATAGATAAAATTGAAACAGGTGTGAGTCCAGATTACAGTGCAGAATTAACGTCTTGGTTGCATTCTTTTACGCCAGCTATAAACTATTATATAAAAAATGAGCTAGGCTTTAATACTGATGTTAAATACAACGTATTTGGTAATGTTGGTAATTGGGACCGAAGTAATGACAATACAAGAGATGATCTTCGCCAAGCTATGGCACAAAACCCTTATCTTAAAGTTATGACACAGTCTGGTTATTACGATGGTGCTACAACTTACTTTGCAGCAAAATATTCGCAATGGCAAATTGACCCAAGTGGTAAAATGAAAGATCGTATGTCTTTTAAAGGTTACCGAAGCGGACATATGATGTATTTAAGAAATGAAGACTTAATTAAGGCTAATGACGATTTACGAGACTTTATTGAAAGTTCACTACCCAAAGGCAAATCGGCTAAATATTAACGTTTATATTATGTTGACTTATAAATTAAAAAAGCCTCTTTATAGAGGCTTTTTTTATATCCTATAATTTAAATAGCGTGTACAAAAAAGACCCATCAACAAATGGGCCTTTATATTCCATTTCTTAAAACTATTAACTAATAAGATTAAGAGACAATGGATAGCTAGGTAATTCGCCATTACTAGCTTTTACAGCATTAATAATAGGCATAACAAATGCCAAAATACCGATTAATATTAAGGTTAATATGCCTAGTCCAAATGCAAAAATTAACGGGATACTTAGTACAGAAAATATGAGAATACTTAGTTGAAAATTTAAAATAGCCTTTCCGTGTACATCCATATCCTCTACGCTATTTTTTTGAGTTATCCATATAACTAATGGCACTATCAATCCGCCAAGACCTGTAATATAATTTAGCAATTGTGCCAAATGCGTAATTACTAATAATTGCCTGTCTGTTCGTTTAAGTGTATGATAATTAGATTCCATGATAATAATATTTTTACACTAATATGACGTTAATACAATAAAAAAGTTACAGAATATTAAGAAATTTTATTTTTAATAGTGATAAAATTTGTATAACTAACGCCACACTATTCTATAATATTAGCATAAAAACACACTATGCATATATTAAAAAAATGATAACCATTAGTTACGGTAAACACCGCTAAAATTCTTTAACTTTTAAGAATAAGTTATTAAAAATTATAGTTTTAATTGATTGGTGTTTTTGAGATAAAGCAATAGCCCCTTTATAAGTAGTATTAAACTGAAAACTAATAACGTGTATATTACTAAGTTGGCCTAGTAAACTTTCAGACATTAAATGATAACCGTCTAAAGAAGGAATATCGATAAAATCATCTGTAATACCTAAGCCAGTGGCTTTTACAATAGCTTCTTTGCGTGTCCATAATTTGTAAAATGTATGTTTTACATTTTCAGACCTCTCTAACGCGTCTAACTCTTGCTTATTACATACGTTTTTAACAATTTTATTATAATCAAAATTTGTGTCTAAACATTCTATATCAATACCAACAGGCGAACAAGCAATTGCTATTAAAGCAAAGTCACCAGCATGGGTTACATTAAAACATAAAGAATTATAGTTTAATAAATAAGGCTTTTTATTGGTGTCTTTTTTTAAAATAACAGTACTAATATCTTGCCCTGTATGCCTACAAATACAGTATTTTAAAAGCGCCCTACAAATAATAAATCGCTCTTTATCTTTGGTATGGTAATAGCGTTCTGATCTTTTAATTTCTTCTGTATTTAAATAGCGCTTTAGTTTTGGTAAAATAGCTCTAAACTTAGAAAGTTGAATACTATAAAATACAGCACCCAAATTTGCATCTAAACCTTTAAAACCGTCATCAATTAAGATTTCTGCAGTGCTACAAAAGACATTATTTTTAAGATGATTCATCTCTACTATCTAAAAGATTTTGCAGTATTCTACCTAACTTTTTATCATTTGGTGCTATAAACATATTACCATGATTACCTGGTATGGTTGTTTTGGTAATTCCCCCAAGTGCAATAGATTTCCAGCCAAGGTTTTTAGTATCGTGCTTAAAATAAACGTTATCATCTGCTATTAATAAATCAACAGAAATATCTTGAGGCACAATTTTATAACGGCTTACTGCTATATCATGCATTTTATCTAGTTCTTTAGGTTGCTTATAGTTTTCTTCTTGTAAATTTTCAGTAGTATTAGTTTTAGATTTTACACTAAGAAAAGCATTTTTAAAAATTCTAAGTCGAATTTTAAAGTTGTCAGTACTGCTAAACATTTTTCTTATTGCAAAAAAAACTTTACCAAAAACGTAATAACCTGAAGCTAAATATTTTCCTATTGGACCAGAGAAATAATATTCAGGAAAAATGTAAGTATCAAAAAGTGCTAATGTTTTTGTGTGTCTATCTTGTGCTTTTAACTGTCTTGCCATCTCGTAGGCTATAATACCACCAAAAGAGTAACCCGCTAAAGCATAAGGACCCATTGGGTCAACTTGAATAATTTCTGAGATATAGTGCGCAGCCATATCTTCAATTTTATCGTAAGGCTTATCTACACCATTTAATCCCTTAGCCTGCAGGCCATAAACGGGTTGCGTCTTATCTAAATTATCTGCCAAAGAATTAAAAAACAATACGTTATGCCCTGCTCCATGCACAACATAAAGAGGTGATTTAGTTCCGTTTGGTCTAATTGGTACTAAAGAATCCCAAGTGTCTTGCTTAGCATCTTTAGCCATAAACTCAGCTAATTTGGCTACCGTAGGATATACCATTAGTGCAGAAAGAGGAAACCTATTACCCGTCTCTTTTTCTAAACGCGACATTACTTTTACGGCTATTAGAGAATGGCCACCAAGTTCAAAAAAATTAGTATAGATATCTACTTTTTCTAAATTTAAACAGTCGCACCAAATCTTCGATACTAATTTCTCTGTGGTTGTTCTCGGTGCTGAAAAATGACTACTAATTATGGTTTTAGAAGCGGTTTCTAATAACACTTTACGATCTATTTTTCCGTTTAGCGTTTTAGGAAATTCATCTATTAAAACAAAATTATAAGGTATCATGTAAGAAGGTAGATATTCTGCTAAATAGGTTTTAAACGCATCTTCTATACTTTTATTTATTTCATTTAATTGAGATGATAATATATAAGCATATAGCTGATTGGTGTGTACAATAACTACTGCTGCATCAACAGTTTTTATTGTTGTAATAGCTTGTTCTATCTCACCCAACTCAATACGATGTCCTCGTATTTTAACTTGGTCGTCTATGCGACCATAACAAACTAATTCGCCTGTTGGTAATAGCTGACCTAAGTCACCTGTTTTATATAATTTAGTATCAGATTGAAACGGATTATCTATAAATTTTTCTGTAGTTAACTCTGGTCTTTTCCAGTAGCCTTTAGCAACACCATCACCACCTATTACGATTTCTCCCAACTTACCAGGTGCAACAAGGTGACCTTGCTTATTTAATATGTAGACTTGTGTATTTGCTATAGGTTGCCCAATTGTAATTTTATAATCCTTAGACTTTATCTGTTTTAAAGTTGACCAAATTGTTGTTTCTGTTGGGCCATACATATTCCATAACTCATCTACTTTACTAAGTAAGGTATCTGCTAACTTTTTTGTCAAGGCCTCACCACCGCAGAGCGCTTTTAAAGGTATAGGCTCTTCCCAACCTGCATCGAGTAGCATTTGCCAAGTAGACGGTGTGGCTTGCATTAGTGTTATTTGTTCTTTTTTTAGTAAATCATAAAGTAAGCGTCCATCTTTTGCTGTAATTTCATCTGCTAGTACTAAAGTCCCTCCTTTTAGCAGAGGTGCAAACAGTTCTAAGCCAGAAATATCAAAAGAAATTGTGGTTACAGATAAAAGCTTATCTGTTTGTTTAATACCTGGTTTTTCTAAAATACTATAAAGAAAATTTACTAAGTTTTTATGTGTTACAGAAACACCTTTGGGTTTACCAGTTGAGCCAGAAGTATAAAGTAAATATGCAACAGCATTAGTATTAACCTTAACAAAAGTCGAATCTGTAGTATAGTCATTTAGTTTAGAAAATAAGGCAGATAAGTATAATTTTGTAGATTTTGTATCTAATATCGCAGCATTTGCTTTTGTTGAGATTAGGTATGCCGCTTCAGAGTCGTCTAACATATACTCTAAACGTTTTTTAGGATAAAGCGGGTCTAACGGCAAATATGCAGCTCCACATTTTAAAATTGCTAATAATGTTATAATAAGCTCTTTAGACCTTGGTAAAGCTACTCCAATTATTTCACCAGGATGTACACCTATAAGTTGTAGATGATGTGCCAATTGGTTAGCTTGTTTTTCTACGGCATTATATGTCAGCGCTTCATTCTGAAACTTTATAGCCGTTTCAGAACTAAATTCTTTACAAATAGATGCAATTAAGTCATGTAGTGCAGCTTGTGGATAATCTGTACTTGTATTATTTAGTTGTTTATACTCTGTTTCATCAACCGCAACGATCTTAGAAATTTGAATATCGGGATTTTCAATAATCTTTGTAATAATAGCTTCAAAAGAGGCCATCATTTTAGAAATAGTATCCCTAGAAAAAAGAGCGGCATTGTAAGACCATTCTAATATAAGCTCATTCTCTGATCCTGCTGCATTTAAAAACAACTCAAATGCCTCATAAGCTCTTGGGTTACTTTTTAATTTATATTTTAAATCTCCAAAAGATACAGCACTAGCCATACCAATATCTATATTAAAAACGACAGGAACTAGTGGTACACGAGACGGATCTCTATCTACATTTAACTTTTGAATTAACTGACCAAAACTTAGTTCTTGATGATCGTAAGCATCAAAAAGTTGTGTTTTTCGTTGTTTTAGATATGTGTTAAATGTGCTATTAGCATCAACATGACTTCGTATTGGTAATAAATTTACACAATGACCAATGAGTTGTGTTTTTCCGCTAGATGCTTGCCCAGATGCTGGCAAACCTAATACTAAATCGTCTTGGCCTGTTTGATCATATAAAAAGACTTCAAAAGCAGACATTAACGTAGTTACAAAACTACAACCCGCTTTAATACCTACTTTTTTTAGTGCATTAACACTAAGGTTAGGTATTGAGAAATCTAAACGTTCACTTTTAAACGTCCTTAACTCAGGTCTTGGCGCATCTGTAGGAAGGGATAAAACAGGTACTGAAGATTTAAATTGGTTTAGCCAAAAATTTTCAGTCGCGCTATAAGCCTTACTATTTATAAATAACTGTTGGCTATCTGCATAAGTAACAAAACTCTCTGCTTTAGGCAGTACAGGGATTTCATTTTTATCAAACGCAGTATAAAGTGCACCTAATTCTTCTAAAAGTATACCAGTAGACCAACCATCAAAAATGATATGATGTGCTGTTATTACTAAATGATATTCCGCATTAGACAATTCAATTAAACCTATTTTAATTAAAGGACCTCTTACCAAATCGAAAATATAATTGGCATCCTTATTTAAATACGTTTTAATGGTAGCCTCTTTTTCGATACCATTTTTAGTAGAAAGATTTAAATAGTCTAATTCAATATTAACCTCCTTAAAAATAGTCATATAACGACCATCTGTACTAAAGGTAGCACGAAACGATTCGTGCCGTTGTACTATTTTTTGAATGGCTTTAGTAAGCGTTATTGTATTTAAATTGCCATTAAAAATAACAGAAATAGACTCATTGTAAGCTCTATTAGCATCTTCACCCCCTATTTTACAAGCAATCCATATTTCTGCCTGCGATTGGGTTGTGTAAACAATACGTTCTACTTCTAAACCCAAAAAAGGATTAAAAGTAGTACTTATTTGTTTTTTTATTTCTGAATGCACCATATCTTCTAAAAACTAGTCTTAGTTGTTAACTTTAGTACTTCTATTGTAATTCTACTTTTATAAATTTCTCAGGGTCTTTTTTACTTTTTACAAACCATGCTGGGTTTCCTGATGCGTCTATACCCAATTTTGCGTCTTTAGATGGTGGTATATTTAATTCTTTAGACGTTTTAATAGGTGTGTTATAATCTGTAACAACATGCTCAAAAATACCAATTGTAATAAGTTCTTCTATACACAACTTAAACGTTGCAATGATATGGTCTATATCATTTTCTGTGTAAGGCTCTGTTAAATAACACGGAAAACCATCCCAAATATGAATGCCTTTATTTCGCATTGAAACAAAAAGTAACTCAGCATAAGGTACGTCTTCTAACATTTTTACACGCCACAACGAAAGGTAAAATGCAATTTCTAATGGCAATTTTTTGGCTTTAAAATAGCTATTAAGTTGCGATGCTAAACGACAAGTCTTTGCCGCGAGTTTATCTTGAAGCATTTCGCCCTGAGCTTTTAAATGTAAAAGTGATGCTTTAGTTGTAGCTAATGCTAAAGGATGGCGCACAAATGTACCAGCAAAATAGGTTACACCAACTTCTGGAAAAGAAGCATCACCATATTGCCAAAAACCACCATCTAGCGCAT
Source organism: Winogradskyella sp. (assembly GCA_028383925.1). GTDB lineage: Bacteria > Bacteroidota > Bacteroidia > Flavobacteriales > Flavobacteriaceae > Winogradskyella. Next base: position 10,539 of record JAOEWO010000011.1, read on the forward strand.
CCATACAGTTTTTGTTACCCATTATAACACCGATTGAGATACCTCCACCAATCACTTTACCATAAGTTGCTAAATCTGCTTTAATACCAAATAATTGTTGTGCACCACCTAGGTGCATTCTAAAACCAGTAATTATTTCATCAAAAATTAGTACAGATTGCGACGCTTTTGTAATGTTTCTAACTTGTTTCAAAAATTCTACAGGGACAAATTCTGGTCTTCGACTTTGAATTGGCTCTACTAAAACTGCTGCAATTTCGTGAGCGCGTTCTTTTATAATCGCCAAACTTTCGTCTGTACCATAATCTAAGATTAACATATTTTTTACCGCTTCTGGTAAAATACCTGGAGCTGCCGGAAATGTTTTTAATTTTTTTGAACCTCTAACAATAACCTCATCATTAATACCATGATAAGAACGTGAAAAAGCCACAATTAATGAGCGACCTGTTACTGTTCTGGCAATTCGCATAGCGCCTAAAACGGCTTCTGAACCAGTATTACAAAGCGCAGCACGATCGTGCCCTGTTAATTCACACAATAATTCGCAAACCTCACCAGCTAATGGATGTTGCGGACCGACTTCAAAACCAAGTTCTACCTGATTATGTAAAGCTTCTTTTATAAAATCTGGTTGATGACCAAATAAGCAAGATCCAAACCCATTTAACGTGTCTAAATATACATTACCATCTATATCCCAAAGGCGATTACCTTTAGATTTACCAACCACAATAGGATAAACAAGTTCTTTTGTTTGCGGTTTAAAACCCGAAACAACTCTTGGGTCTGCCATGTGTGGTCTATGCTTTTGAGAGTACGCTTTGCTACCAGCAGTTTTTGTATTATAAGTTTCTGTAAGGTGCTCTAAATAAGATTGTTGTTCTTTATTTAAGCCTGTAGATTGTTTTTCTATTCGTGGTGCAGCACCAAAAGGCTTACTGTGTTCTTTCTTTTCATCTTCTGTAAGTACGTCTGAAACCTCAGTTGGCAAAGTGACAAGGTTATTTTGTACAGGCTTTGACTGAATAGGTTGAGCCGTCTGACCTTGCATTAGTTGAATTTGTTGTCCTAAGGCTTGTAATTGTTGAGCTATTAAGTCTAATGCAGAATTTTGATGCGGTACAGCACCCATAGTTGTGCTTTTTGATAAAGCCGGTACAGCAATACTAGGTGTTTGTTGTGCAAAACTATTAGCTGGCAAATTAGTATCTAAATGAGTAGCTAAAAGGTTTGGTGAGCTAAATTCGTCATTGAGTTGCCTAAACGTAATAGGTATATTGAATTCGTTTTTAAATGAAATTGCCATTTGGGTTAATACCAAAGAATCTAACCCAAGTTCTAGAAAACTATAATTGTATGCCTCTGGTTCTACATCTATACCTGAAGTATTTACTATAATTTCAGCTATTTTCTGTAAAATTGAATCTTTTCTCATTAATGCAGTAGTTATTGGTATGACGATTTCTGTTTGAGGGTCTTCAGTTATAAATTCACTTTGTGGTGGTATTGATATTATATTTTGAGCTATTGTATTTGGAGGATTAGTCCAACATAATTTACGATCAAAAGCATACGCTGGTAAAGCCAACTTTAGTCGTGATTGGTTGTTATAAAACATAGCCCAATTAAGATCTACACCATTAAGCCATAATTGACCTAAAGCATCTAAAACGGTGTGGTATGCATGTTCGTTCGCTTTTGGCATAGTTAAAGAAGACATCGCAACTACAGACTTAGCTTTCGTTTTTTGTTGCGAAAGTGTTGTTAATGCACGACCAGGTCCAACTTCTAATAAAATAGAATCTTCTAACTCTAAAACAGTATCCATAGCTGCTGAAAAATCTACAGTAGCACGCAAATGCGTTGTCCAATAAGCAACACTAGTAGCTTCGGCATCTGTTAACCATGTGCCTGTTACGGTTGACACTATAGGCAAACGCGGTACGTTACGATTTACTTTTTTAACTTCTTTTTCAAAATCTTTAAGCACAGGATTCATCATTGCAGAATGAAACGCATGACTTGTAAGTAAAGGCATACTCGCAATACCTTTATCTTGTAATAGAGTTTTAAAACTTTCTATAGCTTCATCTTCACCAGACACCACACACAGTTTGTCTGAGTTTATTGCTGCTATAGCTAATGATTGTGGAAGTATGTTTTTTAAATCACTAACCGAAGACCTTACAGAAAGCATACTGCCGTTTGGCAACTCGCTTACTAATTGGCCACGTTTAGCAACTAATATTAATGCATCTTTTAGACTAAACACACCTGCCAAATGTGCTGCCACAAACTCGCCAATACTATGGCCGCATAATAGTGTGGGTTTAATACCCCAACTTATAAATAGCTGTGAAAGTGCATATTCTATTACAAACAAACTGGGTTGTGTAAATTGTGTGTCTTTAATTTTATTTTGCGCGGCTTCAGTATCGTATTCTGGGTAAATAATAGGATGAATATCTATACCTAGATTTGTGTTTAAAATTTCTGCACACCTATTAAAAGCTTCCTTAAAAACAATTTCATTGTCGTATAAAGCTCTACCCATTTGTAGATATTGTGCCCCTTGACCAGGAAATAAAAACACCATCTCATTTGGTGCTACCTTAAGTATTTTATCCTTTATTGGTGCATTTTCTTGAGAAAGCAAACTATTTATTGCTGCTTCGGTAGTCGCTGCAACTGTAAAACTTCTGTGGTTAAATGTATCTCTCGTCGTAGAAAGTGAATAGCCTACATCTGCTAAATTTTGAGACATTGAAGCTTTTAAATAGTTACCTAAATGAGACTTATACGTTATTTGGCTATTTTCAGACTTAGCAGACCACGTTAATAACTGCAATGGTCTACCACTGCTAGAAATAGTGGTGTGATTTTCAAATTCTTCAACAACAATATGCACATTTGTGCCACCAACACCAAAGGAGCTAATACCAGCACGTCGCTTTCCATCTACATTCCAATCGCTTAATTTATCATTTACGTAAAACGGACTGTTATCAAAATCTATAGCCGGATTTGGGTTTTTATAACCCAATGATGCAGGAATAACTTTATGTTTTAAAGCTAGTATTGTTTTAATAACACCTGTAACACCTGCTGCTGCAGTAAGATGCCCCATATTACTTTTAACCGAGCCAATAGCGCAATACCCATTAATGGGCTGTTTGCCAAACGCTTTACTTAAACCTTCTATTTCTATGGGATCACCTAGTGGTGTTGCCGTACCATGTGTTTCTATATAAGTAATCGTAGCAGCATCTATATTACCATCTCTAAGTGCACTTTTTATGGCACCAGCTTGACCTTCTACACTCGGCGCCGTGAAACTGCCTTTATTACTACCATCGTTATTTAAGCCAACACCTTTTATAACACCATGAATAATGTCTCCGTCACGTTTTGCTTGATCTAAGGGTTTTAATAAAACCACACCTGCACCATCACTAAACATGGTGCCTTTGGCCTCTGCATCAAAAGAACGGCAGTGACCATCTGCGCTCAACATAGAACCTTCTTGATAAAGGTGACCACTATTAATTGGTGAAGTAATACTAGACCCACCGGCTAAAGCCACATCGCACTGTCCATTTCTAATCGCTTCTACAGCTTCTGCAATAGCTAATAATGAGGTAGAACAAGCAGAATGAACACTTACAGCAGGTCCTGTTAAGTTTAAATGATAAGCAACACGAGAGGCGATGTAATCTTTATCGTTTACTGTAGTTACTTGAAACGGCCCAACCGCATTTACTAAATCTGTGTTTGGTAAGACATTATTTGTATAGTAGGAATTGGTACCACTACCAGCATAAACACCAATACTACCCTTATAATGCTTTGGTAAATACCCTGATACTTCTAAGGCTTCCCATGCGATTTCTAAAAACAGACGCTGCTGAGGATCCATAGCCTCGGCAAGCTTTGGATTTAAACCAAAAAACTTAGCATCAAATGTTTTAGCTGAGGGCACTACTCCCCTTGCAGCCACATAAAGTGGGTCGTTACGCAAATGTGCTGGTATAGAAGCATCGAGCTCTTCTGGTGTAAAGAACGAAATTGTTTCTACACCGTCTTTGAGTACAGTCCATAACTCATCTATGGTAGCTGCACCAGGAAAACGACCTGCCATACCAATTATAGCGACATCATTATCTTTATTTTTTTTCTTTTTATTGTGAACAAAATTAGATGCTACTGCTGTTTTATTTGCATCTAAAAAGGCTGTAATTTCTGCAATAGTTGGGTGCTGATATAGTTTTGTAATTGGTATATTTATACCAAAATCAGAGGTTAAAATTGAAGCTAATTTTTGAGTGAGGAGTGAATTGCCACCCATTTCAAAAAAATTATCATCTACACCAATAGCAGCAATATCTAATACTGAGCTCCACACTTTAGCTATTGATTTTTGTAGCGTTGTTTTTGGTCTTCTTAAAATTGGTGCACCTTCTGGTCTAAAATTAACCGGATTTGGTAAATTATCTTTATCAATCTTACCATTAGCCGTTAAAGGAAATGCATCAATTGTTATAAACTTTGAGGGCAACATATAGTCTGGCAACACCTCAGATAGTTCTTTTTTAACCATTGCTATAGATTCGCTTTTATTTACCAATTGAATATAAGCAACCAAGCGTTTTTCTTGTGTTTCACTTCCGGTAGCAATAACTACAGCTTGCTTAATATTAGGCAAGGTATTTAAAGCCACTTCTATTTCACCTAATTCTATACGATAACCTCTAATTTTAACTTGGGTATCCTTACGGCCTACAAAAACTAAATTGCCGTCTTCTGTCCATTTAGCAGAATCACCTGTATTGTAAAGCTTAGTATTAGAATCGAAAGGATTAGTGATAAATTTTTGGGCAGTTAAATCTGGCAAATTAAGATATCCACGAGCTAAGCCGTCACCACCTAAATATAATGTACCAATAGCATCGATAGCTTTTAACTCTAATTGATCAGATAAAATATAGGCTTGTGTATTAGCTATAGGACGCCCTATTGGTAAATTTGTTAGTGTTTTATTTTCTGAGTTGTACTTATAAACCGAAGATGTTACTGTGGTTTCTGTTGGTCCGTATTCATTATAAAAGTCGCAGAATGCGCCATATTTTTGAGCTAGTTTTAAAGAACAGCTTTCGCCACCAGCTATAACTCTTTTTAAAGATTTGAAATGTGATAAATCTGGTAAAGTATCTAAATAACTAGGCGTAGCATGTAAATGTGTAATTTCATTTTCTTTTATAAAATTAGGTAATGTATGATTTTTTAAAACCTCATTACCAACTATACAAAGTTTTGCACCATTGCAAAGTGCTAAAAATATTTGCTCTACCGAAGCATCAAAACTGTAGTTTGAAAATTGTAAAATATGATCTGAAGCATCAATATTAAAACATTGTGTTTGTGATGTAATAAGATTAACAACAGATTGGTGTTGTATCATAACACCTTTTGGACTTCCGGTAGTACCAGATGTGTAAATAATATAAATAAGACTTTTAGAATCTAGTATGGGTATGTTAACTAGGTTTGTAGAAATACCGCTTAAGTTTGTTATAAAGTTAGTTACTAACGCGTCATTTACAATGGTTTTGCAGTGGCTATCGTTTTTTATATATGTTTTTCTATGTTCAGGGTAATCAACATCTATTGGTACATAAGCAGCACCTGTTTTTAAAATTCCCAGAATAGCAACAATTAACCACTCACTTTTATTTAACATTAAACCAATAAAGTCGCCATCTACAATTTTATGGTTATGGTTTAAATAATTAGCAAATTGGTTAGATAGATCATTTAGCTGTTTATAACTAAGTGTCTTAGATTTGTAAACTACAGCTGTATTATTGGGCACAGTATTTACTTTTTCTAAAAATAAATCTATGACAGTTATATCTTTTAAATAATCTAAACGGGTATTATTAAAAGTAGTTACGCTCTTAACTATTTTATCGGTATTAAAACTCATAGTATTGGGACATTACAATAATATCTTCAGATTTAAATATCAAAAAAAAGAAGATGATATATAATCCTATTTAATTCAAATATTTAACTAAAACAACATACATAATTACAAGTCAAATAAACTAATAACTAATTAAATAACACTATAATAACGTTCTAATACTTGTATTTTAGATGTACGAAAAGTTAGCTCTAATTTACAATGAAAATGTATCTAAATATTTGAATTACAAATCAAATTAATACTAAAGTTACTCACACTTTCTATGGGCATAAATAGTTTCTAAAACATTAATTTTTAGCACCTAAAAATGTTTGATTAAAAGAATTTTTAACGCTTGGCTTTGAAGAATAATGCCAGATAGAATACCCTATTTCTTTAAATACTTTAGAGTAGTTATGTGAAAAAGAACGCTCTTGTCCGTAGAGCTCAGATTCAGGGTTTTTATTAAAATCGTGGTTAATACCATTGGGCTCTATAGCTACAAATATAACTTGACCTAAATTATAAATTTTTTCGAGTAAAACGTTCAAGTCTTCTTCTGTAAAATATTCTAATACACCTCTACAAGTTACAAAAATAGTTTGAGCTTGAGCTTTTTGTTTAACCCACTCTAAAGCATCTGCTTCAATAAAATTAAGCTTGTTATTTGTTTTATATTTTTCGGTATTAACCGCTATTTGTTCAGCACTTAGATCTATGCCAATACAGAATTTTATGTCTGAAAACCTTTCAGACAAATAATGCAAAACTTTACCGTTACCAGTACCTATTTCTACTATGGTATCAAATGTTTCAGATGCTGTCTTAAGTTGTTCCTCTAAATGATTAAATATAAACGAACAGTTAGGTAAAAAGTCGTTTTCGAAAGATGTATCTGTGCTCTGAAAAAAATCACTACCTTGATTTACCCAATAGTTTTTATGAAATTTTGATAAATGCTCAAAATCTTTTTCCTTTTCTATACATTGAAGCATATAACTTCGCATTAAGCGTTCGGTAGTGCTTAAATTGTTGTTCATAACAAGCGTCATACCTTTTGCTGATAATTCTCTCGCTTTTTTAGGGCTTATAAAAACGAATAATCTACCAACGGTGTTGGTTAGTAATTTAATTACAATATGTCTGAACTCATTTTTCATATTAAGAAGCACTAACAAATTAAAAAAACCTCAATTTAAAATTATAACAAGAATAATAGATTTGTTAAATCAATACACAGTTAGATGAAATTATTAATTCGAAAAATACATATTTTATCCATTCCATTATAATTTAGCTTTTTGTTTTTGTGTTTTATAAATAGCAAAAGTTACTTTTGTAATTGTTATGGATTCACTTACACAAATTGTTTTAGGTGCTGCAGTTGGCGAAGCTGTTATAGGAAAAAAAGTTGGTAATAGAGCTGCTTTATATGGTGCTATTGCAGGCACAATTCCTGATTTAGATATTTTCGCCTCCTATTTTACTGATACGGTAACGGCTTTGGCGATACATCGTGGTTTTACACATTCTATTCTTTTTGCTTTACTTAGCGCACCTATTTTTGGCTGGTTGGTTTCGCGTTACGATAATTATAAAAGTTTTAAGGGTTGGACGTTGCTTTTCTTTTTAGCTTTAGTAACACACCCCGTTTTAGATGCGCATACCACTTGGGGTACGCAACTATTTTGGCCATTAGATATTAGGTTGGCTTTTAAAACTATATTTGTTGTAGATCCTTTATATACAGTTCCATTTCTTATATTTTTGATTTTGGCTTTATTTCAAAAAAGAAGGACTAAAAAAAGACGCATTTATAATACTTTGGGCTTAACGTTAAGTACATTTTATCTAAGTTTAACTTTAATCTTTAAAGGTGTTGCTTATAAAAAATTTGAAGATACTTTAAGCGCTCAAAATATTGATTATATAAAATTAGATACCAGACCATCACCACTTAATACCATATTATGGAATGCTAATATTGAAACTAAAACAGACTATTTATTAGCAGATTATTCGTTTTTTGACACCCTAGCTATTGCATTTACTCGCTACCCTAAAAACCATCATCTTTTGGGTAACCTTATAAATAATGAAAAGGTAAAACGTATGATAAATATATCTAAAGGTTGGTTTACTATTACAAGAATAGATGGTGAATTATACTTTAACGATTTACGCTTTGGTTTACTAAATACGACACCAGGAGCTGAAGATTTTGTCTTTCAATATAAAATTGAAGTTGATGCTTCTGACAACCCACATTTTATTGAAAAAGAAAAGGGTAAACAAGATGCAAAACAACTAATGTTTAGCCTTTGGGAACGTATTAAAGGAAATTAACTCAATCATAACTTGGAAGTACTAAAAATGGCACCTTAGTATTAAATCCTATTTTTTTGACTAAAGACGCTTTTAAGAAATGATCTAAAAAGCTGTGCTTATAATTTACCATTGCAAGTAAATTTATATTGTAGGTATTAATAAAATACTTAATCGTATCTTCCATTGTATTTTTTTGGTCGAGCCAATTAAAATTTATGGTATAATCTTCTAAGTTAACTTTCAGCCTTTTTAAATTATGGGTTTGTATATCTGATAAGTCATTTTCTTTATTAACATGTACTATCAAAATTTCAGAATTATATAATTTCGCTATATACTTTAATGGCTCTAATTCAGTCGTATCAAACCTATTATAATCCGTTGAAAAAGCAATAGTTTTTGGTTTAACAAATTCATAAGCATTTGGCACTGCTAATATGGGACAACTTTTAATTTTACTAATTAAACTAACTGTATTGCTACCAAATAATATTTGACTCATACCAGTACGCCCTTTTGTACCCATAATAATCATTTGTATATTATATACTTTTACAGATAATTTTACAGCAGATAAAAAATCATTGGTACTAAAAATAACCTTAAAATTATGCGTATTAGTGGTGGTTTTTGCTTTAGCTTTTTCTTTAAGTGCTACTAATTTCGTTTTAGATTCAGACTTTAAATTATCTATAAATGATGAGGTTATGTATGTTCGGGTTTCAGAGTTTGTAAAAGTCCAAGCGTGTAAAAGATAAAATGTACACGGTTTATTTTCGTATAATTTTAAGGCATAGCTAATAGCACACCATGCGTTATCAGAAAAATCTGTTGGTAATAAAATAGCGTATTTCATTTGTCTAAAAATTAAAGTATAGAATTTAAATTTGTTGATTTATAACTCCATTTTTAACGCAAATACGGAATAGTCAATAAAGGAATAGTGAGTTGGTTCCCCAAATTTTTTATTACGGGTTCTTTAATAATACGCTCTATAAAACTATGTTGATAATTAATCATTACCAAAATATTAATACCCAATTCATCTACAAAATCTTTTATAATTTCATCTTTGTTATCGTAATCTGGCATCCAATGAAAACTATGCGGATAATCTTCTAGAGACAATTTAAGTTGCTCTAAATTATAATCTTGCACATCGGTAATATCATCTTGTTTGTGTATATGCAAAATTCTAATTGTAGCATTATAAAGTTCTGCTAATTGCTTAAGCGGCAAAAGTTCAGCACCATAAAAACGGTTAAAATCTGTCGGAAACGCTATGTCTTTTGGTACTACAAAATCAAATTCATCTGGTATTGCCATTACCGGACAGCCTTTTATTTTCTTTATTACGTTAACTGTATTACTACCAAAAAGAATATTTGTTGCCTTTGTTGCACCCTTTGTGCCCATTACAGCAAGGTCTATTTTATGTTTTTTAATTGTAGTTTCTATAGCGTCGTAGAGGTCATTAGAACTTAAAATTATTTCGAATTTATGATTAGGATTAGCGTCTGAGTTCTCTGCCATTTCTTTTAACGCTGTCAGTTCTTTAATTGCATTTTCTGCCATAACACGAACCAGTTTATTAGACATAGAAGACATGGTAGATATCTTTAGTTTTGATGAATGCAGAAAGTAAAATGTACAAGACTGATCTTTATATAATTTTAAAGCATATACAGCTGCACACCAAGCATTGTCTGAAAAATCTGTTGGTAAAAGAATGTTTTTTTGCATGTTTTATATTTTAAATTACTGGTACAAAATAAAATATAAAAGGGTATTTAATTATGATATAAATCAGTCGAAAAGACCAAATATTTAGGATTGTTTTATTAAAATCTTAAAACCCAATAAAAATATTGGGCTTTAAGATTTACTTCAAAATTATTGATTCATTGCCATTTTATGATCGTATTTACAACACCCAGGTAAACCATCATAAGCTTCTAAATCGCCTTCAACTTTTTCTGTATCGTAACCAGATGCTGCGATTGCGTTATGAATTGCCATAACATCTGTTTTGGTAGCATCAAAAGACACATCAATATTCTTTTTATCTACATTCCAAGTTGCATTTGCTACACCTTCAACTTTGTTCGCAGCTTTTTCAATGGTACTTTTACACATACCACAATTTCCTCTTACACCAAAAGAGATGTCTGCCATAGCCACTTCTGTAGTTACCTCTGTAGTTACCTGTGTAGTTAGTTCTTTTTCTTGTTTGGTTTCGTTTTTACAACTTGTTAAACCCATAGCCATTACTAAAGCTACACTTAAAATTACTTTTTTACTCACTTGGTTCATACTACTGATTTTGTGTTTGTGATTTTTGTTTGAAAAATTCATTGTTAAAAAATTTAATTGTTATTAATTTTATTATTTGTGTTACTACTTTTTACCTTAAAAACACCCCTAAAGTCCCCTCGAGTGGACAATCTTCCGAAGAAAAATTCGAATTCTATTCTATGACTTGTTTTACTTCACCACAGGTCAACATTGCATCACCAAAATATGGATTGATAACGTTTTCTTCTTTACTCAACCAATAAGCACCATTGTTATTATCTGCCATAGGACAAAATTGATGATACACTTTTTCATTGATACCAAAGACTTCAATAGCATTAGTTAGGTTTGATGATAGGCTTTTAAAAGCAGCTCTTTGTCTTGCAATTTTAGACGTTTTTGAAATTGATGTTGCTGCTATTTTTAATTCTTTTTCTAACAACATCCAATGATTATGAGACTTACTATCCTTTAATAGTTTCATATCTACTTTAGATAAATTGACCAGTAGTCTTTTTGATTCTACAATTCCGTTATTAGAATCATCTTTAACTAAAGCATCTTTTAATTTAACATAATCGTTAAAAACCATTTTTAATTGATTTTGAAAATCCTTAGACACTTCCATTCTCTCATTTATAATGGCATTATTCACATCAGTATTTAAAGCTTCCTCCATACCAAGATGTCCTTCGTGACCAGTCATAACTTTACCATCTTTTGTATTCATCATTGATTTCTTGCCTTGTAATTGAGCTGCAGCATCAACGGTAAATGTGCCGTTAGTTACAATTTCGTCACCATTATTTAACCCTTCAAAAACGGCATAATTATCGCCTATTTGATTGCCTAATACAATTGCACGCATTTCAAAAACAGGTTCATTAGGATTTGTTTTTATATACACAACAGAACGTTCGCCTGTCCATAAAACAGCAGAAGTCGGAATCAACACTACGTCTTCTTTACTGTTAGTTATGCCTTTTATTTTTCCTTCAACAAAAAGTCCTGGCTTTAATACACCATCTCTATTATTAAGTACAACTCTTAATTTTACAGTTCTAGTTTTGGTATCTAAAATTGGGTCTATAAAATCTACCTTTCCTTTAAATACTGCATTAGTATTTGTGTTGGTCGTAATAGCTATTGCTTGACCTTTTTTAAATAAATGGATTTGATTTTCATACACATCAAAATTTGCCCAAACGGTATTTAGATTTGCGATTTTAAGCAAAGGTTGCCCTTGTTTAATATAGTCGCCTTGTTCTACTAATTTTTCGGTAACCGTACCAGAAACCGTAGCATACACCGGAAAGTTTTCTTTCACTTTTCCTGTTTCTTCTATCTTATTGATTTGGCTTTCAGAAAGCTTCCATAATTTCAATTTATTGCGTACCGCTTTATATAGTGCAGGTTGCGATGCCTTTAAAGACGATGCTGTAATTAACTCTTGTTGCGCAGCATACAATTCTGGTGAATAAATAGTGGCTAATAATTGTCCTTTACTAACTTTTTCACCTGTAAAATTCACATAAAGACGTTCTAGTCTTCCAGAAAAATAACTGACTTGTACAGCATTGGCTTCTTCATTTTCTACAATCTTGCCCGATAATTTGATGGTGTTATCCTCTGCTTTAGCATCTCCTACTATAGACGTTCTAATATTTGCTAATGCCATTGCATTTTCAGTAAGCTTAAATTGGTCTGCTAATAAACCTTCAGCACTACTAGCTGCAGGAATTAAATCCATGCCGCAAATAGGACAATCACCAGCTTCTGGTTGCATAATTTGTGGATGCATAGAGCACGTCCACATTTTATTGGTTTCTGCTACTGTATCGTGATTGTGTTCTGTTTCTGTAGGTGATAAACCACCAAAAAGAAACCATCCTAACAGAAGTCCCACAGCTAAAATACCGCTATAAATTATATACTTTTTCATCTTAACTATTTTAATTTTTGAGCTTAAAAGGAAAACTAATCATCACTTTTTCCCAAGCAAGAGAAATATTACCTTCAGTTTCACTTATCTTATTTACTTTATATTCTAAATTCTCTGTAACTTCATCTGGTATACTTGGTGTTACTTTAAATCGTATCACGTCATCTTTTTCATCATAATCGTCTTTCCCATGCTGATTCCAGTTTTTATTAATCATTATAGTCCAATCTTCTTTTGATGGAATTGTAAAAAATCCATATTTACCTTTTGGTAGCAACTCACCATTTATTACTAAATCTTCATTGGTTTCTATCCAAGTAGCATTATGTGCACCTGCTTGCCAGACATTATCATAACCAACTAAACCACCAAAAATGATTCGACCTCTAACACCTGGAGAAGAATAATCAATATGAATATGAGTATCTCCAATCATTGTCATTGTTGATGTATGTGGACTTAATACTTTCTTATTTGGCACATCTTCTTTTTTAGAGGTTGACATATGATTATCATGTTCACTATTTTCTGTTTGCTTAGTTTCATTTTTACAGCTTAAAACAGAAAGTGTCACTACAAGTACTATTATTAAATTTCTCATTTTATATGTTTTAATTAATTCCAATTAGCATTAATACTGCCATTACGATCATAATAGCATTCTCTATAAATGTGGCTTCAGTCATAGGTAATTTAAGGGTTGTACCTAAGCAGGCACATTGAATAGCTTTCTTATCTAAAAGTGCTTTCGTGACACCTATCGTAGTAATTCCTAAAACAACAAGTGTTATAATGAGTGCGATATTTACTTCAAATCGCATTAAAAACATAAGGCCTAGAGCCGTTTCAATAAAAGGATATACTGATCCATAGACAGGAACGCGTTTTGCAAGAGGGTCGTACATTCGAAAAGACTCTGGAAACCCTTTTAAATCTAACATCTTGAAGAAACTAAATACGATATAGAATAACCCCATAAAATCGAGCATGAATGCATTCCAACTCCAGTTTTTATAATGTAATAATATACTCGCTGTTGCAATATAAAAGATGATAAGTAGTAATGGTTTTAACTGTTGCAATTTACTTTTTTCATCTTCCATTGTAATAGACGATACATTTGAAGATGCAAATATATTTTTTTCTTGTTTTTCCGTTAAATTATACTTGTTTGGCAAAGCTTGCTTTAATACTTGTATATCGATATGTTTATTCATAGTAACTTCTGCTTCACCATTTTCAAGGTTAATAGTTACATGAGACACATGCTCTATATCGCTTAAATATTTTTCTACTGAAGCCTTACAATTATTGCAAGTCATTCCTGTTATCTTAAAGGTGTGGTTCATTGTTTTGGTAATTTTAATATTAATTCATTTTCTAAAAGCAAATCATCAATATGGCCAGCAATACTAGTATCATCGGTTTTAAAATGCATGTGCATATTGGTGGTGTGGTGTGTAAAAACTGCTTTGTGTTTTGTAGAATAAAACCCAATAATCTGGACTTTCCTGTTTTTTAAGTTTCCGTTTAAACCAGCTTCTGTATGCTTTTTATGCGTGTGTACAGTATCGCCATCTGCCCAATTAATAACGTGCCAATCTAAAGATGCAACGGTGCCTTCTAATAAAAACGGAAATGGCTTTTCTGTATCTATTCCATTGCTTTTTGCCACTTTAATAATGGTAGATTCTAAGTCTGCTTTAGTGGTAGCGTTTTCTGTTTTAAAGGAATTCCATTCGTCAACTTCTGCATAAACTAATAAAGCTGCTTTTAGTTTATAAGAATCTTCAATTTGCAAACTACTATCTACAACAAAACTATTACTTGGCTGACTATTAAATATTTGAATTTCGCCTTTTAAATATTCTACAGCACCAAGGGCATAAAAATTCTTTTTATTTGAAAGACTATCTAAACTAATGACGGGCTCAATATTACCCGACATAATGGTTCTTAAAGCACCAGAATAATTTACCACTGTAATCGCGGCTTTTTTATCGTTAGATTGGCATGAAAAAACAACGATCATAACAATCATTGATACTATTATATAATTTATTTTATGCATTGCTTAATTGGTTAAATAGTTAATAATGGTGGTTTGTATGTAATAGGATTTTACAGATTCTATTTGGTTAATTTGAAATTTTAATTGTAATTCTTGAATATCTAATACATCATTAAAATCGATAGTTCCGGTTTCGTAGCTTTTAATTAAAATGTCTTCTGCATCTTTGGCTTGCATTAAATTATTGGTCTGCGTAGCATGGCTTATTCTTGCAGACATACGCTCGTTAATCGCCTTACTTAAAAGTGTTTGCAATGTGTTTAAACGTTCTTGTTTTTGAGCAATTATTTCTTGCTGTTGTAATTCGTTTTGTTTGGTTTGCGATTTATATTTTTTGTTGAAAATTGGTATAGATACTGAAACCATTGGCATAATTACATCCTTTCCGTTATCACTAAAATCCATATTAGGACGCTCATCAACGCTGATATAATCTAAACCAAAACCAATCATAGGGCTGCTTTCTTTTTGGTTAAGCAATTCCGATTGTTCTACTGATTGGTAGAGTTTATCGTATTTAAGCAGTTCAGGATGTAAGGCTAACTTTTCTGTAGTAATTTCAAAATCTTCAGAAGGCAAACTCAATTCATTTATAACATTAACTCTAATAGCATTAGCTCTGTTTAAGAGTTTATTAAAATAAGTTTGCTCACTCAAAAACTGAAGTTTCAACACTTCTAAAACTTGTTGCATTTCATTTTGACGCATTTGTAATCGTAAAACATCAACTGCTGAAGCTTTACCAACTTCTACAGACGTCAATGCTAATGTCTCATAGGTATCTAGTAATTTGATGTTTCTTGCTAATACGTCCTGTTTCGCTTTATTAGCATAGAGTTTATAATACGATTTTGACACAGAAACGAATAGCTTTCGCTTTGCAATTACAATATCTTCATATTTAGCATTTGCTAAAGCGCTAACATAATTTTCTCGTGACGTAATTGTGCCAAACCAAGGCAACATCTGTTTTGCAGACACTTTAAAGCGTTGTGCACCTGTGCGTGTTTCTGGTTCGCTTACAAAATAGCCTACTCCAAATTCTGTATTTGGTATGGTATTGACTTCATTCACTTTTTCAGAAGCAATGTTGTATTGCAATTCAAATTTTTGAATCTCTGGACTATTTGCTAAAGCTTCATTTACTAATACAACCAGCGATTGACTCCCTATTGAATTGATAGAAAAAAGGAAAAGAGCAGTGATTAAGACGCTTTTGAAGTGAAAAGTAAAAAGTGAAAAACTAAAAATCTCCAAGCGCTTCAGAACTTGATTTATGTGTTTAAAATTTATCATTTTACAATCTAGATTTTGTTGTATTAATTGAACTAATCGTCATGGCGACTAACTCTTTGTTTAAGTTATAATGAATTTGATGTTGATCTTTATCGATATAATTGGTGTCTTTTAATAAATCTATCCAATACAAAGTCTCATTTGCTTCTTTAAGAGAAATACTCAGTTTATGAATAAAATCAGCTTTACTCTGAGCAAATTCTGCTTCACGAATTAGCGCACCAATGGCAGTACCGCTTCTTAAAAGTTGTTTACTTAAAACATATTCTTTTTTATCCGATACTAATAATTGAGATAATTTCACAATTAAAATAGCAAAGGCATAACTTTTATCTTTTAATATACTTTTACCCATAATTTTCATTTTTAGTTCTCACTTTTCACTTTTAGTGTATCACTTTTAGCTTTTCACTTTTCAATTTCAACTCTGCTCTCCAGCTATATAATACAGGAACCACAAATAAGGTAATCAATGCAATGAGCATACCGCCAAAACTTGGGATTGCCATAGGAATCATAATATCGCTTCCTCGACCTGTTGATGTTAACACTGGTAATAATGCTAATATGGTAGTTGCGGTAGTCATTAAACACGGTCTGATTCGTTTTTCTCCTGCTTCAACAATTGATGCTCTAATCTGTTTTCTGTTTTCTGGTGTATTTCTTTCGAAAGTTTGTTTTAAATACGTGGCCATAACAACACCATCATCTGTTGCAATACCAAATAAGGCAATAAACCCAACCCAAACAGCAACACTCAAATTAATGGGATGCATCTGGAATAAGTCGCGCATATTTTCTCCAAAGAAATTAAAGTTTAAAAACCAATCTTGACCATAGAGCCATATCATTATAAAACCACCAGCAAATGCCACTGCAATGCCTGTAAATACAATGAGTGATGTAGCTACAGAACGGAATTGGAAGTATAAAATTAAAAAGATAATTGCTAAAGCTAAGGGCACAACAACTGATAACGTTTTTTCTGCTCGTAATTGATTTTCATAAGTGCCAGTAAACTTATAATTAATCCCTTTTGGAACTATTAATTCTCCTGAATCAATTTTTTGCTGAATTAAGGCTTGTGCATTTTCAACCACGCTCACTTCTGCAAAACCATCTAACTTATCAAACAAGACATAGCCTACTAAAAAAGTATCTTCACTTTTAATGACTTGCGGACCTTGCTCATAACGAATAGTAGCTAATTCGCTTAATGGCACAGAACTGCCTTTTGCAACAGGAATGTAGATGTGTTGTAAATCGGTAGGATTAGCTCGTAACTCTCTTGGATAGCGTACACGAATACCATAACGCTCACGACCTTCAACCGTTTGTGTTAAAACCATACCACCAACGGCAACTTTTAATACCTCTTGCACATCTTGAATAGAAATACCATAACGTGCAATTTTAGCTCTATCAATATCAATTAACAAATACGGTTTACCAACAATACGGTCTGCAAAAACAGCTTCTTGTTTTACACCTTCTGCTTGTTTAAGAATATTTTCTAGTTGAACTCCAAACGCTTCAATCTGTTTTAAGTCTTGGCCTTTTACCTTTATTCCCATTGGTGCTCGCATACCTGTTTGAAGCATTACCAATCGGGTTTCAATGGGTTGTAATTTTGGTGCAGAGGTTACGCCTGGTAATTTGGTAACTCTTACAATTTCATTCCAAATATCATCAGGTGATTTAATTTCTGGTCGCCAATTACGGTAAAACTCGCCATCGTTGTCTTCAATTAATTGAGATTGGTTAACATTAGTCGTCACTTCGAGTGATTCTGATTTTTTATCAGAATTGTATCGAGAAGTATTGGGTCTCGATACATCACTCGTGCCTCGTGACACTCGACCTGACGCATCTATGTTTTTTGAACCATCAGTTGCTAATCGTCCATCTTTCAATTCAAACAAACCATCCTCATTGACTTTGTAGCGTTGACGTTCTCTAACTGGGTTCAGCATGTATTCAGGTTTATACTGAATCATATTTTCATACATCGATAATGGTGCAGGATCTAAAGCAGATTCTGTTCGCCCTGCTTTACCAACAACAGTTTTAATTTCTGGAATACTGGCAACTGCCATATCTAATTGCTGTAGAACACGCTTGTTTTCTTCAACACCAGAGTGTGGCATTGAGGTTGGCATCAAAAGAAAAGAGCCTTCATTTAAAGCAGGCATAAATTCTTTATCTGTGTTTTTCATAATAAAAAAACCAGCAATAACAATGGCAGTTGGTAGCGATAAGAATAGCAACTTATGATCTAAACACCATCTTAAAATACGCGTGTAGTATTTTCTAAATAATGTAAAAACTCCTAACAATCCAAAACAGATAACACTCACAAAAATGAGATTCCAGAAGATGCTTTTATCAACACCTAGAGGTCTCCAATATTCTGCTAATAAAATTACTATTGCAGCTACGGAAATGATGATATTGATAAGATTTTTTGAAAGTGAAAATCGAAAAGTAGAAAGCGAAAAGTAGAATTCACTCTTATCTAATATCAAACTCGATAATGCAATTGTTCCAAAGCCTATTAACACCAAGCCTAACCAATACCCATAAACAATGGCAATTATTCCAACGACAATTAAAGCGATATTTAAAATGTAACTAAAACTCTTTTTGATACTTTTCTTTCTAAATAAAAACGAGGCAAATGGCGGAATTAAAAACAACGCTACAATAATTGAAGCCGTTAAAGCAAATGTTTTAGTAAAAGCTAAGGGTCTAAATAATTTACCTTCTGCACCAATCATTGTAAAGACTGGTATAAAACTGATAATAGTTGTCATTACGGCGGTTACTATTGCACCAGAAACTTCTGCTGTTGCATTATAAACTAGTGTATTAATTGATAACTTTTCACTTGCCTCTTCTAACTTTTCACTCTTAACTTCTAACTTTTCACTTTCATCAAGATGCCTAATAATATTTTCGGAAAGTATAACACCAACATCAACCATGGTACCAATAGCAATAGCAATACCCGAAAGTGCTACAATATTAGCATCTACACCAAAAAGCTTCATGGCTATAAATACCATGAACACCGCAACAGGTAATAAACCAGATATTAATATAGAAGCGCGAATGTTAAATACCATTATCATAATGACCAAAATAGTGATGAGAATCTCTAATGTTAAGGCTTCATTTAGCGTGCCTAATGTTTCTTTAATTAATTCTGATCTGTCATAAAAAGGAACGATGGTAACCTGAGAAAGCCTGCCGTCTGCTAACACTTTAGTAGGTAAACCCGTACTTAACTCGTTTAGTTTATCTTTTACATTATTAATGACTTCCATTGGGTTGGCACCATAACGAGCAACGACTACACCACCAACAACCTCTGCTCCTTCTTTATCTAAAATACCACGTCGTGTTGCAGGCCCTAGCGCTACTTTGCCTATGTCTTTAATTTGTATGGATGTAAAATCTTTAGAGGTAACAACAGCATTTTCTATATCTGCAATAGATTTTACATAACCCAAACCGCGTACTAGATATTCGGCTTGGTTAATTTCTAAGGTTTGTGCACCAATGTCTTTATTACTTTCTTTTACTGCTTTTACAACCTCATTTAAATCTATGTTGTATTGTCGCATCAATTCCGGATTAACATCGACCTGATATTCTTTAACATAGCCACCAATAGAGGCCACTTCAGACACACCACTTGCAGACGATAAAGCATATTTTACATAGTAGTCTTGTATGCTACGTAACTCTTGCAAATCCCAGCCACCAGTAACGTTTCCGTTTTCATCGCGTCCCTCTAATGTGTACCAAAATATTTGGCCTAAGCCTGTGGCATCAGGTCCCAAAGTAGAATTAACACCTTCTGGCAATAAGCCACTTGGCAATGCATTTAGTTTTTCGAGAATGCGACTGCGACTCCAGTAAAACTCTATATCTTCTTCAAAAATGATATAAATGCTCGAAAAGCCAAACATAGAAGAACTACGAATGGTTTTTACACCAGGAATTCCTAAAAGTGATGTCGTTAGTGGATACGTAATTTGGTCTTCTATATCTTGTGGCGATCGACCATCCCATTTTGTAAATACAATTTGTTGATTTTCACCAATATCTGGTATAGCATCTACTGCTACAGGATGGCTTGGTAAAAACCCAGTATCCCAATTAAAAGGAGCATTAACTGTTCCCCATCCTACAAAAAGAAAAAGTAGAAGTACTGCTACAAGTTTGTTTTCTATTAAAAATTTGATTGCTTTATTAAGCATATATTATAATTATTAAACAGTTAGACATTGGTAAAATACCGAATACGGCAAATTATCCTTATAACATTACAGTTATAGGATAATAGCGTCTATTGTTTAAAAATTAAATTAAATACGTCTCGTCTAGCTTAAAGAGCTGCCTTGTGACGTTTGGTGGTTTGTAAACTTGGTAAGATGTTACATTGGTGTCTAAACCTTCAAAACGGTTACTATAAGTGTATACAAATGAAGTTATAAATAGTTGCTGCTCAAAAGAAATGTTATGGACTTGAAATTGTAATTCGTCTTGGCCATCTACTACCGACTGTTCGTTTTTACAGCAATTCTTTTTAGTAATAGCGCAACCTTTACGAGATGGTTTTTCTATTTTCATTTCCATTCCACAACCTTTCGCTTTTTGAAAAATGGCAGTTTCTACTAAAGTGCCACCACAATAATGCATATTAAATGTAAACGACAATGTAGAGAAAAACACTACAAACGCCATTGCGAAAGACATTATTTTATAGAATACTTGTTTCATAATTAATGACGAAGGTATGAAATTTTAACAATCTCTTATTTTTTTAACAGAAGTTTAAACTGCGTGTTGAAAATAATTGACATTGTAAAAGAAATTTTATGCGACTGAAGATTACAAAATAAAAATCTACCCGATACAGAAATATCTTTTCCTTGCTTTACCATACTTTAGAGGTTAATTGGTGTAAATATGATATTGTAATAAATTATTCATCATATAAATAAACACTTCAACAAAGTTCATTATTTAATATGCTATCACAATTGAATTTCGTTTTTAAAATATTTGGCTTAGTTCCTTACAGATCTGAGATTACACCCTTCTATTAATGCTGTAAGATCTTTACGAAATACATTACCTTTTAAATGCTGTATTATTTTTTATTTGATAATCGTAAGACTAGTTTTAAATCACTTTTTAACGTTTTTATCACTAGGCTAGTCTTGATGTTTACCAACGTTAATGGTTACAATTAAATGTAATGTTGGGTTTTACTAGCATTGTTAAGCAATACGCTAACTATTTACTTAAAAAATTGAATTAATTAACAATTTCTTTTGCCAAAATGTGTTTTGACTTTGTTTACTACTACTTTAAATAATGTGATGCTTCCGCTATCAGCCAAGACAATCTCAATAGACCTACTCATAGTAATTAATACTTATATCATTTTATTATAATTTTCTATTTTAAGAGCCAATCTTTTGTCTAAATACGTATTAACACCCTTTAATTGAGACGCGATGTATGTAGCCTCTTCTTTGTAATTAGCTATCTTCAATTTATCCCAAGTATGCGGTGGCGATTGTAGGTTTGTAATGCGATCTGCTAATTTAACAATAGCAACCTCCTTAAATGACAACTTAATTTGTTTAATAGAGGCTTGCATTCTATTCGTTTTGCTTTGAATAGTCTTGTCTTTTGTCAACGCCATAACACCATTAGCTATTTGCTCTGAAAAGTAGTTTTTAATTTCGGTGTGGGTTGTGTTAGTGTCTTCAATAGTATCATGCAATAAGGCTATTTGCACTGCAAGGTTAATATTAAAACTTGGTTGTTGCATGTAAGCAACTATAACCTCCATCGCCACATTAGATAAATGTAGTAAGTAATTGGCATTGGTACCTGTCACAGTTTGATGCACATGTTTTTGGCCTGCAAACTTAATAGCTTGCTGATATAATGATTGGTCTAACATTTTACTGGTAGTAATTAATTACGTCTAAATGTCCTTAAATTTTTGTTGCATTGTAGGATTATTATAGGTTAACTTTTTTATAGTTAAATCGTCTGCCTTGTTATTGGCTAAACGCAAATTATTTACAGACGCCAGCAACGCATCTTTTGTTTTTTGAAGATGATCCATAGTCTTATCAATCTCATCAATAGCCGTTTTAAATTGACGACTTGCCAAATCGTAATTACGAGCAAATCCACTTTTAAAATCGTTTATTTTTTCTTCAAAGTTTGAAATATCAATACTCTGGTTTCTAATTATATTTAACTCTGCCTTATACTCTAAAGATTTCATACCTGCATTACGTAATAAGGTAATCATTGGGATAAAAAATTGTGGACGTATAACGTACATTTTATCGTATTTGTAAGAGACATCTACAATACCCGAATTATAGAGTTCATTATCGGCCTCTAATAAACTGACTAAAACAGCGTATTCACAACCTTTATCGTTTCGGTCTTTATCTAGTTTGGCAAAAAAATCTTCATTCTTCTTTTTAGTTGCGGTTTGGTCGTTTTCATTCTTCATCTCAAACATAATAGAAACTATTTCATTACCATTTTGATCTGAGTCTTTAAAAATATAATCACCTTTATTACCACCTGAAGCTTCATTATCTTTCTCAAAATAGGCACTTTGAAAAGCCGTTGCTCTTAATTTGTTAAACTCTGTTTCGCAGTGCAGCTCTAAAGTTTCACCTATCATTTTAGTAGAAAGCTTTTGCTTATAGTCTTTTAAACGTTCTATCTCTTCTTCTTTAAGTCTTAGCGTTTCGTCTTTATGGGCTAGCTTGTCGTTAAACTTCTCTTTTAATGACTTTTCTAGTAGTTCTTTTTCTGTTTCTTTAGATTTTAAATCATTAGTTAGCTGATCCTTTTCTTTTTCTATACCTCTAATTGCATCTGAAAGCTCTAATTTTTTCTGTGTTTCTGCTTGTTCTAATTTTGACTGTAACGCTCTAATCTCTTCTTGTTTTTTAGATACTTCAACAACTAATTGGTCTTTACTCTTTAGCTTTAAATTATTAATTTCATTGTCTTTACTTACTAATTGCTCTTTAAAAAAGCTTGTAATATTGGCTTCTACTAGTTTTAAAGCTGCCGTATTTTCTCTGTTATTAGCGTCTAATCGGTTTTGTAATTCTTTATCAAATTGCTGATCCCTAACCTGCATTACAATATTAGTATACACAGCATCGTCTACTTTAAAAACCTCTTTACAACTTGGGCATTTAACTTCTGAATTGTTACTCATAGCTTTTATTATTATTTATATCGGAATTTATATTTAAACTATATAAAGTATCAACTGCTTCTATGAGGCCTTTATACTCGTACTACCTACTAAAGTTAACATAGCAACAAACTAATAAGGTGTAACGCATTTACACCTACCCATTTGTAGCCCTATTTTAATTTAAATACCTTAAATATTGAATTAATTAAAGTTAAAAATAAGAAAAATTCTTACAATATTTTGATCTACTATTATTAATTATAAGATGAATTTATTGATGTAACTTCATATCATATAAACACGTAGATATAACAAAATAAACTGTAAAACTGATAAACTCAGGCTTCTTACTTGCGATTAGCACACCACTTTTGTTTTATAATTGTTTAGTGCGCTATTTGCCAATACAAAAATTAGCGAAAATATTACCCAACAAATCGTCATTAGTAATCTCGCCTGTAATCTCACCAAAGTGATACAGTGCCTGGCGAATATCTATGGCCAATAAATCGCCCGAAAGATCAGTTTCTAGACCATAATGTACTTTTTGTACTTCTTCAAAAGCTTTTAATAAAGCATCGTAATGACGAGAATTGGTTACAATGGTTTCGTTATTACGTAAAGCACCTGTGTTTATCAAATCTAATAGTTTTGTAGTTAACCGTTCTATACCAAAGCCTGTTTTTGCAGAAATGGGAATAAGGTTTGAGGCATGAGGTACTAAATTTGAGGTTAAATTTGCCAAATCTGAATCTGTTATGTGGTCAATTTTATTGAGAATAACCAGCAATTGCTTTTGAGGAAATCTGTTTTTTATTTTTTCGATTTCTACAATAACAGATTGAGACTTCTCAACTGTGCTCGAAGTGACAGCTGCATCTAACAAATAAATAACCACCTGTGCTTGCTCTATTTTCTCAAAGGTCTTTTTTATCCCTATGCTTTCTACAATGTCTTCGGTATCTCTAATACCAGCGGTATCTATAAACCTAAAACCAATACCACCTACAGATATTTCGTCTTCTATAGTGTCTCGCGTGGTGCCTGCTATTTCAGAAACAATCGCACGTTCTTCATTTAATAAAGCATTTAACAGTGTAGATTTGCCAACATTGGGTTCGCCTACTATGGCAACAGGTATACCGTTTTTTATAACATTACCAACAGCAAAAGAGTCTATTAAACGTTTTAAAACAAAATTAATGCGTGCTATTAAAGCTTTAAATTGTGATCTGTCTGCAAATTCTACATCTTCTTCTGCAAAATCTAATTCGAGCTCAATTAGCGAAGCAAAATTTAGTAACTCTTCGCGAAGCTTAGCAATTTCTGATGAGAAACCACCACGCATTTGCTGCATTGCAATTTGGTGAGAAGCTTCATTATCGCTTGCAATTAAATCGGCTACTGCTTCTGCCTGACTTAAATCTAACTTGCCATTTAAAAACGCACGCAATGTAAATTCACCTGCCGATGCCATTCTACATCCTTTTTTTAAAAACAACTGAATAATTTCTTGTTGTATATATAAAGAACCATGACAAGATATTTCTACTACATTTTCACCAGTGTAAGAGTTAGGATTTTTAAAAACCGAAACTAAAACTTCATCTATGGTACGGTTTTTATCTACAATATGTCCTAAATGTATAGTATGTGTCGCTTGTTTATGAAGTTGCTTACCCGAAACGGACTTAAATTGAGATGCTGCAAAATCAATAGCTTGCGCACCAGATAATCGTATTACGGCTATGGCTCCATTACCTGCAGGTGTTGCTAATGCAACAATAGTATCATTGTAAATCTGTGCTTTCATAATTGCAAAAGTAGAGCAAAATTAATAATGATAACCGCTAGATAATTAAATATTTTAATATCAATACCTTACATTATAATAATAGCGATTTAAGTCTGGTATGACGTAGAAATTTTTAATTTTGAAGCACTAATTTTAAAATCTATGAGCAATTTTATAAAAAAATACGAAATCTGGATATTTCTATTTCTTGCGCCTCTACTTAATACGCTTTTTGTTTACTTAAGAGCACAAGAGTTTATGCCAAGTTTTGTTTATAACCATGGCCGTTTTGGACTTCTTTTATTAATTCTCGTTGTTATTGTAAAATACACAAGAGGTATTGAAGGAATAAAAGAAATTTTTAAACCAATGCTTGTATGGCGCGTAAAACCAAAATGGTATCTCTTTAGTTTTTTGTTTGCATTTACCATTGCAACAATTACATTGGTATTAAAAAATATTTATAATGGTGTAGAATGGGTTTCAATTTTTAATTTTGATATCTCTATTAAATCTCTAAGACTCACCTTTATTATATTAATTTGGGCCTTTATGGGTGAAGTTGTTTGGGTTAGTTACTCTATACGCGAACTATCAAAAATGATGAAACCATTTTTTGCGAGTCAAATTGTTGGTGTTGTTTGGACCATTTGGTGGATGCCAATAGTTTATCTTGGTGAAGGTGTAATTCCTGATTTTCCGTTTTGGTCTCTATTAGTTGGTATGATGGGTACTGCTGGTATGTGTGCTGTAGTTTACCACTATAGTAAAAGTGGTGTTTGTGTTTGGCTATTACAATTTATGCTAAACATGTCGCTTTTAATGTTAGCTGTATCACCAAGACGTGGTGGCATTCCAACATACACTGCATTTGTTGTTATCTATTACATAACCATGTTAATATTTATGTATGGCATTAGTAAACGAAAAAGCGTTGTTTTAAACGTTTAAAAAAACACCAAATACACCCTAGTTTTAAGATATTATTTAGATTTTTATAAGCTTATATTAAAATATCTGTTTATATATTTGTTGCACTATCATAATTAAGTTTATTAAATAAAATTTCAGAATATGAAAAAAATAATAGTTGCCTGTTTAGCACTTACACTAATGTTTAATTGTAATAAAAATGAATTTACAATTAAAGGAATTGCTAAAGGGTTTACTGATGGTACAGTTATACAACTCGAAACTATTGACGAAAACGGCAAGCCTATTATTAAAAATAAGGCAACAGTAAAAAACGAAACCTTTACAATGAAAGGCCAAGTTATGTACCCTGAAGTTGGATTTTTAAAATTTGATGATTCTGGAAGCAACCTAACATTTATGCTAGAGAATAGTGATATTACAGTAGATCTTATAAAAGAAAATCTAATGGTATCTAAAGTAACAGGCTCTGCTACACAAGACGATATGGATAGGTTTCAAAGTGGCTTTAGAGTTATTATAGACAGTAGCAGAAGAGTTGCTATGCAATATAGAAAAATAGATTTTAGAACAAAATCTAAAGAAAGAGACTCTTTGGCGAAACTCATAAGTGCTTATGGTGAGCAGATAATTGAGCATCCTTTAAATTTTGTAAAAGAAAATAACAACTCGTATTTTAGTTTAAACTTAATAGGACTACAAGCCAATAAACCAAAATTTAATGTAAAAGGATTTGTAGAAGCTTATAATAACTTAAACCCATCACTAAAAGAAAATCTAAGAGCAAAAAGCATAAAAAAGACCTTAGATAGTCTTTATACCGAATATAAAAAAACAGAACATTTAGAGATAGGTCGTGTGGCACCAAATTTTGAAGCACCAACACAAGATGGCTCACTACTCAGTCTTAATGCTGTAAAAGGAAAAGTAACTCTAATACATTTTTGGGCAGCATGGAGCTTGCCTAGTCGTGAAGAAAACCCAAACATTGCTAGAATATATAGTAAATATCACGACCAAGGTTTAGAAATAATAAGTGTGTCTTTAGATGGTATTAGCAACCAAGAAAACCCAAAAGCAGCTTGGTTAGAAGCTATAGAAACTGATCAATTAATTTGGAATAATGTTTCTTATTTAAACAACGCTGAAGATCCAATTATAAAATTGTACAATCTTAATGGTATACCGTCTGTCTACATTTTAGATAAAGATGGAAAAATTGTTGCAAAAGACTTACGTAATTACACCTTACAATCTAAAGTAGAAGAATTACTTAAAGACTAATACTTACTTTAGTTTACCCGTTTTGTATAAAACATAAAGAACTATAATAGGCAAGGCTAATAAACCTACGTGCCACAAATCGGTTTTAAATAAACTTGGCATAAGCAATAATGTTACAGCATAACCACCTACAGCACCACCAAAATGTGCATCGTGGCCAATGTTACCTATTTTGTTTTTCATACCGTAAATAGAATAAGCCAAATAACCAATACCAAAAATATAACCAGGTATAGGTATGGGTACAAAAAACAGATACAAGCTCATATTAGGATCTAGTAATATTGCAGCATACAAAACACCTGTAACGGCTCCACTAGCACCAATAGCACTATACCAATAGGTGTCTTTATTAAAGTATAATGATAGTAAGTTACCAAACACTAAGCTGGCTATATAAATAATAATAAAATTAAAAGTACCTAAAGGTGCAATAACATAGCTCGCAAAAAAGTAAAGTGTAAACATGTTAAACAAAAGGTGTGTAACATCTGCGTGTAAAAACCCAGAACTAAACATTCTTATATGCTCACCACGTCTTATACTACCCACATTAAATTTAAAACGTTCAAAAAACTCACGATCGTCAAACCCTTTTAAGGACACTAAAACATTTAGAGCTATTATAACTCCGGTTGGTATATCTAAATTATTCATATAAGCTAAAGTATTAAATCAAATATAATATATTTGTGCCTCAAAGCTAACATAGTTTAATGCAACTTATTGCCTACATTCTTATCTACCCTGTTTTATGGTTAATCTCTATTTTACCATTTAGATTACTTTATGCATTTTCTGATTTTTTATATCTCTTTGCATATCAAATTTTTGGGTACAGAAAATCTACAGTAAAAACTAATTTAAGATTAGTGTTTCCTAATAAATCTGAACAAGAAATCGCTAAAATTACAGGTCAATTTTATCACCACCTTTGCGATATGATAGTAGAGTCTATAAAGTCTTTAACTATAAGTGAAGCAGCAATGAAGGCGCGTTACAAATTCACAAATATTGATGTTATAAAAGATTTTGAAACTAAAAATAGAAGCATTATATTAATGTGTGCGCATTATGGCAGTTGGGAATGGATATTTATTTTACAAACTTATGTAAAACATAAAGGCTATGCTATTTATAAACGTTTGGCTAATAAATATTTTGATAAGCTTGTTAGAAAAATTAGAGCCAAATATAACTCGCACCTAATAACGACCAAAGAGACACTTGCTGTACTTACTGAAACCCAGAAAAAAGGCGAATTAACTATTAATGGTTTTGTATCTGACCAATCACCAAAAGCGACCAAAGCCTTTCACTGGAATGAGTTTATGGGCATAAAAGTACCCATGTACACAGGTGCAGAAATGCTAGCGAAAAAGTTAGATATGGCCGTGGTGTTTTTTAGTGTAAAACGCATAAAACGTGGGTATTACGAAACCACTTTTAAAACCATTACAGAAACACCAAACGATTTTGAAAATTACGAAATCACAGACATCTTTTTTAAGTTAGTTGAAGAGCAAATCTTACAAGCTCCTCAATATTATCTATGGACACACAAACGTTGGAAACATAGAAATAGAGTCCCAGAAAATTTTAAATAAAGTTTAGTTGTAGTTATAAATCAAACCAAGCATCAACATTTGTAGCATTACAAGGTTTATCTATTAAAGATTTATGTACAAACTCATTATTACATTTAGAATATTCATAATCTTCAGCCCAAGTTTTATGATGTTTCGCTAAAGCGATAATACTATCGCAAACAAAAGCAATTTCATCATTAGTTGTTGTAGGGTGAATAGACATTCTAATCCAACCGGGTTTACGCACCAAGTCTCCTATAGAAATTTCATTTGTCAATTCATTAGACATTTTTTGGTCTACATGCAATAAGAAATGTCCGTAAGTACCAGCACAACTGCAACCACCTCTGGTCTGTATTCCAAATTTATCATTTAATAGTTTTACCCCAAGATTAAAGTGTAAATCATCAATATAAAAAGAAATCACTCCTAGCCTATCTTTATGCTGACCTGCTAAAATATTAATATGAGCTACAGCGTCTAATTTCTTAAAGATAATAGCAACTAACTCGTGCTCGCGTTTTAAAATGTTGGCGACTCCCATTTGCTCTTTTAACTTAATTGAGAGGGCTGTTTTTATAGTTTGAAGAAAACCTGGCGTGCCACCATCTTCTCTATCTTCAATATTATCTATGTATTTATGTTCTCCCCAAGGGTTTGTCCAACTTACAGTACCACCACCCGGACAATCGGGCACCATGTTTTTATAAAGTTTTTTATTAAATACCAAAACACCTGAAGTCCCAGGACCACCTAAAAATTTATGTGGCGAAAAAAAAATGGCATCTAATTGTGCCTCTTCATCTTCTGGGTGCATGTTAATATCTACATAAGGCGCAGAACATGCAAAATCTACAAAACATACACCACCATGCTTGTGCATTAATTTTGCAACGTCATGATGAGGCGTTTGTATGCCTGTAACATTAGAACCTCCAATAACCGAAGCTATTTTAATTGTACAGTCTTTATACTGTATTAATAATTTTTCAAGATTTTTTAAACAAAATAAACCCTCTGCATTTGGCGGTACAACCTCAACTTTAGCCATAGTTTCTAACCATGAGGTTTGGTTAGAATGGTGTTCCATATGAGAGACAAAAACGACAGGGCGCATTTCATCAGGAATATTAGTGTAATTCTTTAAATTTTCGGGAATCTTTAAACCAAGAATACGCTGAAATTTGTTTACCACACCTGTCATACCATTACCAGAGACAATAAGCACATCATCGTCGTTAGCATTAACATGGTGTTTAATAATATGCTTGGCTTTATGATAAGCTTTGGTCATAGCTGTACCAGAAACTGTAGTCTCGGTATGTGTATTAGCCACAAATGGGCCAAAATCGTTAACTAAACGGTCTTCTATAGGTCTGTACAAACGCCCAGAGGCCGTCCAATCGGTATATATTATTTTTTGTTCACCATAAGGTGATATAAAGGTTTGATTCTGACCAACAATATGGGTTCTAAACTGATTAAAGTGTGCTTCTAATTCAGTAATATCTTTTGTAATAGTGTCAGAAATCAAAGTCATAAATAGATATTAGTTTAAATTCAAAGATACTAAATATTAGCAATAGCCTTTATTTCACCTATAATTCTGTCTGCTAAAGTATCTGCAGCAACTTGCGATGGTGCTTCGGTATAAATACGTATAATTGGCTCGGTATTACTTTTACGTAAATGTACCCAACTGTCTGCAAAATCAATTTTTACACCATCTATTGTTGTTAATTTTTCGTGACTATAATTTGAAGCCATAGTACTTAAAATACCATCTACATCTAACGTTGGTGTTAACTGTATTTTTTTCTTACTCATAAAGTAACTTGGGTAAGAGGCTCTTAAAGCGCTAACTTTAATTTGCTTTTCTGCTAACAAACTTAAAAACAAAGCAACACCTACTAAAGCATCTCTTCCGTAATGAGAATCTGGGTAAATAATACCTCCATTACCTTCGCCACCAATAATCACGTTGTTTTTTTTCATTAGTGTCACTACATTAACTTCACCAACAGCACTGGCTTCATACGTACCTCCATGTTTTTCTGTAACATCGCGCAAAGCTCTAGTAGAACTCATATTACTAACCGTATTACGTCCAGGGTTTTTACTCAAAACATAATCAGCACAAGCCACAAGCGTATATTCTTCACCAAACATTTCACCGGTCTCATCCATAAACGCTAAACGGTCAACATCAGGATCTACAACAATACCAAAATCTGCATGCTCTTTTACAACAGCTGCTGCTAAATCGCCCAAATGTTCTTTTAAAGGTTCTGGATTATGAGGAAAATGACCTGTTGGCTCACAATATAACTTTACAGCTTCAACACCAAGACGTTCTAATAATAAAGGAATTGCAATACCACCTGTAGAATTAACACCATCAACAACTACTTTAAAATTGGCTGCTGCAATAGCATCTTTATTTACTAACCGTAAATCTAAAACTTCGTCTATATGAATATCTATATATGCATCATTCTTCGTTATTTTTCCTAAATCATCGACTTCAGCAAACATCATGTCACTAGATTCTGCAATTTCTAAAATTTTCTGTCCTTCTGCTCCATTCAAAAATTCGCCTTTAGCATTTAAAAGCTTTAAAGCATTCCATTGTTTTGGGTTATGGCTTGCAGTTAATATAATACCTCCGTCTGCATGTTCCATAGGCACCGCAATTTCTACAGTTGGTGTTGTAGATAAACCCAAATCAATAACATGTATTCCTAAACCTACTAAAGTATTCATCACTAAATTCTGAATCATTTCGCCAGAAATACGCGCATCACGACCAACCACAACTCTGTAATTGTCTTTATTACGCTGTTGCTTTAACCATGTACCATAAGCTGCTGCAAATTTTACAGCATCAATAGGAGTTAAATTTTCTTCTACTGCTCCACCAATAGTACCGCGAATTCCTGAAATAGATTTTATTAAAGTCATGTAAATATCATTTTTAGCAAATATAATATCTTAATCTAAGTTTGTGATTGCAGTCACCTTTACTTTTGTCACTTAACCGAAAAAATGAATGATTTTCTAATAGTTTCTATCATTTTAAAGGAAATTATAAAAATTTAAGATGAGTTACGAATGAATTTGTAAATTCGGACTATGAACTTCCTAGCACACATTTACCTCTCTAGCGACAACGCATTATTAACTATCGGTAACTTTGCTGGTGATGGTGTTAAAGGCGGTGATTACACCCATTTTCCTGTAGCGATGCAAGCTGGCATACAATTGCATCGCGAAATAGACACCTTTACAGACGCACATTATATTGTAAGACAGAGCACTAAACGGTTGCATAAAACCTACGGACATTACAGTGGTGTTATTGTAGATATTTTTTACGATCATTTTTTAGCAAAAAATTGGACTGCCTATTCTCAAATTCCCTTAGAAAATTATATACAAGACTTCTATAAAAGCTTAAACATACATTTAGAAGTTTTACCAGAACGTTTTAAAAAACTAACCCCTTACATGATAGAAGACAATTGGCTCTTAAGTTATGCGACTATTGATGGCATTCAGTTGGTTTTAAACGGAATGAACCGAAGAACAAAAGGACGATCTAAAATGAATGAAGCGACAAAAGAACTTAAAGCGCACTATGGCGCTTTTGAAGAGGACTTTACTGCATTCTTTAAAGAACTGATGCTATTTAGTACCGCAAAACGTTTAGAAATTGAAAAGAAATTTAAACTCTAAGGCTTTCACATCTTATAATTTCACTTTTATTAACTATTTTTTTTAGTTGCAAAAAATAAAATTACAATAGTATAACAGACCATTAACAAATGAGGCGTTATTGCAAAAAAAGCAATGGTAGTTAGTGCACGAGAAGAAGCTTCTATATTAGAAACAAGGCAGTAATGTTTTTAATGCTATAATGGTTACAGAAATGGCTTTGGCTATAGCGTATCCGTATGCTGGCAATTTAAGTGGTGGTGGTTTTCTAGTTTACCGCATGGCAGATGGCGCAGACCTGCTTGGTGCTGTTACTGTTGTTAGATTTTAATTACTAATTAAAACAATGCTACATTAATGTAAAAACTTAAGTTGGTTGTTTAATTTTTATATTTGTAAATAACGTTGTAATACGTTTTATAGTACCAAATTTTATAGCATTTATACTAAAACTAACACATGGCAAAACAACCCAAGCTTAAAAAAATACTAAAAATTATTGGTGGCATTATTATATTCTTCACGTTACCAACCCTTCTACTATTTGGGTTTTTGTATTTTAAATATAATGAAGATTTACCTATAGGGGAACAAGGCAAAGCAGCAGATTTACTTGCTATTGAAATGTTACAAAGCCTAGATGAAGCAGCTTATTTAAATACCGATTATTTAGAATGGACCTTTAAAGGCAGGCACCATTACAAATGGTATAAATCTGATAATACTTGCGAAGTTTATTGGCAAGATTTTACGGTTTTACTCGATTTTAACACACCAAAAAACTCAAAAGTATTTGTAGCAAAGCAAGCCTACAATGGTGTAGAAAAACAAGACTATATAAATAAAGCCGAAACCTACTTTAATAACGATTCTTTTTGGCTTGTAGCACCTTATAAGGTTTTTGATGCTGGCGTAGAACGTAGATTGGTAAAAACTGAAGATAATAAAAACGCCCTTTTAGTTACTTATAAAACTGGTGGCACAACACCTGGCGACTCTTACTTGTGGCATTTAGATGATAACGGCAAACCAAAAAGTTACCAAATGTGGGTAGATATTTTACCTATAAACGGATTAGAAGCCACTTGGGAAAACTGGATAATTACAGATAGTGGTGCCCAATTACCGACGTTTCATAAATTGTTATTTTTAGGCTTAGAACTAGACGGTGTTAAAGGTCTAAATTTTTAAGAAACTTTACAACACTACAAATAGAATCGCAATTAATACACACACGTATATAGTATACCTAAAGATTATTAATACAATATATTTGTTTTAAATAACTGGTCTTATCCCTATCTAAAGCGTTAGACATAATATAAAATTATGAAACAAACGCATGCCATAAAGTATCACCGCATTGCGCTATCTTTTTTCAATAGAAGAAACAAACTTAACCCAAAACACAGATAACTAAACAAAACACCCACTC
Organism: Winogradskyella sp.; assembly: GCA_028383925.1. Taxonomy (GTDB): domain Bacteria; phylum Bacteroidota; class Bacteroidia; order Flavobacteriales; family Flavobacteriaceae; genus Winogradskyella. The sequence goes on from JAOEWO010000011.1 coordinate 44,453, forward strand.
GCAACATTCACACCATTTTAACATCTAAAAATTGTACCTTTGCAACTTTGCCAAAACAAAGACCGATTTTATACTATTTATGAGCCAATTCAACGATTCTATTGAAGTAAAAGGTGCACGCGTACACAACTTAAAAAATATAGATGTTACCATACCTAGAGAAAAACTTGTGGTTATTACAGGTTTGTCTGGTAGTGGTAAATCTTCTTTAGCTTTTGATACCATATATGCCGAAGGGCAACGCCGTTATATTGAAACATTTTCGGCATATGCACGTCAGTTTTTAGGCAGTTTAGAGCGACCAGATGTAGATAAAATAGACGGCCTATCCCCTGTTATTGCCATAGAGCAAAAAACAACTAGTAAATCTCCAAGATCAACCGTTGGTACAATTACAGAAATTTATGATTTCTTACGTTTGTTATACTCAAGAGCCGCTGATGCTTATAGCTTTAATACAGGCGAACAAATGGTTAGCTATAATGATGAACAAATTAAGACGCTTATTTTAGAAGCATACAAAGGCAAACGAATTAATATTTTATCGCCTGTGGTGCGCTCTCGTAAAGGGCATTATCGCGAATTATTTGAGCAAATTGCCAAACAAGGTTTTGTAAAAGTCCGTACAGATGGTGCTATTGTTGACATTGAAAAGGGTATGAAACTAGACCGTTACAAAACCCACGATATAGAAATTGTAATAGATAGGCTAAAAATTGACGATACCAGCGATAACGAAAAACGCTTAATGGAATCTATAAACACAGCCATGTATCATGGTAATGATGTGCTAATGGTTATAGAACACGAAACTAACGAACCACGTTATTTTAGTCGTAATTTAATGTGTCCGTCTTCTGGTATTTCGTACCCAAACCCAGAGCCCAACAATTTCTCTTTTAACTCACCAAAAGGAGCCTGCCAAAATTGTAATGGTATTGGCGAATTGTATGTCGTTAACGATCAAAAATTAGTGCCAGACGAATCGCTTTCTATAAAAAATGGTGCGTTAGCTCCTCATGGGCCTCAAAAGAAAAGTTGGATTTTTAAGCAATTTGAAACCATAGCGCAACGTTTTGAGTTTTCTTTAAATACACCTTGGAGAGATATTCCTAATGAAGCAAAACAAATTATACTTAATGGCGGCAAAGATAAATTTACCGTAGAAAGTAAAATACTGGGTGTTACACGCGATTATAAAATTGATTTTGAAGGTATTGCAAATTTTATTGAAAATCAATACCACTCTAACTCTACTTCTTTAGTCCGTTGGGCAAAAGAATATATGGATAAAGTAGAATGTTCAGTCTGTGAGGGATCTCGTTTGCGTAAAGAATCACTTTATTTTAAAGTAGATGGTAAGAGTATAGCAGATTTAGTTAAAATGGATGTCATTGAGCTTGGCAATTGGCTAGACGGCTTAACGGCTCGTCTATCTCAAAAGCAACAGCAAATTTCTATCGAAATTATTAAAGAGATTAGAAACAGAGTACAATTTTTGCTCGATGTTGGTTTAACATATCTAAGTCTTAACCGAAGTTCTAAATCGCTTTCTGGTGGTGAAGCACAACGTATAAGACTCGCAACTCAAATTGGATCACAATTGGTTGGCGTGCTCTATATACTAGACGAGCCTAGTATTGGCCTACACCAGCGCGATAACGAAAAATTAATTAATTCTTTAGTAGCGCTAAGAGATGTTGGCAATTCGGTTATAGTCGTAGAACACGATAAAGATATGATAGAACGTGCAGACCATGTTATAGATATTGGGCCTTTTGCAGGTAAATATGGTGGTGAAATTATTAGTGAAGGCACACCAAAAGAACTACTAAAACAAAATACATTAACTGCTGCATACCTCAATGGAGAAAAGGAAATTGAAATACCAAAAACACGCAGAAAAGGCAATGGTAAAAAACTAGTCTTAAAAGGATGCACAGGTAATAATCTAAAAAATGTAGATATTACATTACCACTTGGTCAAATGATTGGTGTTACTGGTGTTTCAGGTAGTGGTAAATCTACTTTAATTAATGAGACGCTCTACCCTATTCTTAATGCCTATTACTTTAACGGCGTTAAAAAGCCAATGCCTTACAAAAGCATAAAAGGCTTAGAACATTTAGATAAAGTTATAGACATTAACCAATCACCAATTGGTAGAACACCACGAAGTAACCCAGCAACATACACCAAAACTTTTGACGAAATACGAAGTCTTTTTTCTAAGATTCCCGAAGCATTAATACGTGGCTATAAACCCGGTCGTTTTAGCTTTAACGTAAAGGGTGGTCGTTGTGAAACCTGCCAAGGTGGTGGTTTGCGTGTTATAGAAATGAACTTCTTACCAGACGTTTATGTAGAGTGTGAAACCTGCCAAGGCAAACGTTTTAATAGAGAAACATTAGAGATTAGATACAAAGGAAAGTCTATTAGTGATGTTTTAAATATGACGATTGAAGATGCCGTTGGCTTTTTTGAGCATATTCCTAAAATTCACCGCAAATTAAAAACCATAAAAGATGTTGGTTTAGGCTATATTACTCTAGGACAACAAAGTACAACGTTATCTGGTGGCGAAGCTCAACGTATAAAATTAGCAACAGAACTAAGTAAACGCGATACAGGTAACACCATTTATATTTTAGATGAACCTACCACAGGCTTGCATTTTGAAGATATACGTGTTTTAATGAAAGTGCTGAATAAATTAGCCGACAAAGGCAATACTGTTTTAATTATAGAACATAATTTAGATGTTATAAAAACCGTTGATTACATTATAGATATAGGTTATGAAGGCGGTAAAGGTGGTGGCGAAGTTGTTGCTAAAGGTACGCCAGAACAAATTATAAAGGATAAAAAGAGTTATACAGCCAAATTTTTAAAGAAAGAACTGAATTAGTAATATATTACGCTGTTTACTAATGTTCGGTTAAAAGAATTATATTGGTAGAAGCGCGATGAAAAGTTAAAGTTGAGTCGGTAAATTGGTGTTATATAAAATTACGAAACCGATTAACTGAGTTTAATAACTAAACAAAAAAGACTAAAGAAATGAGAAAAGAAAACAAACATAAACGCTGGAATGAAATTAAAACAAACGACTCTTGGGCCATTTTTAAAATTATGGGTGAGTTTGTTAATGGCTACGAAAAATTAAGTAAAATTGGCCCTTGTGTTTCTATATTCGGATCTGCAAGAACAAAACCAGACCACAAATATTACAAGTTAGCAGAAGAAGTCGCTAGTAAAATTGTAGAACATGGATATGGTGTTATTACTGGTGGTGGTCCTGGTATTATGGAAGCTGGTAACAAAGGCGCTCATATTGCTGGTGGTACTTCGGTAGGTTTAAATATTGAGTTGCCTTTTGAGCAACACGACAACCCTTACATTGATAACGATAAAAGCCTAGATTTTGATTACTTTTTTGTGCGTAAAGTAATGTTTGTAAAATACTCGCAAGGATTTGTAGTAATGCCTGGTGGCTTTGGTACTTTAGATGAATTATTTGAAGCAATGACTTTAATACAAACGCATAAAATTGAAACCTTTCCTATTATTTTAGTGGGTAAAGAATTTTGGGGAGGTTTAATGGACTGGGTTAAAACTACACTTTTAGACGCAGGTAATGTAAGCGCTAAAGATTTAGATTTAATTCATCTTGTAGATACCGGAGACGAGGTTATAGATATCTTAAATGCTTTTTATAACGAATCTGGCTTAAGTCCTAATTTTTAAACCATCCCATACAATTTATTTTCACTGCTATGAAAAAGAAGATTATTGGATGCTTATTAATAGCTTTATTCTCTTTTATAAATGTCTCTGCACAAGAGACCTTTAAAGTAATGTTCTATAATCTTCTTAATTACCCTTTAGAAGATGCAGTGGCTAACCGTGAAGCAGATTTAGATTTTATATTATCAGACTATAAACCAGATTTGTTTTTAGTGTGTGAATTAAACAATAGTACTGGTGCAGATAATGTGCTTAACATTACTAGAACAGCGATTAACTCTAGTTTTGAAATGGCAACTTATGTCTCTAATACTTCAGATGATTTTGGCGGTAATCAAAACGACTTACAAAACTTACTGTACTATGACGGTTCTAAATTTATTTTAGAAGATCAAATCATTGTACCTACAAACTTAAGAGATTTTAATATTTATAAACTTTTACTAAACACGACACAACAAAACACAATACCTGTAGAGATTTATATAATTGTTTGTCACTTAAAAGCATCTAGCGGTACTCTAAATGCCCAAAGACGTTTTGAAATGGTATTAGAATTAGAGACTTATTTAAATACATTACCAACAAATAGTAATGTTCTTTTAGGTGGTGATTTAAATATTTATACAGCTTCAGAATCTGCTTTTCAAGAACTCTTAGAAACCACAAACAGCATTACATTTGCCGACCCAGCAGACCGTGTGGGTAGTTGGAATAATAATCCCAATTTTGTAGACGTATTTACACAATCTACACGTACTCAAAATGGTTTTGGTGGTTCTACGGGTGGCTTTGATGATCGTTTTGATTTTATTTTAACCTCACAAAATATGCTTGGCACTACTACTATAAATTATGTAGAAGACTCTTACCAAGTTTATGGTAATAACGGACTAGCAAGTTGTTATAATAGACGTATTAACTCGTCAGACTGTGGTAATAGCAATTCACAGTTTTCATTTGCAACAAGAAATGCACTACACAATTTCAGTGATCATCTTCCCGTTACTGTATCTTTAGATGCCAATGTTACCTTATTAAGTACAGATACAGTTTCGCATTTAGAAAAATTCAGAATAGAGAAAACAATAATTAATAATTTACTAACTATCTATATTAATTCGTTTGAGTTATTTAACCAAGAGTTACAAGTTTATAATACTATTGGACAAAAGGTAAAAACTTTCAAAACAAATAATACAACTAAGCAAGAATTAGACATGTCAGATTTAGAACAAGGTTTGTATTATTTACACTTTTCTAATTTAAGTATCAACCCTATTAAATTTATAATAACGCATTGATAAATAAAGCACAATTAAGTATCGTTTTTACACTGTTTTACGCAGTTTTATTTGGTCAAAACCAAATAGATATCGCTGCTGTTGTAAATATAGATGACCATTCTATAACTATTTCTCAGACCATAATTTATAAAAATGAATCTAATACAACGTGGTCTGAAATTTATTTAAATGATTGGAATCATAGCTACGCATCTAAATCTACACCATTAGCAAAACGATTTGAAGAAGAATTTACAACCAAATTTCATTTGGCTAAAGACAGACAAAGAGGCTATACTAAAATAGCGTCTTTAAAAGATAATACACAACAAGATTTAGAGTTTTCGTATTTAAAAAAACATCCCGATATTATTAAAGTATCATTAAAAAATACAGTAAAACCTGGCGAGACATACAAGCTTACTCTAAATTATAAACTGGTATTACCAGACGCATCGTTTACAGATTATGGTATTACAGAAAGTAACGACCTAAAATTAAAGTATTGGTACATTACACCAACTGCAAATGATGGCAAATGGAATTATTATAGTAATAAAAATATAGACGATTTATTTGTACCACTTTCAGATATAAATTTAAGTATAGCGCACCCACGTAACTATAAAGCAACTTCAGAATTAAATCTAATTTCTACTGGTCCGGCTGATGGTGACAACATGCAACAAACGGTTTTTAGTGGTAAAGACAGAGTAGATACATTTTTATCTGTTGCCAAGTTTCCGGGTTATAGTTTTGTGCAAACAGATGATTTTATTCTTTTAACAGATATCTACGAGAAAAAATTAGGCAATGCAGAAAAAGCTATTATTACAGATAAAATAACACGTTTTTTAACCAAAAACTTAGGGGACTATCCGCACAAACAATTGTTGGTTACTAATATAGATTATAACAGAAACCCGTTATACGGCCTCAACCAACTTCCCGATTTTTTAAGACCTTTTCCAGACGAGTTTCAATTTGAACTTAAACTTTTAAAAACAGCAACTAAAAAATATCTAGACAATACATTACTTTTTAATCCACGTAAAGATTATTGGCTAAACGAAGGACTTCAAATTTATTTATTAATTAAATATGCTGAAGAAAATTACCCAGATATGAAGCTCTTAGGAACGCTTTCTGAAGTTTGGGGCATAAGAGCATTTCATTCTGCAGATTTAGATTTCAATTTTCAATATTTCTTATACTCTATGGAAATAGCCAGAAAAAACAGAGATCAACCGCTAACCACTTCAAAAGATTCCTTAATAAAATTTAATGCCAATATTGCAGGAAAATACAAGGCCGGTATTGGTCTTAACTATTTAAATGAATTTACTGAAGATTTAGACTTAGACACAGCTATAACAGCATTTGTAAAGCAACACAAACTTAAATCTGTTAAACTTTCAGAATTTGAAACTTTTATAAAAGACAAAACCTCTAAAAATTTAGATTGGTTTTTTGAAGACTATGTTGCCACACGTAAAAAAATAGATTTCAAAATAAAAACTATTGAAACACTAAAAGATTCTATTAGAGTAACGATTAAAAATAAGCGGAATAACAACATGCCTATTTCCTTATTTATGGTAAAAAACGATAGTATTTTAGATAAAATTTGGGTAGAAAATGTCAGAGATACAAAAACCATTACCATACCAAAAGGCGAAACCGAAAAATTAGTCTTAGACTTTGATAATGTGGTGCCCGAGTTTAATCAGCGAGATAATTACAAATCTGTAAAAGGCTCATTTTTAAACAACAAACCTTTACAGTTTCGCTTATTTAAAGACATTGAAGACCCCTATTATAATCAAATTTTCTTAATGCCTTTGGTAGAATTTAATAATATTTATGACGGCTTAACTTTGGGTACAAAATTTTATAATAAAACCATTTTAAGAAAACGACTTAATTATAGATTCTCACCACAATACGCTACTAAATCGAGATCGGTTACAGGAAGCGTTAGTGCATTTTATACCCATAATATAGAAGACAGCGACCTTTTTGATATCTCTTATGGTATAGCAGCTGGTTACCAATCTTTTGCTCAAGATGCTTTTGTAACTCGCATAAGACCGTCTATATCGTTTAGTTTTAGAGATAATTCAGACTTTAGAAAAGACCAAGTAGACAGAATTACTGCTAGATACGTAAGTATTAGCAGAGAACTAGGTAATAATGCTGTTATAGATGCATTAGACGAACCCGATTATGGTGTTTTTAATTTGCGCTATACCCATTCTAATCCTGGACTTATAAATTTTTCGAGTTTTAATGCCGATGTGCAATTTGCTGAGCGTTTTAGTAAAATATCATTAAGCTACGAAACTAGAAAACTAACAAAAGGCAATAGAAACATTAACTTTAGATTTTTTACAGGACTCTTTTTAGATAATAACACAGACCCAAATTCTAACTTTTTTAGTTTCGCATTAGACAGACCAACAGATTATCTATTCGATTTTAACTATTTAGGACGCTCTGAAGCCGCAGGTTTATTTAGCCAACAACTCATTATAGCAGAAGGTGGTTTTAAATCGCAATTAGAAACCGCATTTGCTAACCAATGGATAACAACAGCTAATTTTAGTACGTCTATATGGCGTTACATACATGCTTATGGTGATCTAGGTCTTGTTAAAAACAAATTTAGTAGTGCTAATTTTGTTTACGACTCTGGTATTAGACTCAACCTTGTAGAAGATTATTTAGAGCTCTACTTCCCTATTTACTCTAATCTTGGTTGGCAAATTGCCCAGCCCAACTACGATCAAAGTATACGTTTTATAGTCTCCGTAGATCCACAAGTATTATTAGGCTTGTTTAGACGCAAATGGTATTAGAAGATTCTTATTGAAAAGTTAATTTTTAAACTTTATTTATGTTATTCTTTATTATGTAATCATTTTGTTAAACATTATGCAATATTATAACACTTTTCTCGGTTGCACAAAATTGCAAAATTCACTAATTTTACGTCCTTAATAGTTGACATATATGAAGCCTAATACCAATACAAAAACCGAAATTACATTCGAAGATTTTAAAACAGAAGTTTTAAATGACTATACACTCGCAGTAACGAGTAGAGAATGTAGTCTATTAGGACGTCGCGAAGTCTTAACAGGCAAGGCTAAATTCGGGATTTTTGGTGATGGTAAAGAAGTGCCTCAAATTGCTTGGGCAAAAGCCTTTAATAATGGTGATTTTAGAAGTGGTTACTACCGCGACCAAACTTTTATGATGGCTATTGGGCAACTTTCTATAGAGCAATTTTTTGCTGGCTTATATGGTAACACCGATTTAAAAGAAGAGCCTATGTCTGCCGGTCGTCAAATGGGAGGTCATTTTGCAACACATAGTTTAGACGAAAACGGAGCTTGGAAAAACCTAACCGAACAAAAAAATTCTAGTGCAGATATTTCACCAACCGCTGGCCAAATGCCAAGATTACTTGGTTTAGCACAAGCATCTAAAATATATAGAAATGTTGCTGGTATTGATACCACTAAGTTTTCTAAAGAAGGAAATGAAATTGCATGGGGAACCATAGGAAACGCAAGTACAAGTGAAGGTTTGTTTTTTGAAACCATAAATGCGGCAGGTGTTTTACAAGTACCCATGGTCATTAGTGTTTGGGATGATGAGTACGGTATTTCTGTACATGCCAGACACCAAACAACAAAAGAAAATATTTCTGAAATTTTAAAAGGTTTTCAACGTGATGAAGACAACAACGGTTATGAAATTTTTAGAGTTAACGGTTGGAATTATGCAGAACTCATGGACACCTATCAGCGTGCAGCACAAGTGTCTCGTAAAGAGCACGTACCTGTATTAATACATGTACAAGAATTAACACAACCACAAGGGCATTCTACATCTGGCTCTCATGAGCGTTACAAAAATGCAGAACGTTTGGCTTGGGAAGCTGAGTACGATTGTAATGTACAAATGCGCAAATGGATTTTAGAAAATAATATAGCGACTGAAGATGATTTGGTAGCTATAGAAAAAGATATAAAAAAAGCGGTTAGAAATGGTAAAAAAGCGGCTTGGTCTGCTTTTATAAATCCTATTTTATCTGAAACTGAAACGGTAAAAACGTTATTAACAAAGGTTGCAGCATCTAGCGCAAACAGTGCGTTTATCTCTAAATTGAAAAATGATTTAGATAAAATTGATGAGCCTTTAAGAAAAGATTTATTAACGGCTACCCGTAAAGCTTTACGCTATGTGGTTTCGGAAAACACACCTGAAAAAACAGAACTTCAGCAGTGGATTACCAACTACATAGAAAAAATTCAACCTAAATACAGTTCGCACTTATATAGTGCGTCTAGCCAAAAAGCACAAAACCATTTAGAAATAGCACCTACCTACGCTGATAATGCAGAACTTGTAGATGGCCGAATTATATTAAGAGATAATTTTGATGCTATATTTAACACCTATCCTGAGGCGTTAATTTTTGGTGAAGACGCTGGACATATTGGTGATGTTAACCAAGGTTTAGAAGGTTTACAGGCAAAATACGGAGAATTAAGAATCTCAGATACAGGTATTAGAGAAGCCACTATACTTGGCCAAGGTATTGGTATGGCTATGCGAGGTTTAAGACCAATTGCAGAAATACAGTACTTAGATTACATCTTGTATGCGCTTCAAATAATGAGCGATGATTTAGCAACACTGCAATACAGAACTAAAGGCCGCCAAAAAGCACCATTAATAATAAGAACACGTGGACATAGATTAGAGGGTATTTGGCACTCTGGCTCGCAAATGGGTGGAGTCTTAAATTTAATACGAGGTATACATGTATTAGTACCACGAAATATGACAAAAGCTGCTGGTTTTTACAACACATTATTGCAAAGCGATGAACCTGCTTTAATTGTAGAATGCTTAAATGGCTACAGACTAAAAGAAAAAATGCCAACTAATATTGGCGAATTTAAGACACCTCTTGGTGTGGTTGAAACAATTAAAGACGGTAATGATATTACTTTAGTATCTTATGGTTCTACCCTACGTTTGGTAGAGCAAGCCGCTAAAGAATTATTAGAAGTTGGTATTGATGCAGAAATTATTGATGTACAATCCTTATTGCCTTTCGATTTAAATCATGATATCGTAAAAAGTGTTGCCAAAACTAACCGCTTAATGGTTATTGATGAAGATGTAAAAGGTGGAGCTTCTGCTTATATATTAGATCAGATTTTGAATGTACAAAATGCATTTCAACATTTAGACAGCCAACCACAAACATTAGCAGCAAAACCACACAGACCAGCTTATGGTACTGACGGAGATTACTTCTCTAAACCTTCTGCCGAAGATATTTTTGAAGCTATTTATGATGTAATGCATGAGGTTAACCCTATTGATTTCCCAAAATTAAGATAATCAATTTGTGTTAACATAACGGTTTTTCAATTAGTATATTAAACCTTTTTAGTTTGCTAAAGTCATACTATCTGAAACTAAACAATCAGATAATCAATCAACTTATGCAAAAATCGCTTATCGCAATACTCGCGCTCCTTATATTTGGATGTGCTTCAGAAGACGCATCATCAAACCCAGCACTAGAAGCAGACATTTTAGATTTAAGCACACTATTAAGTATCGATTTTAATACCTTAGACAATTATTCAGATCAGTCAATTCCACCTTACATAATCCGAGATAATACACCAAGTGATAACTTTATTACTGATAAAGCCGCCACTTTAGGGCGTATTTTATTTTATGACACTAATTTATCTACAGACAATACTGTGTCTTGTGCAAGCTGTCATAAACAAAATTTCGCCTTTGGAGATAACCTTAGCGTTAGTGTTGGCGTAGATGGCACAACCGGCAGACACTCTATGCGTTTAATTAATAGTCGATTTTCTGATGAGAGTAAATTTTTCTGGGATGAGCGTGCTAGCTCTTTAGAAGTACAAACTACAATGCCAATAAAAGACCACATAGAAATGGGCTTTAGTGGTGACAATGGGGATTTAGCTTTTACAGATCTTATTGCGCGCCTAGAAAACACAGACTACTATCCGCAATTATTTAATTTAGTCTATGGAGACGTTGTTGTAAATGAAACTAAAATACAAAATGCATTAGCCCAATTTGTAAGGAGCATACAGTCTTTTGATAGTAAGTATGATGAAGGTCGTTTATTATTAAATAACGATAACCAACCGTTTCCAAACTTTACACAACAAGAAAATTTGGGTAAACAATTGTTTTTACAACCCCCTGTTTTTGATAATCAAGGATCAAGAATAAATGGAGGAATTGGTTGCGCTGGTTGCCACCAAGCACCTGAGTTTAGTATAGACCCAAACTCTTTAAACAATGGTGTTATTGGTACAGCAAGCCAAACCGGAACCGATCTTACAGTTACAAGATCACCAAGCTTAAGAGATGTGGTTAAAGCCGACGGTACAAGTAATGGGCAGTTTATGCACATTGGCATTAGTAATAATTTAGCGACAGTTATGAACCATTACGATGAAATTAACTTAGCTGGTAATACAAATTTAGACCCAAGACTACAGCCAAATGGTGTTGGTCAGCAATTAAATCTTACAGATAATGAACGTAATGCTGTTATTGCATTTATTAGAACATTAGCTGGTAATGACGTTTATACAAATACAAAATGGAGCAATCCATTTATTAATTAGAATAAAACAATTAGCGTCTTAAAGCACTTAGTTAACTAAGTGCTTTTTTTATATCTTTAATCCATCTTTATACTTGTTAAATCTAAATTAATGTCACAAAAAACAACAGACAAAGAAAAAACACTCATTACTAGAGATTGGCTCGCTATAGAACGTACAAAACTTGCTAATGAGCGTACATTTTTAGCCTACTTTAGAACCTTTTTAGTTATTCTTGGCACAGGCTTAACTGTTTTAAAATTAGAGTTTTTTTCAGACTTAAAAGCCTATGGTAGTATTCTTATTGTTATTGCCTTAGTTATATTAATCATTGGTATATATAGATTATTTAAAGTGAAAAAGACAATAAAAAAGCACTACAATTCTTAAGCTCATGTACATTAAATAAATTATTAATGTATTTTCACAGCCTCAAATAACTATTAAAACTTAAAAATGAAAAAGTACATTTTATTAACACTTACTTTTGTGGTAGTCTCTTCTGCAAGTTTTGCACAAAGAGCTTTATCAGAAAAAGTAAGTTATTTTGATGTTAGAACACCTAACAATTTACTTGACGAATCTGTAAAAACGTATAATGTTGATGTTACAATACCCTACACAATGACTGCTGAAGAATTAAACGCACAGTCATTAGCAGATTTTGAAATAGAAAAAGCAAATTATGCCAACGTCGTTAAAGAAAGTGAATTAGATTTTGAAGAACGTTTAGCGGGATATAATGATGATGTAAAAGCTGCTGAAGCGCGTTACGACAAAGAAATGAAAGATTTTAAAGATCTTACATTATTAGAACGCTTAGCGCTTACAGATCAGGGTAAAAAGCCACAGCTTAAAGTACCTGCAAAACCAAGATATGTACTACCAAGAGAGCCTGTTTATGTACTTCCAAACTATGACGATCATCTTATTTTTGATAATAAAGTATTAGCAGATGGTATAAAATTACTAGGGTTTGAGCGTGGAAATGATATATTTATAGCTATAAATATTTCTAAAATGGTGTTTCAAGATAACGGCGGACAAACGTTTTACAGTCAACCAACATCATTAAGAGTAATGAAAGGTACTGAGACACTTACCCAAAAAACATTTGATGATGCGTTTAAATTTTTAACTTCTTCATCTAGTAATACTATAAATCTAGAGCGCTATGAGAAAAACAATGTTCTTAAAATAATGCGAGAAATAAACACATTTCTAAATGAAGAGCATGGCTTTATTCCGGTAGCTTCTACTATAGAAATTGAGTTTCCTAAAAACAAAAAAAGAGAATATGATATTTTAGAAAACGCTAAAATAAAGGCAATCTCTGCTTACCGAAGATTAAAAAAGGATTCGAGTTCAGAAACTAGAGCAAGATCTAACGCAGAATTATTAGAACTTAGAGAGATTTGGTTATCAGAACTTTCAAAAATAGATTACAAGGATAAAAAAGCAGTAATGAACAAAGCGGTTGCTAAAATGGTTTTTGCTAATTTATTACGTGTAGATATTAGTCTAAAAGCAAAAGCATTAGCTGAAGAAACTCTAGAGTTAATGCAAGAACGTCGTATAGACCTAGACTTAGGTTACGATGATAAAGCAAAATTTACAAGACTAGAAGAGCAAATTTATAAGTTGTAATTTTTATGAAGAAGTCAATTATTATAATTATTGCTTGCCTTACTTTAGGACTTGGTTTTGCTCAAGAATTTAAGATAGAAACAAGTAAATCTTTTACAAAAGAAAACGAAAAAGAGGTTTACAAAATCGTGTTTCCGTCTGCATACGGGTTTATGACCTTACACCATTTAGATAACGTAATGATGGATAATACCAAAGCTATGGTATTAACCAAGTACGATCAGTCTATGGCATCTATTGAAACTAAAACGTTTAATTTACCTAAATTAGGTTTACGAGCTTCAGATTTACAAGAGGTTATAGAGCTAGAAGATGAGCTCATATTTTTATCTACAGTTATGGATAAAAAAACGGCCAAGCATCAATTAAATGTACAAGTATATTCTTTAAAAGATAATACCGTAAGTGACAATAGAATATTGGCTTCATTTCCTATAGATGGGTATTCTAAATCGGGTTTCTACCAAATTGCTATATCGCCAGATAATTCTAAGATTGCTATAGTAGCAAATATGCCTTTTGTAAAAAAGACACAAGAAAAAGTAAAAGTATGGGTTTATAATACACAACTAAACCTAATTTGGGAACAACAAGAAACCTTAGTATACGATAGTGAAAGAGCATATAATGAAACTGTTTTTTTACAGAACTCAGGTGTCGTTGTAATGCATAAAACGACAGATGCTTATAAAAAAACACGTCAATCTGAATTATTAACATTTAACGGAAGCTCATTAACAACTAAAGCATTCTCTTCTGAAGGTTTTATGCCAATGCAAATGAATTTAATAGATGTTAACGGAAAAAATAGACTTGCTGGTTTTTTCTGGAATGGTAAAAAAGCAGTCGTTAAAATAAACAATAAAGAAGGTCAGGATAATGACGGTGTTTTCTTATACGATTTAGATGCCGGAAACCTTATTGGGATTCATGAATGGAGCCAAACTCTAAATGCAAAAGATTTAAAGAGTCTTAAAGTTGTAGATGTAATTATAAATGAAGATGATATTTTTATACTCGGTGAAAAATATTTATACGATAGTGAGTTTAGAAAAGTGGGTGGTAAACCATCTATGGATCTCGATTATTTATACACCTACGGATCTAGTATTATTGTAAATTTAGATACCAAAGGCACTCTAAAGAGTTTTACACCTTTATTTAATTCTAAAACTTTCAAAAATGCTCAAAAAGAAAAAGGATCGTTTTCGGCCTTATATCTAGAAAACGGATTACGTATTTTTGCTAATAATAATAATAATAGCCTAAGTTTTAATACGTTTTTTACAAAAAATAAAGAGACGTTTAATTATCCTAGAGTAACACAATCTACCATGATACCTTATATTTTACCAAATACTGTAACAGCGGTAAAAGATTATGGCATGGTATATTTCATAACCAATTACGGTGATCGTTATTGGTTTAACAAAATGACCTGGTAAACTTTTACATCATACTATTTTAAAATGGCAATCACTTGATTGCCATTTTTTTTTTGTGGATTAGTTTTTAAAGACAAACAAAACATATAGACTAGAATTTTAAAAATCATTTAAGTAAATTAGTGACTCTAAGCACAAAGTATTAATACATTTAAATGATAAATAAAAATTTAAACCAATTCTTTAAAACACTATATTATGAAAACAAAAGGCACTCTTATAATCTTATCCTTAGTACTTTTTAGCTCATGTATAGTAAAATCGCTACAGCCCTTTTACACAAAAGACAGCCTAAGTTTTAACAAAAACCTAGTTGGCAACTGGGTAGATAATAAAAACGGTAAATGGACGGTTGCGTCTATAAAAACAAAGTTTGAAGAAGATACAAAAGAGGGTGTTACGATGTCTAAAGAAGAATTAGAACTCTACGAAACTTATAAAAAAGGCTATTACATTACCTATTTAAAAAATGAAAAAGAAGCTAGTTTTATTGCGATGCCCTTTAAAATAAACGACCACTTTTTTATAGATTTTATTCCTACTGAAATTGACGATAATAACATAAATAGCCTGGCTGCTAAACACTTAATAAAGACCCATTCTGTCGCCAAAATAGATATAAACTCAAGTAGTAATATATCATTTTCATGGTTAAGCGAAGAACGTCTTACAGACTTAATTGATACTAACAAAATAAGACTAGAACACGAAAAAATTGGTTTTGAAGCAGATTTACTACTCACAGCTACCTCTAAAGAACTTTACGCTTTCTTAAAAAAATACATAAAATTGGAAATAGAAGATAAATGGAAAAAAGCAGACATGCTTACATTAACAAAGACAAAGCTTTAGTTACATAGTTCCTTTAAAAAACAGCTAAAGTAACCACTTAAAAAGCTTTAAATTTGTAGTATGAAAATTGAGTCTATCGTAACTATAAAAAAAGAACTTAAGCACCTCTCACAAGCAGAGCTGTTAGAATTATGCTTACGCCTGGGTAAGTTTAAAAAAGAGAACAAAGCACTACTCACCTACTTATTATTTGAGTCTCATGATGAAGACGGTTACATAGCAAGTGTAAAATCATCTTTAGATGAATTGTTTGAAGGCATTAACGCAGACAGTTATTTCTACATGAAAAAAACCATTAGAAAAATATTAAGACACATACGCATTTATAGCCGCTACTCATTACAAAAAACAACTGAGATAGAACTGCTACTCTATTTTTGCGAACGCTTAAACGAGCTCAAACCTTCTATTCATAAAAATATAACATTAAGCAATCTCTACGAACGCCAAATACTATCTATAAAGAAAAAGGTGTCGTTATTGCACGAAGATTTGCAATACGATTATAATTTAATGTTAAAATCTTTAGAGCAATAAATAGATAAATTATAAATAACTAATTTCAAGTTTCTAAAAACATATAACCATGAAAAAATTAAGCTACCTCTCTTTTATTGCTATAACACTTTTAACTATAAACCTATCTTATGGACAAGACGATACAGATAGTTCTTATTCTAAATTTAGTTTTATAGCACAAGGTGGTATTGGTTTTGCTAAAGTAGAAAATGATAACCAAGCTAATTACGACTTAAATGTTAATACAGGTGAGTTTCTACTTAACTATAGATTTAATGAAAAATTTGGTGTTTTTACAGGTCTGGCACTAACCGAGTTTAGTGGTTCTGGTTTTAATGAAGAAAGTATTTTTTATCACGAAAGAAGCGTCTTAAAAATTCCTTTAGGATTAGTTCTACCTATCAATTATCCGATAAAATTAAAAGTGTTATGAGTTTAGGTGCTTTTGCACAAACGGTTACAAGCGACGAACACAGGTATTTTGACAACACTGTAAATGATCTTTATGAAGGCTGGACATTTGGTCTTCAGTTTAGCTTAGGCATGGCTTATAAATTTAATGAAACTTACAGTATTGGTATTGTATTTTCTGGTCAATCAGATTTAAGTAAGCTAGAAACTACTAATAATGCATCGTTTAATGACGAACAAAAAATTACAGGCTTAAATACTATAGGATTTCTATTTATTTGGGATCTTTAGGAATAACTAATTATTCTGCTTTTTAGTTTTCTTACTGCCTTCATACATTTCATACTTTACCAAACGTGCTTCTAATTTAGCATTAAAAACTTTAATTTTTCGAGAAGGACGCAAACCAACAAACTTTAAAGCTTCTAGGTTAGACGTTATAAGCCAAGCGTTAGTATTTGGGTAACCATGCTTTAATGTGGTGCCTATGTCACCATAAAACTCTTCTACGTTAAGATTCTCTAAACGCTCACCATAAGGTGGGTTAAAAACCATATGCAACTTATCGCTACCTGCTTTTTGTGTTTTAAAAAAATCTTCGTGCTGTATATGCACAAACTCATCTAAATGTGCGTTTTTTATATTTTCTGTGGCTTTTGCAACTGCAGAGGGTGACTTGTCATAACCTAATATTTTATGATGAAAATCTCGTGTTTTCTTTAATAGCGATTCTTCAATCTTTTCAAACAACTCCACATCCCAATCTTCCCAACGCTCAAAAGCAAATTCTTTTCGCATTAAATTTGGTGGTATATTACATGCAATCATAGCAGCTTCGGCCAACATAGTACCACTACCACACATAGGGTCCATAAAATCTGTTTGTCCGTCCCAACCACTCATTATAATTAAACCAGCCGCAAGTACCTCGTTAATTGGTGCAATATTAGTGGCTGTTTTATAACCACGTCTGTGCAACGACTCACCAGAGGTATCTAAAGAAATAGTACAACGTTGACGGTCTATATGCACATTAATTTTTACATCTGGAAAACGTAAATCTACATCTGGCCGCACACCATCTGCTTCTCTAAAACGATCTACAATAGCATCTTTTGTTTTTAAAGCAGTGTACTGCGAATGTGTAAACACACTATTATGTACTGTAGCATCAATAGCCAATGAGCCTGTGGGCTTTAAATAATCTTCCCACTTCATGCTTTTAACGTTCTTATAAAGATCTTCTTCTTTATTAACTTTAAACGTTTTTATGGGTTTTAAAATTTTAATGGCTGTACGCAGACCAAGATTCGCCTTGTACATAAAACCTTTATCACCAACAAAACTTACATTTCTTACTCCCTTCTCTACTTCTAGAGCACCGAGTTGTGTTAGTTCGTTAGCTAAAATATCTTCAAAGCCAAATAACGTTTTGGCAACCATTTTAAAATTATTGTTCATGTGCTATATAAAATACCTTCGCGCAAGCTCAGTAGTAATTAGTTGAAAAACAGCATCAATTTTAGATCTGTCTAATTTCTATTCAAATCTCATTAAGCGAGCAAATAGATTACAAAAATACAGTATTTTTGCAGGACATTTAACATTATGACTAAATCAAAAAAACAATGGTTCGCATCGTGGTTTGATACACCTTACTACCATATTTTATATAAAGACAGAGATTATTCTGAAGCGCAAGTATTTATGGATAATCTCACCAATTATCTTAACATACCAAATGGTGGTAAAATACTAGATTTGGCTTGTGGTAAAGGCAGACATTCTGTCTATCTTAACAAACTTGGCTATAATGTAACAGGTATAGATCTTTCTGAAAAAAGCATTACACACGCCAAACAGTTTCAAAACGAAACCCTAAAATTTAATGTACACGATATGAGTAAGCCCTATCTAGATACATTTGATGCTGTTTTTAATCTGTTTACAAGTTTTGGTTATTTTGATGATGAAGAGTGTAACCTAAATACTATAAAATCTATAAAAGCAGAACTTAACGCCTATGGTTTTGGTGTTATAGATTTTATGAACGTTAATTATATTATTGAAAATTTAGTTTCAGAAAATACAAAAACGGTTGACGGTATTGATTTTCTTCAAAAGCGCAGTGTTAAAGATGGCTATATTATTAAAGATATTAGTTTTAACGTTGATGGTGAACAGTACGAATTTCAAGAGCGCGTTAAAGCCTTTACACTTAAAGATTTTGAGATGTTATTCGAAAAAGCAGGTGTTTATTTATTAGATGTTTTTGGTGATTACAAATTACACCCTTACCATGCTAAGACATCAGAACGTTTGATTATGATTTTTAAGTAAATTGCACGTATGATTAAGTATTTACTTCCGGTTATTGCCATAATTATTGGTGTTGTTATTGCTTTTTTAACACGAAAGCAGAAATCTATTGGCACAAAGTTGCTTTTGTCTTTTAGTGGCGCCTTTTTATTAGCACTTACCTTATTCGATTTATTGCCAGAAGTCTACCACCATCTCGATCCTAAACAAACAGGTTTATTTATAATGTGTGGTATTTTACTGCAAATTATTCTAGAGTTTTTCTCTAAAGGTGCAGAGCATGGCCACATGCATATTCATAAAGAAGATACCGTGTTTCCGTGGTTACTTTTTGTAAGTTTATGTATACATAGTTTTTTAGAAGGTTTCCCTATTCACCAGCATAACGATATGGTGTATGGTGTGTTAATTCACAAAATACCGATTGCAACATTAATCACTGCTTTTTTACTACAGTCTAGCTTTACTAAAATACAGATTATAAGCTTTTTAGTTGTATTCGCTGTAATGACTCCTTTAGGTACTTATATTTCTAATAATACGGCTTTTGTTACCGATTATATAGATGTTATTAACGCTATTGTTATTGGTATATTTTTACATATTTCTACCACTATTTTGTTTGAAACTGGCGAAGGTCATAAGTTTAATTTATCAAAATTAGTAGCTATTTGCTTAGGTGTTTTAATTGCTTATTTTATTTAAATGTTCTCAAAAGAAGAATCGCGTTTATTAAGACAAGAATTTTGGACAAGCTTCGGAAAATCTTTCCCAACAAAATGGCTTTTGTACAATACCAAAACAAAAGGGTTGTCGTTTAAATTTCATTTAGACACAAAATCTGCATTAGTAGCTCTAGACTTAGAAGACCATTTAGAAAACCGAATTAAGCACTGGGAAAAACTGTGTGCACTAAAAAACATTTTACTAAGCGATTATCTTCCAGATGCTATCTATGACGAAACCTATTATTTAGAGAATGGTAAAGAAATATCTCGTATTTACCTACCTTTAGAACATAAAGTGTCTATTTATAATAAAAACACATGGCGAGAGGTTATGGAGTTTTTCAATAAAAATATGACCTTATTTGAAGCCTTTTTTGAAGACTATAAAGATTTTATAAAAGGGTGATAAATTTTAAAAATAAAAAAATGCTACAATTATGAAAAGATTAAAACGTAATTGGATAGTAATAGCCGCTTTTGTAATATTCGTTTTTATTTTTAAATACTTAGTTCCGTTGCAGTTTGAATACTATTTGGAGCGCGACTTAATTACATTTTCACTTAAAGAAACCCTTATAATTATTGTAATTATCTTTTTAATTTCAATTCTGGTTTTTTATAGATTTCTTTCCATAAAACAAGACAAAATTATACGCATCACTCAAACCTTTGGCTACGCTACTTTAGTCTGTTTTATTTACTTTGTTTGGCTACATAGTCTCGTGATAGCTATAGGTCTTTTTACAAACAGAATTATTTCATCAAAACCAACTCTAGAAAAATTTAAGATTACATACATAATGCCCAACGGAGAAGTCGGTATAAAATCTATTAATGATAATTATTTTGAAAAAACTGAGCATAAATTCAACAAGGCACAATTAAAAAACTTAAAAGAGAAAGACACCATTAGTATTATTTTATATTATGGCCTTTTAGGCAAAAAACATTTAAATTCTAAAAAATTTGAATTAGCAGAATAAAAGCTTTAAAATAGCTTCTTTTACTTCTTTTAACTTTAGCTTAATACCAAAGAAGCTCTGTAGCTATTACCTTTAAAACTTAATTCTAAAAACATGAAAAAGCCTTTAATATTGCTATTAACACTTAGCTTAACCCTACCTACGTTTATCGTTTTTGCACAAAACGAAAACCAAACTAAAAGATATACCTATAAAAAAGGAGACCCAAATGGTATTGGCAAATGGTATATGGGGCGCGAAATTGCATATATAATGGGGTTTCAGGGTATAGAATGGCTAGAACGACCAGAGCGTGAAGAAGAAGAAGAGAGTGCCAAAAAACTCATTACTAATATGGCTATTAAACCAGGAGACACTATAGCAGATATTGGTGCAGGTTCTGGTTACCATGTGTTTAAAATGGCTCCAAAAACTAAAACAGGTGTTGTGTACGCAGTAGATATACAAGAAGAAATGTTAGTAGCACTTCTTACCCACCCAAATTATAAACGTAATACCAATATAGAAACTATTTTAGGCACCGAAAAAAGCGTAAATCTTAAAGCTAAATCTATAGATAAAATTTTAATGGTAGATGTGTATCACGAATTTAATTACCCTTATGAAATGGTGCAATCTATGAAAAGTGCTCTCAAAAAAAATGGTGAAATTTATTTAATAGAATATCGTGGTGAAGATGATACCGTACCAATTAAAAAGGTGCACAAAATGACCCTAGCACAAGCCGTAAAAGAAATGAAAGCTACTGGTTTTAAATTAGATAAAAACATAAGTAACTTACCTTGGCAACACTGTATGGTGTTTGTAAAAGAATAACATAATGTGCTTAAATTTTATGCTACAATAAAGACTTAGCTTCTCTAAAAGATGTGTTAAATATTAGCTTACATATGCTAATTGCAGTATTTTAGTTGTTACTAAATACATTGTTATGACCGCTAAAATATCTTTTAACAACCGTATAAAAATTGGCTTTGCCTTCGCTATAGTATTCTTACTTGTTATAGCAACCAACAGACTAGACAAAAAACGTTTTGATACACTAAACACCTCACTAACTTCTGTTTACGAAGACCGTTTAGTAGCAAAAGGCTACCTCTATGAGTTAAATAATATTTTTCATGAAGAAGAAAAATTTAGCAGGCAACTACAATGCTAAAGACCTAGCTAATTATCATAATAGTGTACAAAGTATTATTGAAGAATTTAAATCTACTAGATTAACCAATCAAGAAAGAACAGAATTTAACAACTTACAAGATTCATTTAAAGAATTAAAAGGTTTAGAAAATTCGCTAACAGCCTCTAATACTGATAGTGTAGTACCGAGAATAAAATTAAAACTAAACAGAATACAAAATAACTTAGATGACTTAGCTCTAATTCAGCTCTCTGAAGGTGAAAGCTTAACAAAATTTGCACAAAACTCTTTAAACATGTCGTCTACCATGTCTAAAATTGAAATTGCAATAATAATTATTATAGGTTTTGTAGTGCAGTTTATAATATTCTATAAATAGCCTAAATAACGTGTAAGTATATCATAAAGAAATGGCAAATAGCACCACCCAAAACAAATAAGTGCCAAATGACATGGTTGTAGGGTATCTTATGTATGGCGTAGAAAACAATACCAACGGTATAAAACAAACCACCTGCAAAAAGCCACAAAACACCGTCAGGACTAATCGTTTCAGACAAGTTAGAAAAATCGAACACAATTAGCCATCCCATTACTAAATATAGCAATGTGGAAAAGGCTTCAAACTTACCTGTAAAAAAGAGTTTTAAAACTACACCAAAAGCTGCAATACCCCAAACTGTCCAAAATAACGGCCAACCCAAACTGTCTGCTAATAAAATTAATAAAACTGGTGTGTAAGTCCCTGCTATTAAAAGGTAAATACTTATATGGTCTATAATTCTAAAATAATGCTTTCGCTTTTCGCCAGTTACAGAGTGGTATAATGAAGATGCTGTAAACAATATAATTATTGAAAGACCATAAACAACAACACTAAACAAATTAAAAGGAGCAGAATTATCTGTGTTAGCAATAAGTAAAACTAAAGCCAATATACCCAAAACAGCACCAATACCATGCGTCCATGCATTAAGCCGTTCTTCTACTATAGATTGTGTTCGCATTAATCTTTAAGTTTTGGTTTAGACCATTTATTCACACAGGCGTAAAAATCAATATCAAAAGCCGGTTTTTGTCGCTCTATTTGTAAATTTTGAAATGCACGTTGTAAAATATCTTCAATAAGATAGTCTTCTTCTTCATCTATTGGACTAAACTCTTTTTTAAGAGAAATATTAAACAACTTAGCCGTACTATTAAACCAAAAGGCGCGCCAACCGTTGCGCAATTCTTTTATAAGCTCAAACGTTGTTCTACCTGTTTGCCTATGAATTAGTTTTACTAAAATCTGACCTTCAGTTTTGGTTAGTTTCTTTAGTTCTGCAGAAAACTCATCTTCAATATATTTCTGAATCACTTTAGCATAGCGCTTCTTGTCTCTTTTACGCTCTAATGTGTTTAATCTATTTTGTAACGCTTCTAAACGTTGAGACGCAAGTTTAGCATAAGGATATACTTTAAGTGTTTTTCGTCTTAAAATAATATACCGAATTCTGGCATCTCTATCTTCAAATTTCAAATTAGGCAGTAAAATAACCTCGTCTAATTCTACAGAAGTTACACCTATAGAATCGCCTTCAATATACAAGTAATGCACATCGGTAGAATCTTGTTTTACAGGATCTACTTGTGCACTAACTAGTGTAGAGAAAAATAACGCTATGTAAAAAAAGTATTTCATTAGTTGTTTACCCTCTAAAACCATTCCAGATTTATGATTTAAGTACTCCTCAAAATTAAGAATTAATACGACCATAACCCTTAAATTCATATTAATATTATTATTTTTAATGAAAATTATACACTCATGGCTAAAAAGCAATTACTCACTAAAAAGTCTATGGACTTTTTAGAAAAATATTTAAACAATGCCTCACCAACAGGCTACGAATGGGAAGGGCAAAAAATCTGGATGGATTACTTAAAACCCTATGCAGATGAGTTTATTACAGATACTTATGGCACTGCTGTTGCTGTAATTAATCCTAAGGCAAAATTTAAGGTCGTTATAGAAGGGCATGCCGATGAAATTTCTTGGTATGTAAATTATATTTCAGATAATGGTTTGCTTTACGTTATTAGAAATGGCGGAAGTGACCACCAAATTGCACCAAGTAAAATTGTAAACATTCATACCAAAAATGGTATTATAAAAGGCGTATTTGGCTGGCCCGCAATACACACTAGAAATAGAGCAAAAGAAGAAGCCCCTAAGCCCGACAATATTTGTATCGATGTTGGTGCAAAAGACAAGGCCGAAGTAGAAAAAATGGGTATTCATGTGGGTTGCGTTATTACCTACCCAGATGAGTTTCATATCTTAAACAAGGACAAATTTGTGTGTCGTGCTTTAGATAACAGAATGGGTGGCTTTATGATTGCTGAAGTGGCACGCTTGCTTCACGAAAACAAAAAGAAACTTCCTTTTGGACTTTACATTACAAATTCGGTACAAGAAGAAATAGGATTACGTGGTGCAGAAATGATTACACAAACCATTAAGCCTAATGTTGCTATTGTTACAGACGTAACACACGATACAACAACACCAATGATTGATCCTAAAAAACAAGGCTTAGCAGAAATTGGCCAAGGTCCTGTTATTGCATACGCGCCAGCTGTACAACAAAAATTAAGAGATTTAATTACAGAGACTGCCGAAGCAAACAAAATACCATTTCAACGTGCCGCTTTATCTCGTGCTACTGGTACAGATACAGATGCTTTTGCGTACAGTAATGGTGGTGTCGCTTCTGCCTTAATTTCATTACCATTGCGATACATGCATACCACAGTAGAAATGGTGCATAAAGATGATGTAGAAAATGTGATTAAATTAATTTACGAGACATTACTAAAAATCGAAGACGGTGAAACGTTTAGTTATTTTAAATAATAATTTTAAAAGACCTACTAAATCTTAAAGATGGCGTAGGTCTATTTTTTTTATGGACGAATATATAGACATTATTGACCAACTTGGTCACCCAACAGGTAAAACAGCTTTAAAATCTGAAGCCCACAAAAACGGCTGGTACCACAACACCATACACCTATGGCTGTACACAAAAAAAGGTGAGATTTTATTACAACAACGATCACACAAAAAAACCATTTATCCATTACTTTGGGATGTCTCTGTTGCTGGCCATATTGATGCTGGCGAAACTTTTATCGCTGCTGCATTAAGAGAGACCAAAGAAGAAATTGGTTTGCAACTACAACCAGAAAACCTCATAAAAATAGGAACAAAATTACACGAATCGTCGTATAACAACGGAGCTATTAAAGACAATGAGTTTCATCAGGTTTTTATAGCCGAATTAAAAGTAGATTTAAAAAGTCTAATACCACAACCTAGTGAAGTTGAAGCACTAAAACTAGTACACCTAAGTACTTTTAACGATTTACTTTCTAATAGCGCTAAAAACATGCATTTTATTGAAAGTAACAGCGCATATTATCATTTTGTAACTGCAGAAATACTTAAGAAACTTAGTCTTAAATAAATTTAATTGTATTGGTAAGCTGGTATTAAAATGCTAAACCACTAAAAACAATCATTATAATTTTACGAAATTGATAAATTATACCTCTTAAATTTCATATTTTGCATTCAGAATAACCACATTTTAGTAATGACCTAAAAACACTCAATTTATGTATAAAGCAAAAGTCAATGCATTACACAATTTCAATATATCTAAAGACGTTGTAGACACCTTAGATGTTGTTGAAACATCTTTAAACAACTACCATGTTCTACAAGATAATACGTCTATAAAAGCAAAAATAACAGCTTCAGATTTTAATAAAAAAACATACACAGTTAAAGTTAATAGTAATAGTTACGACGTGGTTATTAATAATCAATTAGATCAACAAATTGAAGCTTTAGGTTTCGAAATTGGTGCATCCAAACAAGTCAATGATGTAAAAGCACCAATGCCTGGTTTAATATTAGAGATTACTGTAAAAGAAGGGGAAACAGTTAATGAAGGTGATCCACTACTAATTCTCGAAGCCATGAAAATGGAAAACGTTTTAACCTCACCAAGAGAAGGTGTTATTAAATCTATAGAAGTAAAACAAGGAGAAACCGTTGACAAAAATGCGTTGTTAATAACCTTTGAGTAAAAAACCAATGTCACCTTGAGCGCAGTCGAAAGGTCTATGGTAAATTAAAGTTTAATTAAAAGATATTCCGTGTTATATGGAATAGATACTGAAACAAGTTCAGCATAAAAATGAAAAAAATACTAGTAGCAAATAGAGGTGAAATTGCCATAAGAGTGATGCGAACCGCCAAGAAAATGGGCATAAAAACGGTCGCTGTGTTTTCTGAAGTAGATCGTTATGCACCACATGTAAAGTACGCTGATGAAGCGGTTTGTATTGGACCTGCGCCTTCAAACGAATCGTACTTACGAGGCGATAAAATTATAGAAGTTGCCAAAAACCTAAACGTTGATGGAATTCATCCAGGTTATGGATTTCTGAGTGAAAATGCTGACTTTGCCGAATTGTGCGAAAAAAATAATATCCTATTTATTGGCCCACGCTCGCATGCCATTAGGGTTATGGGGAGCAAATTAGCGGCAAAGGATACGGTTAAAGATTACAATATACCAATGGTTCCTGGTACAGATGAAGCGATTACTGATATTCCGGAAGCTAAAAAAATTGCTAAAGACATAGGCTTTCCTATTCTAATTAAAGCCTCTGCTGGAGGTGGCGGAAAAGGCATGCGTGTTGTAGAAAATGAAGCCGAATTTGAATCACAAATGAATAGAGCCATCAGCGAAGCTACATCAGCTTTTGGAGATGGTTCTGTCTTTATTGAAAAATATGTAGGCTCACCACGTCATATCGAAATACAAATCATGGCAGATATGCATGGCAATGTATTGCACTTTTTTGAACGTGAATGTTCTGTACAACGTCGTCATCAAAAAGTAGTTGAAGAAGCGCCTTCTGCCGTTTTAACTCCAGAATTACGCGAAGAAATGGGACAAGCAGCCATCAACGTCGCACGTTCGTGTGATTATATTGGTGCTGGTACTGTTGAATTTCTATTAGACGAAAACCTGAATTTCTACTTCCTAGAAATGAATACAAGACTACAAGTTGAGCACCCAGTTTCCGAATGGATTGCTGGTGTTGACTTGGTAGAACTTCAGATTAAAGTCGCTAGAGGCGAAAAATTAGATATTAAACAAGAGGACTTAAAAATTAACGGTCATGCTTTAGAACTCAGAGTCTATGCAGAAGATCCTATGAACAATTTCTTACCCAGTGTAGGAAACCTAGAAATTTACAAATTACCAGAAGGAGACAATATTAGAGTGGATAACGGCTTTGAGGAAGGTATGGATATTCCCATTTATTACGATCCAATGCTATCTAAGTTAATTACTTATGGTGAAACACGTGAAGAAGCCATTGAGTTGATGATAAAAGCTATTGATAATTATCATATTAAAGGTGTAGAAACGACATTACCGTTTGGACGTTTTGTTTGCGAGCACGAAGCTTTTAGAAGTGGTAACTTTGACACCCACTTTGTAAAAAAGTACTACTCACCTAGCCTTTTAGAAGCACAACATAAAAGTGAAGCTGAGATTGCAGCCAAAATAGCTTTGAAACGTTATTTAGAAGATCAGAAGTTATTAAGATTACCAAACTAAGACAATATGGATTCCAAAATAAAAAACCTAAACGAAAAACTAGCCCTAGCCAAACTAGGAGGTGGACAAGCCAGAATAGACAAACAACACCAAAAGAAAAAACTAACCGCAAGAGAGCGCGTTATGTATCTTTTAGACGAAGGTTCTTTTGAAGAAATAGGTGCGTTAGTGACACATAGAACCAAGGACTTTGGTATGGCTGACCAACAATTTTATGGTGATGGTGTCGTTACAGGTTATGGTACAGTAAATGGCAGATTAATCTATGTATTTGCACAAGATTTCACGGTTTTTGGTGGGTCATTATCAGAAACACATGCTGAGAAAATCTGTAAAATTATGGATATGGCCGTTAACGTTGGTGCACCAATTATTGGACTTAACGATTCTGGCGGTGCACGTATTCAAGAAGGTGTGCGTTCTTTAGGTGGATATGCGGATATTTTTTATAGGAACGTGCAAGCTTCTGGTGTGATTCCTCAAATTTCTGCAATTATGGGTCCTTGTGCTGGTGGAGCGGTATATTCACCTGCCATGACGGATTTTACATTAATGGTTCAAGACACGAGTTATATGTTTGTGACGGGACCAAATGTGGTAAAAACCGTAACAAACGAAGAAGTCACTAGTGAAGAATTAGGTGGTGCCAGCGTACATTCCTTAAAATCTGGTGTGGCACATAAAACATCCACTAATGATGTGGAATGTTTAGAAGATATTAAAAAACTCTTGAGCTATTTACCACAGAGTAATAAAACAAAAGCCGACGACATACCATTTGAATTAAAAGACGAAGTTAGAGATGTACTATCGTCAATAGTTCCTGAAAACCCTAACAAACCTTACGATATGCATGCCGTTATTGATGGTATTATTGATGAAGATTCATTTTACGAAATTCATAAAGATTATGCAGAAAATATCCTTGTTGGTTTTGCGCGTTTAGGTGGTAAATCTGTTGGTATTGTTGCCAATCAACCTATGTTTTTAGCAGGAGTTTTAGATGTGAATAGTTCTAAAAAAGCAGCACGTTTTGTGCGTTTCTGTGATTGTTTTAATATTCCTTTATTAGTGTTGGAAGACGTACCTGGTTTCTTACCAGGAACTGACCAAGAATGGAATGCGATCATCACCAACGGAGCAAAATTACTCTATGCATTTAGTGAAGCAACCGTTCCAAGAATTACAGTGATAACTAGAAAAGCTTATGGAGGTGCTTATGATGTTATGAATTCTAAACACATTGGTGCGGACATGAATTTTGCGTGGCCAAATGCCGAAATTGCGGTAATGGGAGCCAAAGGGGCAGCAGAAATTATCTTTAAACGCGAAATCAATGCTGCCGACGACAAAGAAGCCAAGTGGAAAGAAAAAGAAGCTGAGTATGCTGAACTTTTTGCCAATCCGTATAGTGCAGCCGAACGTGGTTTTGTAGATGAAGTTATTCTACCTCAAAACACGAGACGTAAATTGATAAAAGCATTTAGTATGCTCGAAAACAAGGAAGTTGTTAGACCTAAACGCAAGCATGGTAATATTCCTTTGTAACGAATGCTTTAAGAATTAATTTAAATAACTTTCTGCTTTTTAAATAAAAAACACCCC
>JAOEWO010000012.1 GCA_028383925.1 Winogradskyella sp.
GACGAAATAAGTATGGTTAGAGCTGACTTATTAGATGGAATAGATAAGACACTAAGACGTTATAAAAATAGAAGTTTAGTTTTTGGTGGTGTACAGTTATTAATGATTGGCGATTTACAACAACTATCTCCAGTAATAAAAGAGAACGAATGGCAATTATTAAAATCATTTTATAAAAACGCTTTTTTCTTTAGTAGTGAGGCATACAGTAATTGTAATCCATTAACTATTGAGTTAAAACACATTTATAGGCAAGACAACCCTTTGTTTATAGATATTTTAAACGAAATTCGTAATAATAGTCTAACTAATGCTTCAGCAAATGAACTAAATAAAAGGTATATTCCAAATTTTGAAGCAAATAAAGATGACGGATATATTTCACTAACTACACATAACAACAAAGCAGAACAAACTAATAAACACGAATTAGAAAAATTAAAAGATGATACCTTTATTTATAGAGCAAAAATAGAAGGTAATTTTCCAGAGCATTCATTTCCTAATAAGCAAGAACTTATATTAAAAGTGGGTGCACAGGTTATGTTTATTAAAAATGATAGTGAAATAGAGAAACGATATTTTAACGGTAAAATAGGTAAAGTTATTTTACTAGAAAAAGATGAAGTTATTGTTAATTGCCCTGATGATGATTTTAATATAGTTACTAAATTAGAGACATGGGATAATATAAAATATACTGTTGATAAAGACACTAAAGGAATTGTAGAAGATAAAATAGGCAGTTATTCACAAATACCACTACGTCTAGCATGGTCAATTACTATTCACAAGAGCCAAGGTTTAACTTTTGAAAAAGCTATAATTGACTCAAAAGGTGCTTTTGCTCACGGCCAAACATATGTTGCTTTAAGTCGTTGTAAGTCTTTAGAGGGTTTAGTGTTAAAAAGTAAAATAGAAGCTAATCAGATTATAAGTGATATTAATGTAATTGACTTTAATAAAAATGCAGAAGCGAATCAACCCGATGACTTAATACTTAAGCAATCCAGACAAGAATATCAATTAAGTTTGATTTCAGAAATTTTTTGTTTTTATAAGTTCCTATATCCTGTAGGACGACTTCTAGATATTTATTACAAAAACAGGGGCAGTATAGAAGGTGTTTTGGAATCTCCTTTAATTTTAATTAAGGAGAGTACAACGAAGTTACTAAAAATTGCTAATGGTTTTAATGCGCAATTATTAACTTTAATTAATGATGATGATGTACCAGAGGAGAATATAATACTGCAAGAAAGATTTGTCAAGGCAATATCTTATTTTAATGAGCAGACTAAAAACACTATTGAAACAGTAATCAAGGAAATTAGTTTTTCTACAGATAATAAGGCTATTCAAACAGATTTAGACAAGCAACTTGATGCTTTAGAAGAGTTGTTAGATACAAAAATTTCTTATTTTAATAACTTAAATAATGGTTTTGCAACTAGTAAGTTTTTAGAGCTTAGGGCTAAATCTATTTTTTTAGGTAAGCAAAAACCAAAAAAACTAAGGAAATCTGTAATTGATGGTACAACCAATGTGGTCCTTTTTGAATTGTTAAGAGCACTTAGAAATCATATTGCAGAGCGAGAAGATTTGGTCCATTTTCAGGTTTTTACTCAAAAATCGTTGTATGCTATGTGCGATATATTGCCTACCTCTACACAAGAATTAAAAGAAGTGCATGGTATGGGTAAAACCCGAATAGAAAAGTATGGTGCTGAAATTTTAGATGTCATAAAAAGCTACTGTGACGAAAATGACATCGAGACCACAAATGAGATTACTGTTTTTGATGCTGTTAAACCAAAAAGGAAGATTGGTGACACAAATAAAATCTCTTTAAAATTATTTAAAACAGGAAAATCTATAAGTCAAATAGCCTTAGAACGAGATTTAAATATGAATACCATATTTGGTCATTTAGCAAGTTTTATTTCTTCTGGAGAAATAAAAATAACAGACCTAATGTCTAAAACTTATTATTCAGAATTAAAGAAAATTATACCATCAAAAACCT
Source organism: Winogradskyella sp. (assembly GCA_028383925.1). Lineage (GTDB taxonomy): Bacteria > Bacteroidota > Bacteroidia > Flavobacteriales > Flavobacteriaceae > Winogradskyella. Next base: position 2,027 of record JAOEWO010000012.1, read on the forward strand.
TTGAAAATCTATCGGACTTAAAAAATCAACTTGATGCTAAATATTCTTATGCTGAAATTAAACTGGTTCTAAATGATATTTCTAATTAAAAAAGGCTTCAGAATTTAAATTCTGAAGCCTTTCAATATGTAGTAGTTTTAAACTTTAGCCTTTTATAACACCTCTAGAAATTACAATTTTCTGAATTTCAGAAGTCCCTTCATAAATTTGAGTAATTTTAGCATCACGCATTAAACGCTCAACATGGTATTCTTTAACAAACCCATTTCCGCCATGTATCTGTACAGCTTCAACAGTATGCTCCATAGCAACTTTACTCGCATATAACTTAGCCATTGCACTAGACATGTCGTAATTATTACCATTATCTTTGTCCCAAGCGGCTTTCATTACTAACATTCTTGCAGCCTCAATATCGGTATACATATCTGCTATTTTAAAAGCGATAGCTTGATGATTACAAATTTCGGTACCAAAAGCTTTACGTTCTTTAGAGTACTTAAGAGCTAATTCGTAAGCGCCAGACGCAATACCTAAAGCTTGTGCAGCTATACCAATACGACCTCCAGAAAGTGTTTTCATGGCAAATTTAAAACCAAAACCATCTTCACCAATTCTATTTTCTTTAGGAATTTTTACGTCGTTAAATTGCAATGTATGTGTATCACTTCCTCTAATACCTAGCTTATCTTCTTTAGGTCCAATATCAAAACCTGGCAATCCTTTTTCTACAATAAAAGCATTAATACCCTTATGTCCTTTATCTCTATCAGTTTGTGCTATTACTAAATAAACATCAGAACGACCGCCATTAGTTATCCAATTTTTTGTGCCGTTTAAAATGTAATGGTCTCCCATATCTATAGCAGTAGTTTTTTGCGATGTAGCATCACTACCAGCTTCTGGCTCACTTAAACAAAATGCGCCAATATGTTCTCCTGTTGCTAGTTTGGTTAAATATTTTTGCTTTTGTGCCTCATTACCATAAGATTCAAGTCCGTAACACACTAACGAATTATTTACAGAAACCATTACAGATGCAGAAGCATCTATTTTAGATAATTCTTCCATAATTAATACATAAGAAATAGTGTCCATACCACTACCTCCATATTTAGGGTCTACCATAATACCCATAAAACCAAGTTCACCCATTTTACGAACTAATTCATTCGGAAATGTTTGTGCATTGTCTCGTTCTATTACACCAGGTAACAATTCAGTCTGAGCAAAATCTCTGGCAGCATCTCTAATCATTAAATGCTCTTCTGTTAAGCTAAAATCCATAAATTTTAAAATTATTGATTTAATAAAAATTTGATGCAAAGATAATTCATTATTGCGGTATTTTCAATAACTAATACTATTTTTACTAATATGATAAAGTCAAATTATAAGGTAATTGCTTTAATGTCTGGGACATCGTTAGACGGTATAGATCTCATTTATGTCTCTTTTTCGTATGGTGAGTCTTGGAAATTTAAAATTATAAACTCTGATACGTTCTCATATTCAAGTAAATGGAAACTCATTTTAAGACAATTAGTTAACACAACTATAGCAGATTTAAAAGTTATAGATATAGATTATTCGCAATACTTATCCTCTGTAATATTTTCATTTATAGACAAATATAACATTAGCGATATAGATTTTATTGCATCACATGGGCATACAGCATTACATCAACCCGAAAATAGATTAACATTACAAATAGGGAATTTACAAGTTTTAGCAGACGCATTACAACAAAAAGTAATCTGCGATTTTAGAGTACAAGATGTAGCCTATGGTGGTCAAGGTGCTCCATTAGTACCAATAGGTGATCGCTTATTATTTGGTGCTTACGACTATTGCTTAAATTTAGGTGGTTTTGCAAATATTTCATTTCAAGAACACTATAATAAACGTATAGCTTTTGATATTTGCCCTGTTAATATTGTAATGAATTATTATGTGTCTCAATTAGGTCTAGAATATGATGATAAAGGACAAATTGCTTCAGAAGGGAATATAAATGAAGATTTATTAAATCATTTAAACGAACTAGATTTTTATAAACTAAATCCGCCAAAGTCTCTAGGTTTAGAATGGGTAGATAACTTTGTTTTGCCGCTAATAGATACTTTTAAGCTTTCAGTAGCATCCGTTTTAAGAACATTTGTAGAGCATATTGCTATTCAGGTTTCTATAGTAGTCTCAAAACCCAATACTACATTGTTAATTACAGGTGGTGGTGTTTATAATACATTTCTTGTATCAAGAATTAAAGCACATTCTCAATCAAAGATTATAATACCTTCTAAAGAAATTATTGAATTTAAAGAAGCCTTAATTTTTGGATTATTAGGTGTTTTAAAGGAAAGAGACGAAATTAATTGTTTAAGAAGTGTTACTGGTGCGAGTAAAGATCATTCATCAGGTAAAATTTTATTACCTAACTCTTAAAATTAATATTTAATTTACTTTTTAGGGAATAGAGTTTTTTATATTTGTTAGAACAAACTAAACGATAAAAATTGATAAAGGAATTACTTCAGATATACGAAAACAAAGCTCCAGAAATAGTTTTTCATTGGAATGATGCAGAGACCGACGCAGAAGGTTGGACAGTTATTAACTCGCTTAGAGGTGGTGCTGCAGGTGGTGGAACACGAATGCGAAAAGGACTTGATAAAAACGAAGTGCTTTCTCTTGCTAAAACAATGGAAGTTAAATTTACAGTTTCTGGCCCTGCAATAGGCGGAGCTAAGTCTGGAATTAACTTTGATCCACAAGACCCCAGAAAAAAAGGGGTGCTAGAGCGCTGGTACGCAGCAGTATCTCCGCTATTAAAAAGTTACTATGGTACAGGTGGTGACTTAAATGTTGACGAAATACACGAGGTGATTCCAATTACTGAGCAAAGTGGTGTTTGGCATCCTCAAGAAGGTGTTTTTGAAGGTCATTTTAAACCAACAATAGCAGATAAGATTAACAGAATAGGGCAGTTAAGACACGGTGTTATAAAAGTTATAGAAAACGAAAACTACTCACCAAACGTCTCTAGAAAATATACAGTTGCAGATATGATAACTGGGTTTGGTGTTGCTGTGGCCGCCAAACATTTTTACACTATTAATGGTGATTCTATAGAAGGAAAACGTGTTATAGTTCAAGGTTTTGGTAATGTCGGTGCCGCTGCGGCTTTCTATTTTGCTCAAATGGGTGCTAAAGTTGTTGGTATTATTGATAGAGTAGGTGGTTTAATTAATGCAGATGGTTTTTCATTTAAAGAGATCACTGATTTGTACTTAAATAAGAACGGTAATACTTTAGTAGCCAAAAACCTTATTCCGTTTAATGAAATAAATGAGCAAATTTGGGCTCTACAAACGGAAGTTTTTGCACCTTGTGCAGCTTCAAGATTAGTCACTCAAGATCAAATTGATAAGATGATTTCTACAGGTTTAGAGGTTATAACTTGTGGTGCTAACGTGCCATTTGCAGACAAAGAAATTTTCTTTGGTTCTATTATGGAGCATACAGATCAAAAAGTAAGTTTAATACCAGACTTTATTTCAAACTGTGGCATGGCTAGAGTTTTTGCATATTTTATGGAACGTAAAGTACAAATGACAGACGAAGCTATTTTTAATGACACCTCTAATGTTATTAAAAAAGCATTAGAAGAAGTACATAAAAATAACACAACAAAGATTGGTATTAGTGAAACCGCATTTGAAATTGCACTCAAACAATTAGTATAAATATCCCCTTAAATATATGGAAACTGTTATAATTCTCGTTTTTGTTTTTGGCTACCTAGCCATAACTTTAGAACATAATATTAAAATAGATAAGTTAATACCTGCTTTAGTAATGATGGCTATTAGTTGGGCATTAATTTCTTTAGGAATCGATGATTTTTCTCAATGGTTTGATTCTGCCAAGCATAGTCTAATGGATAATTTTGGATTGCTTCCGCATGAAGAAAAAATGCATTTAATGGAAGAAACCCTTTTACATCATTTGGGTAAAACCGCAGAAATATTAGTCTTTCTTCTTGGTGCAATGACTATTGTAGAGATAATAGATTATTTTGATGGCTTTTCTACGATAAAGAATGCTGTTAATTTTAAAAGCAAAAAGAAAATGTTATGGATGTTTTCTATTTTGGCTTTTATATTATCAGCAATTATAGATAACTTAACTGCAACTATAGTTTTAATCTCAATACTTCAAAAAATAGTTAAAGAAAGAGAGGTTAGAATTTGGTATGCAGGTTTAATTATTATCGCTGCAAACGCAGGTGGTGCATGGTCACCAATTGGTGATGTTACTACAACAATGTTATGGATTGGCGATAAGGTATCTACAGGTAAGTTGTTTGCATATTTATTTATACCATCACTAATTTGCATGGTGATACCAACCTTTATTGCATCATTATTAAAACCTTTTAAAGGTGATTTAGAATTACAAGAACCAGATAATAAACCTAAAAACAAGTTTAGTTCTACTATGCTATTTTTAGGATTAGGCGCTATTATTTTTGTGCCAATATTTAAAGTTATTACGCACTTACCTCCGTATGTTGGTATGATGCTTTCTTTAGGTATAGTAGCCATTTTTGCTGAGATTTATAGCAATTCAAAATTTGCTATTTCAAGTTCAGCATCCGAGGAGCACGATGCCCATTCTAACCATAGCCCAGTGCATCATTCATTATCTAAAATAGAATTGCCAAGTATCCTTTTCTTTTTAGGTATTTTAATGGCCGTTGCTGCTTTAGAATCTTTAGGTATTCTTTACGGTTTTGCAGGCTCGTTACAAGAATATACACCAATGTTAGGAACGGAGTATCATGATGAAGGAGTTTCAGATTTAGTGGTATTACTTTTAGGTGTAGGATCAGCAGTTATAGATAATGTACCTTTAGTTGCAGCAAGTTTGGGTATGTTTTCAGAGCCATTAGATAACGAGTTATGGCACTTTATTGCTTATTCTGCAGGTACAGGTGGTAGTATGTTAATTATTGGTTCTGCAGCTGGTGTTGTAGCTATGGGTATGGAAAAAATAGACTTTTTCTGGTACTTTAAAAAGATTTCATGGTTGGCTTTAGTCGGTTTTATTGCTGGTGCAGCAGCCTTTATGGTAACCAGGTCAATATTCTAATATACTTTAGTAAAAAACTAAGCGTTATAAATTACAAGAACTCTAAAATTAAAAACTTATAGTATGATGTTACCGCGTAATATTCAAGATGGATTAGAAGTTGTAACCGAAGGCGAATCGGTTGAGAAAACATTATCTATCATAGAATTAATATCTAGTGGAGGAACCTCTGGCCAGGTCATAATACTTATACTATTCTTATTATTAATAGTAGCAACTTATATTTATTTTGAACGCATTTTTGCTATAAAAGCGGCATCAAAAGTCGATTCAAATTTTATGAATCAAATTAAAGACCATGTCAGTAACGGTAAAATTGATTCTGCACAAATGTTATGTGCCCAGCAAAACTCACCTGTATCTAGGTTAATTGCTAAGGGTATTACCAGAATTGGTAAACCTTTAGAAGACATAAATACAGCTATTGAGAATGCAGGTAAACTAGAAGTTTATAGCTTAGAAAAAAATGTGAGTGTTTTAGCCACAATCTCTGGTGTTGCACCAATGATTGGTTTTTTAGGAACTGTAGTAGGTATGATTCTTTCTATTTTCGAATTAGCAAACGCAGGTGGTACTATACAAATGGATGTATTAGCGAGTGGTTTATATACCGCAATGACAACAACAGTAGGTGGCTTAATAGTGGGTATTGTAGCTTACATTGCTTATAATCATATTGTTGTAAAAACAGATAAAGTTGTTTACCAAATGGAAGCCAACTCTGTAGAATTTTTAGATCATTTAAACGAACCTATCTAAGATGAATATTAGAGGAAGAAATAAAGTAACACCAGAATTTAATTTTGCGTCTATGACCGATATTGTATTCTTGTTATTAATCTTTTTTATGATTGCTTCTACCTTGGTTAGCACAAATGCTATTGATATTGTTTTGCCCAAGGCTAGTGGGAAAACTGAAAATAAAAAATCAACTGCGGTAAGTATCAAAAAAGATCTAACTTATTATATAGATCAAAAGCGTGTTGGCGAAAGTGTACTCGAGACGCAATTAATTTCTATAATGGCCAATCAAGATGCTCCAACTATAGTTTTAAGGGCAGAAAAATCTGTACCTGTTGAAAACGTAGTAAAGGTTATTGATATCGCTAACCGAAATAAATTTAAGGTAATACTCGCTGTACAGCCTAATTAGGCGGTATTATTTTTGACTCTATACTAATCAAAGTATTATAAATTGAAATATTTAGACACTAAACACGAACGTAATTCGGCCAGTATCACTGCTCTTATAGCACTGATACTACTTTTGTTGTTGTTTGTTAGTGGGCTTCAATACATGGATCCTCCGCCAGAATATGGTGTGGCTGTAAACTTTGGTACAACAGATTTAGGAAGTGGCAATAAACCTCTTAGCGAACCAAGAAAAGCTATAGAAGAACCTGTTGAAGAACCAGAAACTGAAACGTCTGAAGTTTTACCAACACCTACAGAAGCAAGTACAAAAGCAGAAGATATAATTACACAAGATAACGCTGAGACTATTGCTATAAAGAAACAAAAAGAAGCAGAAGCTAAAGCCAAAGCTGCGGAAGCTAAAGCAAAAGCTGAAGCCGAACGTATCGTAAAAGAACAAAAAGAAGCCGAAGAAAAAAAACGTGCTGAAGAAGCTGAGAAAAAAAGAAAGTTAGACAACCTTATTGGTGGTGTAAAAAATGCAGAAGGTAACACAGATGGAGGTGAAGGGCCAGATAAACAAGGTGGTAATAAGGGACAATTAGATGGGGATCCTTATGCGCCAAGTTATTTTGGTGGTTCAGGACCAGGGAAAGGTGGTGTTGGTTTTGGGCTTGGTGGAAGAGGAAAACCATCACGACAAATCTTTAAGCAAGACTGTAATGAATACGGACTGGTTGTTGTAAAAATTGAAGTTAATAGAGCTGGGAAAGTTGTAAGCGCAGAGCCTGGCATTAGAGGCACTACAAATACGCATCCTTGTTTGTTAGGACCAGCAAAAAAAATAGCTATGTCTCATAAATGGCCTGCAGATAGTGATGCACCAGCGAGACAAATTGGTTTTGTTAGTATTAATTTTAATGTTGGTCAATAACCTATGAATTATAACGATACTGTTAGTTGGATGTTCCAACAATTACCTATGTATCAGAATAAAGGTAAAGTGGCCTTTAAAAAAGACTTATCCAACACTTTAAATCTATCCCAACATTTAAAAGCGCCACATAAAACGTTTAAAACTATACATGTTGGTGGTACAAATGGTAAAGGCTCAACCAGTCATATGCTAGCATCAGTGCTTCAAGAAGCAGGTTATAAAGTCGGTTTATACACCTCTCCACATTTAAAAGATTTTAGAGAACGTATTAAAATTAATGGTAAGGTTGTAAGCAAACAATTTGTCATTGGATTTATTAAACGTAATAAAACGTTTTTAGAATCTAATAGCTTGTCCTTTTTTGAGATGACCGTTGGTATGGCATTCGATTATTTTGCCAAACAAAAGGTAGATGTTGCTATTATTGAAGTTGGCTTAGGTGGTCGGTTAGATTCTACCAATATTATTACACCACTACTTTCTGTAATTACAAATATTGGTTATGATCATATGCAGTTTTTAGGCGATACGCTTCCTAAAATAGCAAGTGAAAAAGCAGGTATTATAAAACCTAATGTTCCTGTTGTTATAGGTGAAACACACCCTGAAACTCAATCTGTATTTATTGATTTGGCAAAAACAACAGATTCAGAAATTTATTTTGCAGACCAATTAGTACCTCAAGCCTTAGAGTGCGACTTAAAAGGTTCTTACCAAAAACACAATGTAAAGACCGTAGCTAAAGCTATTGATATATTAAACCAGTTAGACTTTGCAATTACAACAACTCATCTTAAGCAAGGCCTTTTACAGGTCGTTAAAAATACAGGTTTACAAGGGAGATGGCAGGTTATTGGCAGTAAACCTAAGATTGTGTGCGATACTGCTCATAATAAAGAAGGTTTAACTTATGTTATAGAGCAAATACAATCTGAAAGTTTTAAACACCTACATATTGTCTTCGGTGTTGTTAGTGATAAAGATTTAGAGTCTATTAAACCGTTACTTCCAAAGCATGCGACTTACTATTTTTGTAAGCCAAACGTACAAAGAGGGCTCGATGCGGAATTATTAAGGTTAAATTTTAAAAAAAATCAATTATTTGGTGACACTTATAACTCTGTTGCAGAAGCTTTAAATACTGCAAAATCAAAGGCTTATAAAGATGATTTTATTTATGTTGGCGGAAGTACTTTTGTCGTAGCAGAAATAATTTAAATTTTTTATAAAAAACCTTTTGAGATTTTAAAAACTAGTCTATATTTGCAGTCCTTATAAATAGGGCGACTAGCTCAGTTGGTTCAGAGCACTTGGTTTACACCCAAGGGGTCAGGGGTTCGAATCCCTTGTCGCCCACATAAAAAGAATCTCGATTTGCAATTGCAAAATCGAGATTTTTGCTTTTACAATAAATTCTTTTTAAGTTTTTAAGCTTTTCTATTTTTAGCAACAACCTAGGTATTGTAAAAAAGTTTAATCTTTAGTTTGTAATAACAGTTTTTAGTAAAAGATGTAGAATAGTAGGTTTAGTTGCTGCTTGCAATTAAAAATCTGTTTAGCAACTTAAAAAAAGCCTAAGAATATTTTAAGAAAGTAATAAGGCTAGTTTAAGCTTAATTATTATATCGTTAAGTACTTATTATTAATAAGTCTATAGCAGCTCTAAAATACGCTCTAAAGCCATACCTCTAGATCCTTTTATTAATATTGAAGCGTCTTTTAATTTTAAGCCAGATAGGTTTGTTTTTAAATCTTCAAACGTTTCATATTTACTTGAGGTCTTTTTAGATTTGGTGTTAAAGAAGTTTTTACCAATTAAGAAAATGTTAGTTTCAAAGTTAGTTTCTACATAATCTACAATGGCTTGGTGTTCTTCAGCAGCATCTTTACCTAGTTCAAACATATCACCTAAAAAGAGATACTTGTTTTTTGCTTTAAGCTGTTTTAGGTTTTTTAAGGCTGCAAGCATACTTGTTGGGTTAGCATTGTAAGCATCTAGTATAATTTGATGGTTTCCTTTGCTTATAATTTCCGATCTGTTATTATCTGGGGCATAGTTTTCTATGGCTATTTTTAGCGCACTAGTTGTTACCTTAAAATGGTTTCCTATCGCTACAGCTACAGCAATGTTATTATAGTTATAATCGCCAATTAGTAAACTTTTAATAGTTGTATTGTCATAGTTAAACTCAACAAAAGGATCTGCTTTCTTAAATGTTATTATGCAGTCATTTTTAGGTTTAGAGCCAAAGGTGATGCGTTTGTGGTAATCTTTAATTTGTGCGGTCTGTTTTATATCTTCGGTATTTATAAACACCGTCATTTCATTTTCTCTAATGTAATGGTATAACTCAGATTTTCCTTTTATAACACCTTCAATACTACCAAATCCTTCAAGATGTGCTTTTCCAAAATTGGTAATAAGACCATAATTAGGTTGTGCTATTTTACAAAGAAATTCTATCTCTTTTTGGTGATTGGCACCCATTTCTACAATGCCAAAATCTAAATCTTCAGAAAAACTTAACAAGGTTAAGGGGACACCAATATGATTATTAAGATTGCCTTTGGTAGCTTTTACTTTGTAAGTTGTAGAAAGTACAGTATTAATTAGTTCTTTAGTCGTGGTTTTACCGTTGCTTCCTGTTAATGCAATAATAGGAATGTTAATGACTTGTCGGTGGTGTGTAGCAAGTTTCTGTAGCGTTTGTAAGACATTGGTAACAAGTATACAATTTTCATTTATTACAGCAGTTTTGTCGTCTACTACGCAATAAAGGGCGCCAGCTTTAAAAGCTTGTGCTACAAATTTATTGCCATTAAAATTAGCGCCAGTTAAGGCAAAGTACATGGCATTATTGTCAAGTTTTCTTGTATCTGTTGCGATTGAAGAACTCGATTTAAATTTTTGATATAACAGATCTATTCTCATAGACTCAAAAATAAAGAAGTCCTGATAAAAATATCAGGACTTCTTAAAAAAATATTTAAAATTTCGTATTAGTTACGTCTCTTACCTTTACCATTTTCAGATTTAGAGCCAACTCTAGAAACAGCACATCTAAAACCAATGTAGTCTGTTGCCATATCTTGTGGGAAGTAACGACGTTGAGCAGGGTCTATCCAATATGCTCTATCTCTCCAAGATCCACCTTTGTAAACTCTTACTTCATCGTTAATTAAAGAGGTTCTGTTATTAGATTTATCGTATTGTCTTACCATTTTTCCGTCTAAAGAATCCATAGAAACAGAATGTTTAGGTGAGTTGTACATTTTTCCGGTATTAGTGTTCTCAGATGAACCTTCGTCAAAAGATTGTCTGTAATAACGAGAAGAACGTTTGTCACCATCTCTAAAGTTTCTATTGTCACTTTGGCTAAATTGTGTTCTTAAATAAGTTTCTTCTTCATCTACAGCAACTTTAGCAATTTCACCTGGTAAGTCTCTTGCAATAATTTTACCATTACTAAGTGTATCATACACAATATCTTCCATAGTAACAATTCTTACTGTACCATCGTCATTAATTGCGTTTTTTGTGTAAACGTTACCTCTGTAGTAGTTAAAATCATTAAACTCATCATCTACTATAGGGCGGTACACATCGGCAACCCATTCTGCTACATTACCAGCCATATCATATAAACCAAAAGAGTTTGGCTCGTAAGTTTTAACAGCAGCAGTAATATCTGCACCATCGTCAGACCAACCAGCAATTCCACCATAATCTCCTTTTCCTTGTTTAAAGTTAGCTAACTGATCTCCACGATTAACACGCTCACCAGATCTTGTGTATTGGCCATCCCAAGGGTATTTTTTTCTTCCTCTGTATACATTATACTCTCTAAGCTCGCTTAAGCCTAATGCTGCATATTCCCATTCTGCTTCTGTAGGGAGTCTGTATTTTACAGGTATTAGGCCTGTTTCTCTGTTTGCATACAAATTGGTAGGCTCACCGTTAGCATCTACTTGTTGTTTACGACGACCACCTTCTAATACATCTGAATTACCACCATAAGTTTGTGATGGTGCATTAATATAAGTATCTGTGCTAAATGTGCTCTCAGCACTTACGTCTGTGTATTGAGAATCTCTTTTTAAATAACCAGCTTCTTGTAACGACATTTCTGCAACACGGTCTGTTCTCCAATTTGCATACTCTACAGCTTGTATCCAACTTACACCTACAACTGGGTAATTTGCATAACCAGGGTGACGCAGATAATTTTCTGTCATCATTTCATTATAGCCTAAACGGTTTCTCCATACTAATGTATCAGGAAGTGCTCCTTTATATATTAGAGAATAATTTGGGTCATCTGGTGGATATACATTTTTTAAATAATCTAAATAAATAAGATAATTTAAGTTTGTCACCTCATTCTCATCCATGTAAAAAGATTGAATGTGCTGTTGGTTTGGTGTATTGTTCCAATCATGCATTGGGTCATCTTGTACTTTACCCATGGTAAAAGTACCACCTTCTACAAATGATGTTCCTGGAGGTGTTTCTTGTTCTTTAAATTGGCTGTTATATTGAAAACCACCTTTTTTGTCGTTGATTTTCCAACCTGTAGCACTATCTATATTACCAGAATTAGAAGAACGTTTACAGCCTACTACAGTGGCGCAAAGCGTTAGTGCTATTAAAAATTTTAGGTTTAAGACATTTTTCATATCCATACGTTTAAGTAAGCTCGTTAAATTTTAGAGTCGCAATATAACAATTAAAGGTAAACTGACAACTTTTTTTTCGTTCAAAATTTAAAAAAATATGCATTTCATCCTTTTTTTTAAACCGAATATCGGATTTTGAGTCAGATAATCGATGTATTTTGCTCTATGATAACGATACCTAAAATAATATATTGTTGTATTTTTGAAATAAAAATTGCAAAGTCATAATAACGTACCTAGACTAACGTTATTTTTACTTGTGAATGTATGTGTCTTATTCTCTAATTAAGCGTGTACAACATTAACTTATAATGAATTAATGAAAAATTTATACACACTTTTATTTCTCGGTGTTTTTTTATGTGGTTTTACCCAGCAAAAAAGGGTAACTATAGAATGGGATGGTTCTAATGTTTTACAAACAGCAACATCAAAGATAGAAGTCCCAGCTTTTAATGCAAAACACTTTAGTTATAATGAAGAAAAGGGTTTAACTTATTTTTTGCAGTGGCAAAGTACAGGTTTTGCAGACGAGAGTTCTGTAACACTATCTAATATATCATATCAAACCATTACAAAAGCAGAGCTAAAAGATTTAGAGGTCGGTTTACTGCCTAACACCACTAAGTTTAGTTTATCTAACGTAAATGCTAGAGATAAAAAATCTTATTATTTTCAAATTTCACCATTAATTAAAGAAGGTAATACTTACAAGAAGATAACTGCATTTACAATTAATTACACATTAAAAAAGGGGCGACCTGCATCGGTAACTGCTAAAAATATTACCAATTCGGTATTAAGCTCTGGCGAATGGTATCGTTTTTATATTGATAAATCGGGTGTTTTTCAATTAACAAAAAGCTTTTTAGGAAGTATAGGCGTTAATACAAATGCAGTAGATCCTAGAACTATTAAAGTTTTTGGTAATGGTGGTAGAATGTTGCCATTACTTAATTCTGAAAACTACCCAATAGATGTTGAAGAAAATGCAGTGAAGTTTGTAGGCGAAGACGATGGTGTGTTTAATAATGGAGATTATATTTTGTTTTATGGTGAAGGCCCTACTTCTTATAATGAAGAAAGTGCAACTAATATTAATTTATATGCAGATAAGACATATTACTATATTAATATAAGTGCTGGTAACGGAAAACGAATACAGCCAATGCCAACTATAAATGCTGCTGCGAATATTCAAATTAATACATTTCAAGATTACCAATATTATGAAGTAGATGAGTTTAATTTAGCAAAACTAGGTCGTCGATGGTTTGGTGACGAATTTGATGTTGAAAATGAACGTTCTTACGATTTTGAGTTTCCTAATTTAGTAGTAGAAGAACCTATCGATTTTAAGATTAGAGTCGGTGCCGTGTCTGAAACCACTAGTAGCATGGCTGTATCCGTTAACGGTAGTCAAGTCACGGCTTTAAATCTTCCGCTTGCAGATTTTAGTTCTGTTTTAGCGAGTGAAAGTAGTTTTAGCAATCAAATAAATGCAACCTCTAGTACAGTTACTGTAACTTTAGACTATAATAATAACGGTAACCCATCCTCTAATGCTTTTTTAGATTTTATTTCATTAGAGGCAACACGTCTTTTAATTTATGATGGTGATCAACTTGTTTTTAAGAACTCAGAGACTATTACCACGCCTGGTGTTGCAGAGTATGTTTTAACCAATGCCAATGTCGTTAGAGAGGTTTGGGATATCACAGATAGGTTTAATGTAGCATCTGCTCTAAATACTGATGGTGCAACAAGTTTTTCATTTAAAGCTCCATCTGGTGAAGAAAGAAATTATTTAGCTTTTGCAAATTCAGATTTTTTTCAACCTAAAAAAGATCCTATTAGCACCATTGCGAATCAAAACTTAAAAGGAACAATTTTTCAGAATGCACAAGGTCAATTTCAAGATATAGATTATATAGTTGTAACGCCTGCTAATTTAAGGTCTCAGGCAGAACGACTTGCGCAAATAAATAGAGCGCAATACAATCTTAATGTAAAGGTGGTTACCTTACAAGAAATTTATACAGAGTTTAGTACAGGTAGCCAAGATATAGCTGCTATAAGAAACTTTGTTAGATATGTTTATGAAAATGCTAGCGCACCAAGCGAACGCTTAAAATACTTGTGTTTATTTGGTGATGCTTCTTACGACTATAAGGACAGAATAAGAGATAATACCAATATTGTACCTTCTTGGTACACTATAAATAGTTTTAGCCTTACCAATTCATTTATTTCTGATGACTTTTTTGGTATGTTAGATGAAGATGAAGGTTCTATGTCGGTTAATAATGATCGTTTAGATATTGCAATTGGTAGAATACTAGTAGAAGATGTTCAACGCGCCAAAGATATCGTAGATAAAATAGAATCTTACTACCAAAAAGAGGCTTATGGTAGCTGGCGAAATAATCTCTTATTAATTTCTGATGATGTAGATATATCTTGGGAAAAGATTTTACAAAATACTACAGATGGTATTGGTACTGAGATCGAAGCGCAAAAACCATTTGTAAATGTGGTTAAAATACATACTGATGCATTTCAGCAAGAAGCATCAGCAGCCGGTAACAGATACCCACAAGTTAATGAAGCGATCAAAGATGCTATTGAGGTAGGCGCGCTTGTGGTTAATTATTTTGGTCATGGTGGTGAAGATGGTTTAGCAAAAGAGCGCATATTCGATAAAATTGATGCTCAAGAAATTAATAACATTTGTAAATTTAATTTGTTTGTAACCGTAACTTGTGAGTATACAAAGTTTGATAACCCAAACAGAGACACCGCTGGTGAGTTTACATTTTGGAATAAAAATGGCGGTGCCATTGCACTTATAACTACAACAAGACAAATTTTTGTAACTACAGGTGTCACTTATAATGAAACTTTAGATGATTATTTGTTTGCATTTGGCTCTAACGACTACCCAACAATAGGTGAGGCGCTTAGGTTAACAAAAGTAGATAATAGTGTTGCGGGTTCTTCACAAAAAAGGTTGGTATTCTTAATTGGTGATCCTGCTATGAAATTAGCATTTCCAAAGCCAGACATAAGATTAACACATGTTAATGAAGTCCCAATTACACAGCCAATAGATACATTAAAGGCGCTGAGCTATACAAAATTGGCTGGCGAAGTTTTAGATTTTAATGGTAATGTTTTAACCAACTATAATGGTGTGCTTACTGCTACAATTTTCGATAAACCAATAGAAAGACAGACCTTGGCAAATGATGGTATTACAGAAGCTGGTCAAGAAATTATTTTAAACTTTACAACATTGGGCGAAGTTTTATTTAAAGGGCAAGCTACGGTTGAAAACGGATTATTTGAATTCGATTTTATAGTGCCAAGAGATATAGGTATTCCTGTAGGAAACGGAAAAGTTAGTTTCTACGCTCAAACCGATAGTCCGCTTTCAGATCAGGCAGGATCTAATTTTGATATTAAAATAGGTGGTATAAATGAAAATGCGCCAGAAGATAATGTAGGCCCTGTTATTAATTTGTTTATGAATGACGAAAATTTTGTTTCAGGTGGCATTACAAACGAATCACCAAATCTACTAGCAAAACTACAAGATGAAAATGGTATAAATACAGCAAGTGGTATCGGTCATGATATAACTGCAATATTAGATGGTGATGAAACTAATCCGTTTGTTTTAAACGACTACTACCAAGCAAACGTAGATGATTATACTAACGGTGTTGTAAGTTATCCTTTTAGAGATTTAGAGCCAGGCTTGCACACATTAACATTAAAAGCTTGGGATGTTTACAATAACTCATCAACAGCAGAGTTTCAATTTTTAGTTTTCGATAAAGATGAAGCATTGGTTATTAATAATGTTTTAAACTATCCAAATCCATTTGTGAGTTATACAGAGTTTTGGTTTAATCATAATAGTACAGAGCCATTAGATATTTCTGTACAAATATTTACAGTTTCAGGAAAATTAGTAAGAACTTTAAATGGGCAAACATCAGGTGGTAGTAAAGCGGCAAGCACGCTTTCTAAAGATATTATTTGGGACGGAAGAGACGATTTTGGTGATAAAATAGGAAAAGGTGTGTATGTCTATAAACTAAAAGTGAGATCTAACCGTTTAAATATAGAAGTTGAAAAAATTGAAAAACTTGTCATACTGTAATAATAAATTATATTTGTTAATCAGTTTGCTCTCCAAACTAGTGCTATGAACTTAATAAAACACATGAAAAAACACATATTTACTGTTATCGCTTTTGCAATGTTTAATGTTACATTTGCTCAAAATACAGTTCAGCTTATACCACAAAACGATAGTCGTGTAATCACAACCGGATTGCCGTTTATGTTAATTGCGCCAGACTCAAGAGCTGCTGGTATGGGTGACCAAGGGGTTGCAACTTCTGTTGATGGTTTTTCTCAACAATGGAATCCAGCAAAATATGCGTTCTCTGAAGTTAAATCTGGTGTAGGTCTAAGTTTTACACCATACCTAACCCGTTTAGTAAATGATATTTCGTTGAGTTATGCAACTTATTTTAATAGGTTAGACGATAATAGTGCCGTTTCTGCCAGTTTAAAATATTTTACATTAGGTGAAATTGTTTTAACGCAAGATGCCAATGATCCTGGTATTGCGGTTAAACCAAATGAATACGCAATAGATGTTGCGTATGCTTTAAGATTAGGAGAGCAATTTTCTATGGCTGTTGGTTTACGTTATATGAGGTCTGCTTTAAGAGTGCCAGGTATTGGCGATGCAGCACCTATTGAGGCAGCAAGTACATTTGGTGCAGACATAACAGGGTATTATCAAAGTGAAGAGCAAGCTTATAATGATTTTAATGGGCGTTGGAGAATTGGTTTTGCAATACAAAATTTAGGACCAAAGTTTCAGTACGATGATGGTGGTCAAGATGTATTTCAGCCTACAAACCTAAGATTAGGTGCAGGTTTTGATTTTATTTTCGATGAATATAGTAAATTAGGTATTACAGCAGAAGTTTCTAAATATTTAGTACCAACACCTCCTATAACAGGAGATAAAATTGTGTTTACAGATGCTAATGGTGACGGTATATTTAATGAAGATGATGGTGATTTTCAAACGGAAGATCAAGAAGCAGAATCTATAACTAATGGTACACATATTATTAGTGGGCAAAATAACGATGTCAGTTTTATTAATGGAGTGTTTCAGTCTTTTGGTGATGCACCAGGTGGTTTTAGCGAAGAGCTAAGAGAGTTTACATACTCGTTAGGTGCAGAATATCTTTATCAAGATTCTTTTGCATTAAGACTTGGTTATTTTAATGAAGCAGAAGATAAAGGCGCTCGTAAGTTTTTTGCGCTAGGTGCCGGTTTTAAATACTCAACTATAAATATAGATTTATCATACTTATTTTCAGCATCACAAGTACAGAGTCCATTAGAGAATACGTTACGTTTTTCATTAACGTTTAACTTTGGTTCTGGCGAGTATGATGAATACTAGAAGAAAGGATAAATGATTTAAATTTAAAAACTATTGTTTGTAAAAAGACAATAGTTTTTTTATCTAAAAAATAGAATTTATGGAGCATTTAAAAATTGAAACAACCTTAGAAGTTTATAATACCATTAGCGAGTTGTCTCAAGACATCCAAAACCTAATGAGTGAAGCCATAGAGGCAAGAAATAATGCATATGCTCCTTATTCAAATTTTAACGTTGGTGCAGCTATACTGTTAGATAACAACAAAGTTGTTATTGGCAATAACCAAGAAAATGCAGCTTATCCCTCTGGCCTCTGTGCAGAGCGCACGGCCATTTATTACGCAGGTGCCAAATACCCTAAAGCTAAAATCTTAAAAATGGCTTTAACTGCATCGTCACAAAACCAAATTACAGATAAGCCAATACCACCATGCGGAGCTTGCAGGCAAACAATAGCAGAGTACGAGATGAAACAAGAGCAACCTATAGAAATTTACTTTATGGGTGCACAAGGCAAGGTCGTTAAATCTAACTCTCTAGCCAACTTATTGCCTTTGCTTTTTGAAAGTTCAGTATTGTAAGCTTTTTGTTGCGATAAATTTAATAATATCTTCTTTTTTTTACCAAATACTCTTTCTTAAGTAGTGGCTAAAGTGTTATTTTTGCTATTCGGATTAAAAGACGGATCAAAAAATGCAAAAAGTAACAAAAGAGGTTTACCTTAAGTGGTATGAAGACATGCTGTTTTGGCGTAAGTTTGAAGATAAACTAGCCGCAGTTTACATTCAGCAAAAAGTTAGAGGATTTCTTCATTTATATAATGGACAAGAGGCTGTGTTAGCAGGTGCTTTACATGCTATGGATTTAACAAAAGATAAAATGATTACAGCATACCGTAATCACGTTCAGCCCATTGGTATGGGGGTAGATCCTAAGCGCGTAATGGCAGAATTATTTGGTAAAGCAACAGGGACATCTCAAGGTTTGGGAGGTTCTATGCACATCTTTTCTAAAGAGCACCGTTTTTATGGTGGTCATGGTATTGTAGGTGGTCAAATTCCACTTGGTGCTGGTATTGCTTTTGGTGATAAATACCATGGTAACGATGCTGTAACCTTATGTTGTTTTGGTGATGGTGCGGCAAGACAAGGTTCACTTCACGAAACATTTAACCTAGCAATGCTTTGGAATTTACCAGTAGTATTTGTTTGTGAAAATAATGGATACGCCATGGGAACTTCTGTAGAGCGTACTGCAAACCATACTGATATTTGGAAACTTGGTTTAGGTTACGAAATGCCATGTGGACCCGTAGATGGAATGAATCCTGTAAAAGTTGCAGAAGCATTTGATGAAGCTATTCAGCGTGCTCGTACAGGCGGTGGACCAACATTTTTAGAATTAAAAACATACCGTTACAGAGGACATTCTATGTCTGATGCACAACATTACAGAACTAAAGATGAAGTTGCAGAATACAAGAAAATAGATCCTATTACACA
The DNA here is from genome assembly GCA_028383925.1 of Winogradskyella sp. GTDB lineage: Bacteria > Bacteroidota > Bacteroidia > Flavobacteriales > Flavobacteriaceae > Winogradskyella. The sequence goes on from JAOEWO010000012.1 coordinate 20,915, forward strand.
AGTAAAAGAAACTATACTCGAAAACAACTATGCTACTGAAGACGCCCTTAAAGAGATAGATAAGCGTGTTAAGAAGTTAGTAAATGAATGTGAGAAGTTTGCAGACGAGTCACCATATCCAGACCTTAGTCTTATGTATGATGCTGTTTACGAACAAGAAGATTATCCATTTATTCAACACAAAATATAGATTATGGCAGAAGTAATTAATATGCCACGCTTAAGCGATACCATGGAAGAGGGTACCGTTGCAGTTTGGTTAAAGAACGTTGGAGATAAGATTGAAGAAGGAGATATTTTAGCCGAAATTGAGACCGATAAAGCCACAATGGAGTTTGAGTCTTTTTATGAAGGTACTTTACTTTATATTGGTGTACAAGAAGGTGAAACTACAGAAGTAGATAAGCTTTTAGCTATTATAGGTGAAGCGGGTGAAGATATTTCTAGTCATTTAAATGGAAACATTGAAAATGAAGATAAAGAAGATGTTATAGAGAGTGCTAACGCTGCACCTCAAGATGCTTCAACTGATGCAAAATCTGAAGCATTACCAGAAGGTGTTATCGTGGTAACAATGCCACGTTTAAGTGACACGATGGAAGAAGGTACTGTGGCCACATGGTTAAAGAATGTTGGTGATGAGGTAGAAGAAGGTGATATTTTAGCTGAGATCGAGACAGATAAAGCGACGATGGAATTTGAATCATTTCAGTCTGGGACACTATTATACGTAGGTTTAAACGAGGGAGATTCTGCTAAAGTAGATGCACTATTAGCTATTATTGGCCCAGCCGGAACAGATGTTGCTCATATTGCTAAAAACTTTAAAGTTGGTGGTGATGCACCAAAAGAAGAAGTGAAACCTGAGCCTAAAAAAGAAACGCCAAAAGTAGCTGTTGTTAAAACACCAGAAGCAGCAACTAAGCCCGTGGTTAATGTAACTACAAATACTGCCAACGGAAGAATATTTGCTTCACCATTAGCTAAGAAAATGGCTGAAGAAAAAGGGATTCAATTAGCACAAGTAAGCGGATCTGGTGAAAACGGACGTATTGTAAAGAAAGATATAGAAAACTTTACACCTGTTTCAACGGCACAGTCTTCTAGTCTTGTAGCTAAATTTGTGCCATCGGGTCAAGAAGATTTTGATGAAGTTGCAAACTCTAACATGCGAAAAGCTATCGCTAAAAATTTAGCAAAATCTAAATTTTCTGCACCACATTATTACTTAAATGTTGAGTTTGATATGGAGAATGCAATGGCATTTAGAGCGCAATACAATTCTTTGCCAGAGACTAAAATTTCTTACAACGATATGATTGTTAAGGCATGTGCATTAGCACTACGTCAGCATCCGCAAGTTAACTCACAGTGGTTTGATGACAGAATGCAATTAAATAATCATGTACATATAGGTGTAGCAGTAGCTGTGCCAGATGGTTTATTAGTGCCTGTAGTAAAGTTTGCAAATGAGCAAAGCTTAACACAAATTGGTGCTGCAGTTAAAGACTATGCTGGTAAAGCTAGAAACAAAAAATTAGCTTTAGATGAAATGGAAGGAAGCACATTTACCATTTCTAACCTAGGTATGTTTGGTATAGAGAGTTTTACATCTATTATAAACCAGCCCAATTCTGCTATTTTATCTGTAGGAGCTATAGTTGCTAAACCCGTAGTTAAAAACGGAAACGTAGTAGCAGGTAATACTATGAAATTAACTTTAGCTTGCGATCATAGAACCGTAGATGGTGCAACGGGAGCACAGTTCCTTCAAACATTAAAAGGCTATATTGAAAACCCAGTAACCATGTTAGTTTAAAATATTAACGGGTGAATTGTTCTAATTTTATTTAAGAATTAATAATATCAATAAATCCTGTTCCATTAGTTTGAAACAGGATTTTGTATTATTATTGAAATTAATAACTAATAAAACTTCAAATCAAAATGAAAAATTTAAAAGTAGTAGTATTTATGGCTGTCCTATCGCTATGTATGCTAGGTAACGCACAAAAAAAGAAAGTAGCAATAATTACATTTTATGCCGATAAGACTATTGACCTTTCTGAGGTAGATGCAGGCGCAAATTTTATTGCTAAAAATTCAAAACTAAGTGATAATCCAAATTTTAACCTAAGTAAGCCATTAAATGATTTTCATAAAGCATTTTTTAGTAACTACGTAGGTGAATTTGACTTTGAGCTTATACCTGAAGAAACAGTTTTACAGTTGCCAGAGTATCAGCAATACGAAGCAAATTATGGCGATTATAAAAACATTGGTAATCAAGAAGCCTTTACATCTGTAGAAGGGTACAAAGTTGTACAGAGTTACGGGAGTAGATTAGAGGTTAAAAACCTTAAGCCTATTGCAGAAGCTTTGGGTGCTGACGCTATAATGTTTGTAAGATTAGACTATAGATTTAAGAAAACAGGTGTTGGTAAATTTGGTTACTTTAGCATTCAGTCATCTGTAAGAATAGATTTATTTTCAAAAGATAATAACAGTATTTTTCAGTTTAGTGAAATAGCTGGTTCTAAGAAAAAAGCTGTAATGGTTGGCGGTATTCCTGTAATGACACCAGATAAAATTCAGCCTATGTGCGAAAGTGCAACACAAGAGCTTATTAAGGATATGAATAAAAAGATAGATAGACTTTCAAAAAAAGTAAATAAGAAATTATAGTCTAAGTCACTTTTTAAAATTTTAAATCCTGTTTCGATAATTTTTTGAAACAGGATTTTTTATCTTTAAACTCAAATTAAATTTTTATTATGAAAAAAACACTGTCTTTAATTGTTATCCTATTTTTAATGTCTTGTTCTGCAAGTAAAACAAAAGAAGTTACCAGCACAAGTATAAAAACAAGTATGGAGTATTTAGCTTCAGATGAATTACAAGGTAGAGCAACAGGTACTGAAGGTATAGAGAAAGCAGCTGTTTATATTGAAAATTTCCTTAAAGAAAATGGTATAAAACCTTATTTTGAAACCTACCGAGATAATTTCGAATTTGTAAATAAAAGAGGTGCTAAAGACGGAGAAGAAGCGCCAGTAGTTAAAGGGTTTAATGTTGTTGGTGTTGTAGAAGGAAACGATCCTAAATTAAAAAACGAATTTATTATACTAGGTGGTCACTACGACCATATAGGATTTGGTAAAGAAGTAAATGGTGATACTATAGCAAACGGTGCCAATGATGATGCTTCTGGTACTATAGCAGCTATGGAATTGGGTAAATACTTTGCCAAATCTAAAACCAATAAAAGAAGTATTCTTATTACGCTTTATTCTGCAGAAGAAATGGGTTTAAAAGGGTCTAGTCATTTAGCTGCACGTTTAAAAGCTGAAGGCCTAAATGCTTACACTATGATTAATTTTGAAATGATTGGTGTACCAAGAGCAGCAACAGAAGCCATGGCTTATATGAGTGGTTACGAGCGTTCTAATTTTGCAGAAACATTAAATACCTATGCAGGTAATGAGGTTGTCGGTTTCTTTGACAAAGCAAAAAACATGAATCTATTTATGCGATCAGATAATTACCCGTTCTACAAAGAACTAAATATACCAGCGCATGCAATTTCTACATTCGATTTTACAAACTTTGATTATTATCATCATGTAGATGACGAAGCTAGTGAAATGGATTATGAGCACATGGCAACATTTATTAATAAGATGATACCTGCATTAGAAGGTATGATGAATGCAACAACAAAAGAAGTCGTTTTAAAAGATGAGTAAAAATATAATAATTACAGGTACTAGTCGAGGAATAGGTTTTGAACTTGTTCACCTTTTTGCTAACCAAGGTCATAACGTATTGGCTTTGTCTCGTAATGCTGCGCCAGTAGCAAACCTTCACTTTGATAATATAACATCGTTTGCTTTTGACTTGTGCAATCAAAACGATTATAATAAAGTAGAGGATTTTATAAAAGCAGAGTGGAAACATGTAGATGTTTTAATAAATAACGCAGGTATGCTGCTAAATAAACCTTTTGCAGAGACGACCTTTAGTGATTTCTCTAAGGTTTATGAAACCAATGTTTTTGGAGTTTCAGAAATGACAAGGCGTGTATTACCTTTTATGAAATCAGACAGTCACGTGGTTACAATTAGCTCAATGGGAGGTATTCAAGGCAGTATGAAGTTTCCAGGATTAGCGGCATACAGTTCTAGTAAAGGTGCTGTAATTACGTTAACCGAGTTGTTAGCAGAAGAATATAAAGAAACAGGACCTCAGTTTAATGTGTTGGCACTAGGCGCTGTACAAACCGAGATGCTAAAAGAAGCTTTTCCAGATTATCAAGCACCAACAACTGCATTAGAAATGGCTACTTATATTCATAATTTTGCACTAACAGGTAATGCCTTTTATAACGGTAAAGTTTTACAGGTTTCTAACTCTACTCCTTAATTGTTTAAATCATAAATGATAAAAACACTGCTTTTAGATTTTGTACCTAGTCCATCCATTCATCTTTTAGTTAATTTATTAGATGCAGATAATTTAAGCGTTAAAATTAAGAACGAAAGAAAAACACGTCACGGCGATTATAGGCAATTACCAAACGGAAAACATCAAATAACGGTTAATTCTAATTTAAATCCGTATCGTTTTTTAATCACTTTAGTGCATGAGGTTGCACATTTTGAAGCCTACAAAATATATGGTAAAACTATAAAGCCGCACGGAAAAGAATGGAAACAAACATTTCAACATTTAATGCTGCCCTTTTTGCGACCAGAAATATTTCCGTTAGAGTTATTGCCATTGTTAGCAAAACATTTTATAAACCCTAAAGCATCTAGCGATACAGATACACAACTCGCTTTTGCTTTAAAGCAATTTAACGAACCTAACGATAAGCACTATGTTTTTGAAGTATTTTTAGGGCAAGACTTTAAGCTTTATAATGGTCGGGTTTTTAAGATGGGTAATAAACGCAGAAAACGTTTTGAGTGTGTAGAAGTTAAAACAGGCAAATTGTATTTGTTTAACCCTAATGCAGAAGTAGAATTAATAGAAGAATGAAAAATAAAAATTATTACGCCATACTAATGGCAGGCGGTGTAGGTTCAAGATTTTGGCCCGTAAGTACTCAAGATTTTCCTAAACAATTTCACGATATGTTAGGTACAGGAGATACGTTAATACAAAAAACCTTTAAACGTCTCTCGCATCTTATACCCGAAGAAAATATTTTTATTTTAACCAACGAGCGCTATAACGATTTGGTTTTTGAGCAATTGCCAGGTATTACCAAACGGCAAGTTGTTTTAGAACCAGCTATGAGAAATACCGCACCTTGTATTCTGTATGCAGCACTCAAAATTGAAAAAGAAAATAAAGATGCTGTAATGATTGTAGCACCAAGCGACCATTGGATAGAGGACGAGCAAGCCTTTTCTGATAATGTAAAATCTGCTTTTGACTATTGCCAGTCTAACGCAGCTTTAATGACCTTGGGTATTACACCTACATTTCCTAATACAGGTTATGGTTATATAGAATATGATAAATCTACAACGGCCAAAATTAAATCTGTAAATCAATTTAGAGAAAAGCCAGATTACGAAACAGCTAAGACATTTATAGATCAAGGTAATTTTTTATGGAATGCTGGCATCTTTATGTGGAGTGCTAAAACCGTTATTGCTGCTTTTAAGATTAATCAACCCAAATTATTTGGCTTATTTGAAAGTGGGTATAGTGCATACAATACAGAGTTTGAAGACGACTTCATAAGGGATAATTATGCCAAAGCTGAAAACATATCTGTAGACTATGCCCTAATGGAAAAGAGTGAGAATGTATTTGTGATTCCTGCTACTTTTGATTGGAATGATTTAGGGACCTGGGGAAGTCTTTACGATAAACTAGATAAAGATGAAAATAACAATGCAGTCGTAAATTCTAAGGTCTTAGTTGAAGACGCTTCTGGTAACATGATTCGTTCTAAAAAAGACAAAGTTGTAGTTATAGACGGACTAAAAGATTACATAATTGTAGATAAAGACGAAGTTTTACTTATCTTTCCTAAGGCAAAAGAGCAAGATATTAAAAAAGTACTCCAAAATGTGAAAGCTACTTTTGGTGAAGAATACGGCTAAATATGAGTAATGAAAGTAAATTCGACTTTTCTGAAGAAGAGCAAAAAAATCAAATAGATAAAGACAAAGCAGTCGAAGAAAAAAAAGATGCTGTAAAAAAAGATGCTCAGGGCTTATTTACTAGTGTGTCTATTTTTTTGAGTGAATTGCTAGACTTTAGAGATGATACAGATAGAGATGCTACCCTAGATGCTATTAAAGCAGATATTCCGTTTAAAGGTGCAACAGCCTGGATACTCATTTGCTCTATTTTTGTTGCATCTATAGGTTTAAACGCCGATTCTACAGCAGTTGTTATTGGTGCCATGTTAATTTCGCCATTAATGGGCCCCATTTTAGGGATAGGATTATCTATTGCTATTAATGATATAGATACATTAAAGAAGTCTTTAATAAACTTAGCAACAATGATTGTATTGAGTTTGTTAACTGCATTTTTATTCTTTAAGTTTTTTCCAACAGGAGATTTTCCTGCGCCAGAGATTTTAGCACGAACGAAACCTGATGTTAGAGATGTTTTAATTGCATTTTTTGGTGGTGCTGCTTTAATTATTGCACGTACCAAAAAAGGAACTATTGCTTCCGTTATTTTTGGTGTAGCAATTGCAACAGCTTTAATGCCGCCATTATGTGCAGCTGGTTATGGTTTAGCACATAATTGGGAATTCTTTGTAGGTGCTATGTATTTGTTTACCATCAATACTATTTTTATTGCCCTAGCAACATTCTTAGTGCTTAAGGTTTTGCGTTTTCCGATGTTAAAATACGCTAATTCTAAAAAGCGAAAGCGCATTGCACAGTTTGCATCTTTAGTTGCGATTTTGGTTATGGCACCTGCGATATGGACCTTTGTTAATTTTATTAAACAAAGTGGGTTAGAGGGTGACTATAAAAATTTCATGAAAACAGAGGTAGAATCTAATAACGAATTATGGTTGCAAAACGATATTCCGCATTGGGAAGACAAGGAAATTATTTTATATTTTAATGGTGAAATTACAGATGCTACCGTTGCAGATTTAAATAATGAAATTAAAAATTATGAAAAAATAAAAGACTTTAATCTTGTAATAAAAGGGAATAAAAACCGTAGTATAGATAAAATTTCAGAAGCATACGATCGTGCTATCAGAGATTTAGATCAAAAAGATCTTATAATTACGGGACTTCAAAAACAAGTAGAACAGTTAGAAACAAGTATCACTAATTTAAACAAACAAATAGAGTCTAAAAATACGCTAGGGACAGTCTCTTTTACAAAATTATCTCGCGATGCTAAAGTGCGATTTAGCGAATTAGAGTTTTTTGGTTATGCTAAAATGTTAGAGTCAAAAGACTTTATTAATATAGATACCGTAACTGTGGCCAACGTAAAGTGGAAAGTGTCATTAAAAGATAGTGTTCTATTAGCTAGAGAAAGCGCACTACAGAAATGGCTAAAAGAAGAACTAAAAGTTGATACGGTTTTTGTGAGAAGAAACTAACTATTCGTTTTCTTCTAGATACATTTTACGTACTTTTTTAAATAACTCAGAAGAATAAACAAAATCGGTTACAACTTCATTATCAGTTTTAAAGATGGTGTCTTTTGAGCCTTCCCACGCTTTTAGGCCATCTTTTAAGAAAACTATTTTTTCACCAATTTCCATAACAGAATTCATATCGTGAGAGTTAATTACAGTTGTTATATTAAACTCATCTGTAATTTCTTGTATTAAATTGTCAATAACAATTGCTGTTTTAGGGTCTAAGCCCGAGTTAGGTTCATCGCAAAACAAATATTTAGGGTTATTTACAATAGCCCTTGCAATTGCCACACGTTTTTGCATACCACCAGAAGCTTCACTTGGCATTTTATAATGTGCATCAGATAAATTTACACGGTTTAAAACAACATCGACGCGTTCTTCCATTTCACTTTTACTTTGTTTAGTAAACATACGAAGCGGAAACATTACATTTTCTGCAATAGTCATAGAATCAAATAAGGCACTGCCTTGAAAAACCATACCTATCTCAGAGCGTAACTCTCTTTTTTCATCTGTACTTAGTAAACTAAAAACTTTACCATCGTAAGAAATAGAACCACCTTCATAATCAAATAAACCTAATAAGCATTTTAAAAATACAGTTTTACCAGAGCCACTCTGACCAATAATAAGATTGGTTTTTCCTTTTTCAAAAGAAGTAGAAATTCCTTTTAAAATATGTGTATCACCGAATGATTTATGTAAATCTTTAACCTCAATCATTAGCCTAAAAGTAAACTGGTTAGTAAAAAGTTTAATAGAATAATTACAACACTAGTCCAAACAAAAGATGTTGTGCTTGCTTTACCAACTTCTAATGCGCCACCTTTCATAAAGTAGCCATAAAATGAAGGTATAGTTGCCAGTACAAATGCAAAAACTAATGTTTTAAAAAAAGCATAATAAATATGAAAAGGAATAAAATCGGTTTGAATACCTTGTATATAATCTTCAAGTGTACCATAACCACCATATACACAGGCTGCCATACCACCAAGCACTCCTAAAAACATAGCAATAGATATTACAAAAGGGTATAGGGTGAGCGCAATAAATTTTGGGAAAACAAGATAATTTATAGCATTAATACCCATAACTTCTAAGGCGTCAATTTGTTCTGTAACACGCATTGTGCCTATACTCGACGTAATAAATGAGCCTACTTTACCTGCCATAATTATAGAGATAAATGTAGGTGCAAATTCTAAAATAATAGATTGGCGCGTTGCAAAACCAACCAAATATTTAGGGATTAGCGGATCGCTTATATTTAATGAGGTTTGTATGGCAACAACTCCGCCAACAAAAAAAGCTATAAATGCTACAATACCTAAAGATCCAATAATTAAATCGTCAATGTCTTTAAGTATTAAAGGCTTCATCACAGACCATTTTGTTGGTTTGCGAAATACATCTTTAATCATTATAAAATAAGCGCCAATATTGTGAAGGTACTTCATGAAAGTATTTATTACTGCTAAAGTATAAAAAAGGATTAGTTTATTAATGTTAATTTAAATTAAGATATTCTAAAAGCCGTATTTTTGATACTAAAATGTAGACATCTTTAAATATGAAAAAAACAGTTTTCCTTTTTGTGTTATTATTTGTGTTTTCTGCCATTGGTTCTCAAGAGATTGTGCAAATACGTAATGCCAAAACATCCAATATGGTCTCTAACGCCAAGCCAAAATTAGTTGTTGGTATAGTAGTAGACCAAATGCGTTATGATTATTTAACACGTTTTGAATCTAAATTTGGTACCGGAGGGTTTAAACGCATGATGCGAGAAGGTTTTAATTGTAAAAACAATCATTTTAATTATGTGCCAACCTACACGGGTCCTGGTCATGCATCTGTTTACACAGGTACAACACCAAAGTATCATGGTATTATTGGTAATAATTGGTATGATAAAGAGGTAAAAGAGATGGTGTATTGTGCTGGTGATACTACAGTAAACTCTATAGGGACACAAACCGATGCAGGTAAAATGTCACCACACAGAATGCAAACAACCACCTTTGGTGATGAAAATAGATTATTCACACAAATGAAAGGTAAGACCATAGGTGTGGCTATTAAAGATAGAGGCGCAATATTACCAGCGGGTCATTCTGCTAATGCAGCATATTGGTTTCATGGAAAAGATGAAGGGGTTTGGATTACAAGTTCTTTCTACAGAAATACTTTGCCACAATGGGTTGTAGATTTTAATACCTCTGATAAAGCAGAATCTTATTTTAAAGATTGGAACACCCTTTACGATATCTCTATTTATAATGAAAGCGGATTAGATAAAAATATTTTTGAAGGTGGTTTTAAAGGAAAAGATAATGCAACGTTTCCTTATAATCTAGAGGATTTAAAAACAAAAAATAATGGCTTTGATATTTTAAAAGCCACGCCTTATGGTAATAGTTTAACAACTGATTTTGCTATGGCAGCAATAAAAGGTGAAGCCTTGGGCAAAGATAATATTACAGATGTTTTAACCGTAAGTTATTCTTCAACAGATTATGTTGGTCATAATTTTGGTGTTAATTCTAAAGAAGTAGAAGATACGTATATTAGATTAGATAAAGATTTAGAACGCTTTTTCATCTATTTAGATGCTACTATTGGTGAAGGTGAATATACAGTGTTTTTAACAGCAGATCATGGCGCTGTAGATGTGCCAGCTTATTTGCAGTCTGTTAAAATTCCAGCAGGTTACATAAATAATAACGACAGAAAAGCAGAATTTAATAAATTTTTAATGGCTACTTACGGCACCACAGATATTGTCGAAAACATAAGTAACGGACAAGTTTTTTTAGATAGAGACAAAGTTAAAACACTTGGCTTAAATCTAATTACTGTCCAAAATGAAATAGCAAATGAGCAAATTGCATATAAAAATGTATCTAAAGTTTATACTGCAACCACTATGAATTCTACCAATTTTGTAACTGGTGTAGAGTCATTACTTCAAAATGGCTTTAACCAAAAACGTTCTGGTGATGTAATTTTGGTTAATGATGCGTCTTATATTTCTTATAGTAAAACAGGGTCAACACATGGAAGTGGTTTAAATTATGACACGCATGTACCTTTGTTATTTTTTGGGAAAGGAATAACGAAAGGTGAAACTTATACAAAAACAGTTATTTCTGATATTGCACCAACTATATCGGCACTTTTAGGAATTAGTTTTCCTAACGGTTCTGTAGGAATGCCTTTAGGTTTTGTAATAGATTAATATTATATCTTGAAGAAAAAACAAATTTATTCTGTTATTGCAATCGTTATTGTAATTGCTATTTATACCTACGAGCATTACATAAATTCAGAAGAAGGAGCTGTAATTATTGAGAATGGAAAAGAAGTAAAGAGTGATACCAATTTGTATTTTTTACCAACTAGTACTACAAGCCAAATTGTACACCATAATAATTATTCATTATCTTATAGTGAACCTCATGAGCAAGCAGAGTGGGTTGCTTACGAGTTAAAAGCAACGCATCTAAGTGCTACAAATCACAAAAGACCCTATTTTGAAATTGATAAAGCCGTAAAGTCAGGTGCAGCACATTGGCGTAATTATAAAAAATCGGGTTATGATAGAGGGCATTTATGTCCTGCAGGTGATAGACGTTTTACAAAAGAAGCGCACGACGAAACTTTTTTAACCAGTAATATTAGTCCACAAGAGCATCAATTTAATGCAGGTATTTGGAATCGCTTAGAGCAAAAAGTAAGGTATTGGGCTAAGAAAAATGACGGAGTATTTGTGGTTACAGGTGGTGTTCTTAAAAACGGATTAAAAACAATAGGTGATGAGTCTGTGTCTGTACCAGATCAGTTTTACAAAGTAATTTTAGATAATAACAACGGAAAGATTAAAGTATTGGCGTTTTTGATGAATCACAAAGATTCAGATTTGCCATTGTATAAATTTGTAGTCTCAATTGATGAGGTAGAGGCCTTAACAGGTATAGATTTCTTTCCAGAATTAGACGATACTATTGAAAATAAATTAGAAGCTTCACGTAGTTATAAAAGTTGGAGTTTTTAACAAATTTGTAAGCATTTGTTATCCTAAGTTTATTTCAGAATTTTATAAACCAGACTTACTCCTAATTCCTCGCCAACGTAAATCTTTAATAAATTTACCTTCATCTTTAGAAACTAAAAACGCTTTTCTTTTCTGTTTTGCCTTAAAATAGCCAGACATATAATCTCTAAATAATTTAAAGCTTCTTTTTTTATAAGCTAATTTTAGTGCAGAAATAAGCGTAATACAAAAGCCATAACGCATTTTATACATAGCTTCTCCTTGCAGATGTTTAGAGGCTTTGTTGTATGAAATTCCTGTGGGCTTTAAGTGTTTAACCTTAAGTGAAGCGTCTGTTAAAATTTCCCAATTATGATATTTTGCTAAAAGTTCATCTACCGTATCCCAACCCATTGAAGCTTTTAGTTTTCCAATTTGAACAAAACACGCTTTACGATAGGTTTTTAAAGCACCTCTAATATGATCTTTATTTGTTAGGTTTTCTAATTGCCAAGCACCATTTTTTTCAATATAACAGAAGCCAGATGCCATGCCTAATTTTTCATTAGCCTCAAAATGTTGCGCTAAACATTCTAAATAATTATTCGGAAAAATAAGATCGGCATCAAACTTGCAAATGATATCAAAATCGTCATCTAATACTTTTAAACCTTCATTAAAGGCCTTAATTATTTTTGATCCTGGTAAATGGGTGTCAGAAGATTTGGTGTGCACTACAGTAATCCAATGGTGCTTTGCTGCATAATCTTCAATAATGTGTTTTGTATTGTCGGTAGAGTTATCATTAACTACAACCACATGTTTGGGTTGTAACGTTTGAAGCACAAGTGATTGTAGTGTTTTGCCAATAAATTGGTCTTCGTTATGTGCAGGTATGATAATATTAAAATTCAAGATCTAGATTTTAGAATATAAAATTAACCCCTTTCTGCGTAAATAATATAATATCTCGGAGTAAACCAGCGAAGTAAAGGTCTAAAGCCTATTTTTTTTACCGGATTGGTCCATTTTTGTCGGTCTTTAATAGTCCAACCTGTTTTCTCTAATAGCCAATCTAATTGCCAATCTTCAAACTCATGGTAGTGTCGGTCTCTTATATCGGTTTTGCTTCGGTATGCTGAGCTAAACCATAGTTTTAAAGGTACACTAATTACAATTTTATTAGTATTAACAGATTTTAGAATTTCATAAGGTGATAAAAGATGCTCAAAAATTTCAAAAGCTGTAACGACATCTGCAGTAGAATTTCTAATTGCAGATTGGTCTTCATCTAAATCTTCGCCTAATGTGTTTTTAACAACATAACCATCTGCTATCATAATTTCTGAAAACGGATTTTTAACACCTAAGTCTAAAATAGATTTTGAAGTGTCAATGTGTTTGTTTAAGAACTGAAGTGTGTATTTAAATCGCTTATTCGGAAATGTTTTTTCGTACATATTTAAATGGTAATTAATAGTGTAAGTTGTTAATTAACATTTGTATACAATCGCATTAATATTCATGCCTGCGCCAACACTTGCAAATAGTATTACATCACCCTTGTTAATACTATGGTTTTTAAGTTGCCCTTTTAAAATCATATCATAAAGAGTAGGTACAGTTGCTACACTAGAGTTGCCAAGCGTATTTATAGTCATTGGCATAACTTCTTTTGGCATTTCCATAGTATATAATTTGTATAAACGTTTAACTATAGCCTCGTCCATTTTTTCGTTTGCCTGATGAATTAATATTTTTTTAACCTCGTGTATAGAAACACCACTTTCATCTAAACATGCTTTTAATGCCATTGGCACATGGGTAATTGCGAACTCGTAAATTTTACGACCATACATTTTAATATAACGCCTTTGGTCTGTAATTTCAGGATTATTTGTTTCCCCAAAGTATATAAAGTGAGCTTCATCTAGAGCATAAGTTGCGGTGTTGTGTGCAATAATACCACCTTCTTCGTTTGTGTTTTCTACAATAACAGCACCAGCGCCATCACTGTAAATCATAGAGTCTCTATCATGTTTATCTACAACTCTAGATAGTGTTTCGGTACCAATTACTAGACAACGTTTGGCTAAACCAGCAGTTATAAATGCTTTGGCTTGAATGACTCCTTCAATCCATCCTGGACAACCAAAAAGTAAATCGTAACCCACACATTTAGGGTTCTTAATCTTTAAAAGGTGCTTAACTCGCGAGGCAATACTTGGTACAGTATCACTTTGTTCGGCATTATGCTTTACATCACCATAGTTGTGTGCACAGATAATATAATCTATACTTTCTTTATCTATTTTGGCGTCTTCAATGGCCTTTTGCGATGCATAAAAAGCAATATCAGAATTAAGTAATTCCTTCTTAATATAGCGTCTTTCTTGTATGCCAGTAATGGCTTTAAATTTTTCTACAATAACCTCGTTTGTACTATTTATGGAAGAGCCGTCTGCATTTAAAAATTCATGATTATAAAAATCTTCATTTTTTTCAATAATACTTGGTATATAACTTCCTGTTCCCGTGATTTTAATACCCATAGTTATTTAATTTCAATTCTTCTATTACGAATCTACTTAATATTACATAATTTTTCTGCGATTATGAACACAAAGCACTCATTTTTCTTAAATTCTTAAAATTTGTTAATTAAATTAAATAAAACAAAAAAAAAGTGGTCATTTAGACCACTTTTTTAAATTATTAGATGCTTCGTTTTTTTAAGCGTCCATGTATTCTTCAATTGGTGCACAGCTACAGATTAAGTTTCTGTCTCCATAAGCTTCATCTGCACGTCTTACCGTTGGCCAAAATTTATTGTCTACAACAAAGTCTAATGGGTAAGCTGCCTCTTCTCTTGTGTATGGAAATACCCAGTCGTTAGCTGTTACCATGGCTAAAGTATGTGGCGAATTCTTTAAGACATTATTAGGTTCATCTATTGTTACTGTATCTACTTCTTTACGAATAGCAATCATAGCATCACAAAAACGATCCATTTCAGCTTTACTTTCACTTTCAGTTGGCTCAATCATCATTGTGCCAGCAACAGGGAAAGATACTGTAGGTGCATGAAAACCGTAATCCATTAATCGTTTTGCGATATCAGTAACTTCGATTCCATTTGCCTTAAAGTCACGACAATCTATAATCATTTCGTGCGCTGCTCTACCATTTTCACCTGTATATAGTGTAGGGTAGTAGCCTTCTAAACGTTCTTTAATATAATTAGCGTTTAATATAGCTACCTCTGTAGATTCTCTTAAACCTTTAGCACCTAACATTTTTATGTAGCCGTAAGAAATAATACAAGCTAAAGAAGAGCCAAAAGGCGCAGCAGAAATTGCTGTTATTGCTTGGTGTCCGCCAGTTTTAATTATAGGATTGCCAGGTAAAAACGGAACTAATTGCTCTGCTACACAAATTGGGCCAACACCAGGTCCGCCACCACCATGAGGTATAGCAAATGTTTTGTGTAGGTTAAGGTGGCATACATCTGCACCAATATTTCCTGGGTGTGTTAAGCCTACTTGCGCATTCATGTTAGCACCATCCATATAGACTTGGCCTCCGTTATCGTGTATTAATTGTGTAATTTCTTTAATAGCAGATTCATAAACACCGTGTGTAGATGGGTATGTTACCATTAACGCAGAAAGGTTGTCTTTATGTAATTCTGCTTTTTCTCTTAAATCATCTACATCAATATTACCATCTTCAGAAGCTTTAGTAACTACTACTTTCATACCTGCCATTACTGCACTTGCAGGGTTTGTACCATGAGCAGACGATGGTATTAAGCAAATTTTTCTGTGATGATCTCCACGAGATTCGTGGTAAGCTCTAATTACCATTAGTCCGGCAAATTCTCCTTGTGCACCTGAGTTAGGTTGTAAAGAGGTGGCTGCAAAACCGGTAATTTCGGTCAATTGGTTTTCTAAGGCATTTAGCATTAACTTATAACCTGTGGCTTGTCTTACTGGCGCAAAAGGATGCATGTTTCCCCAACTGCTCCAACTTAATGGTAACATTTCTGATGCTGCATTAAGTTTCATTGTACAAGATCCTAAAGAAATCATAGAGTGGTTTAATGCCAAATCTTTGCGCTCTAAACGTTTTATGTAACGCATTAATTCTGTTTCAGAATGATAAGAATTAAAGACATCATAAGTTAAAAACTCTGACTGACGTTTTAAATGATCAGGTATAGTATCACTAGTTTCAAATTCAGTTATTTTATCTGTAGTGTTTCCTGTAACTTTTTCAAAAATTGAGATTATTACATTTAAGTCAGCAACCGTAGTTGTTTCATTAATAGATATTGTAACTGTATTTGTATCTGGGTAATAAAAGTTGACTTCGTTTTTTTCTGCCTCATACTTTACGTTAACCGCATCTGCTTTAACTTTTAAGGTGTCAAAATAATGAGAGTTGGCTTGTTCTAAACCTAGATTTTCTAAAGCTTTTGCAAGACTAGAAGTTGCATTTTTAACGCTATTTGCTATAAAACTAAGGCCTTTAGGACCGTGATAAACAGCATACATACCTGCCATTACAGCTAGTAAAACTTGCGCAGTACAAATATTAGATGTCGCTCTATCTCTTTTTATGTGTTGCTCTCTGGTTTGTAAAGCCATACGTAAGGCTCTATTACCGTCTGTATCTTTAGTTACACCAATAATACGACCTGGTAAATCGCGTTTGTAAGCTTTTTTTGTTGCAAAAAATGCAGCATGTGGTCCACCATAACCCATTGGTATACCAAAACGTTGTGTTGTACCTAATACAACATCTGCGCCAAATTTACCTGGAGCTTCAAGCATTACAAGACTTAAAATATCTGCTGCAACAGCTACTTTTATTTGTGAAGCATTTGCTTTTTCTATAAACGCTTTTATATCTGTTATTTGACCATTTTTGCCAGGATATTGTAACAAGGCACCAAAAAATTCTTCAGAAAGATTAAATTCTGCTTCATTACCAATAACTAATTCTATACCTATTGGTGTGGCTCTTGTTTCTAAAAGTGAAATGGTTTGTGGTAAAACTAAATCTGAAACAAAGAATTTATTAACGTTTGCTTTTTTCTGTGCACGTTCTCTAACGGCAAACAGTAAGCTCATGGCTTCTGCGGCAGCAGTACTTTCATCTAAAAGAGATGCGTTTGCAATTTCCATACCGGTTAAATCCGTAACCATAGTTTGAAAATTTAATAAAGCCTCTAAGCGGCCTTGAGCAATTTCTGCTTGGTAAGGCGTATAAGCGGTGTACCAACCTGGATTTTCTAAAATGTTTCGCTGTATAACAGCTGGTAAATTAGAAGGATGATAGCCTAAACCTATATAGGATTTAAAAACTTTATTGTGTTGTGATAGTTCGTAAATGTGATTTAAGTACTCTTGCTCACTCATGGCAGAGTCTAAATCTAATTCATTTTTAAGACGAATATCAGCAGGTACAGTTTCTGAAACTAATTGTTCAATACTTGTAACGCCAATGGTGTTTAACATAGCCTTTTGTTCCTGAGGACTAGGGCCAATATGTCTAAGTGCAAAAGAGGTAGTATCCATTCTTTTTATAGCTTTATTTTTTTGATATGCAAAAATACGCATTTACGTATTTTATTATGTTAAGAAGAACTAAAGTTTTTAACCGAAACGCTGGGTTATTAACACATTGATTACTTTTGTGCGGTGGAATTATTAAAACGCCTTTTTAATTTTTATTTGAATAGTAGTATTCACGTGGCATTAAGTGCTTTTGCTCTAACTTGGGTGACACTTATTGAATACGATTTAGAGTATAAAAAAAACATGCTTTATTTTGTGTTTTTTGCATCAATTACAGGTTATAATTTTGTGAAGTATTTTGGACTGGCTAAATTTCACCATCGCAGTCTTGCAAATTGGTTAAAAGTAATACAACTGTTTTCTCTTATAGCGTTCTTGCTGATGTCGTATTATTTTTTACTGTTAAAATTAAGTTCTATGCTATATGTTATAGCTTTAGCTATAATTACTTTTCTTTACTCAATACCATTAATACCTAGAAGATATGTGCTAGATGAGCAGCAAAAATTAAGAGACATAGGAGGTCTTAAAGTCTATGTTATTGCCTTGGTATGGATGCTTACAACGGTAATATTACCTTTAATAGAAAACGATAAGTCACTAAACACAGACGTCTTAATAACAAGCATGCAACGTTTTTGCTTCATTATTGTATTGATGCTACCTTTTGAAATAAGAGATTTAAATTATGATAGTTTAAAGCTTTCTACAATACCTCAAAAAATAGGGGTAAAGCGCACCAAAATTTGTGGTGTGCTTTTATTAATGGTGTTTATGATGTTAGAATTTTTTAAAGATGAATTGTCTACTATTACTGTAGTTTCTACTTTAATCATTGTTTTTGTAACACTATTATTTTTAATTTTTTCTCATAAAAATCAATCTAAATATTACAGTGCTTTTTTTGTTGAGAGTTTGCCAGTAGTTTGGTTAATTGTATTATTGGTACTTTGCTAGTTCTTTATCGAAAGCCGTTTGAAGTTGTTTTTTTGTAGCTTTATCTAAAGCTTTAACTTTATTAGACTTTACGAGTTTAGTTAATTTCATATTTCTACTTGTATATTTTCTACAAGCTCTGCAGTATAACAAGTGCACGTTAAGCTTTATCATTTCCCAAAGACCGGCCTCCTTATATTGGTTTTTGTCGCAAACATGGTTTGCTTCGTCACAACTTAATTTAATCTTACTCATAATTTAAAACCAACTTTTTTCCATGCAATCAGCCAAGGCAGTACGTGCCCTGTGTATAATTACCCATATGTTAGACGCAGTAATGTTTAATTCATTACAGATTGTTTCTGTATCGTAGCCTAATATTGTTTTCATTTTAAAAACTTCGGCTTGTTTTTCTGGTAATTTACCCAAACAGTTGTGTATAGCTTCTCCTAATTCAGAATTTTCTAAAGTGTCTTCAGCTGTTTTATCAAAAGGGTCTGCTACACGTTCTTCTAGCCAATCGCCTTCAGAGTCGGTATCATTGCTATAGCTCATTCTAACTTCGGCTTTACCTTTATTAGAATTAATTTTGCGGTAATGGTCAATTACTTTCCGTTTTAAAATTGAAATTAACCATGTGCGCTCACTAGCTTCTCCTTTAAAGTTAACCATTGATTTTAGACCTGCCAAGAATGTTTCTGAAACTAAATCTTTTGCAATTTCTCTATCACTAACGCGCGTAATGGTATAATTAAAAAGATAGTCGGAATATAATTTTATCCAATTATTTGGATCTATCTTGTGATTAGTCATTTTGTTTTTCATTGCTAACTCAAAAATACTGTAAATAATTGAGAAATATATTAAGTTTTTACGAGGTTCTCAATTGCACTTTCAATTTCTAAATAATTGAATTTGAAGCCATTTGCGACAAGGTTTTGAGGAATTACATTTCTACTTTTTAAAACTAATTCTGGTTCTGTGCCAATCATTTTTGCTCCAAGTTGTAGCAGCCACTTTGGGTGAGATATACCAAAAGGCATTCTTAACGCCGTTCGTATAACTTCCATTAAATACTTATTGGTTGTTGGTTTTGGTGCTACAATATTAAAAACACCTTCTAAATTTTGCTCTATTAAAAACTCAATTGAGCGGGCAAAATCAGTTTCATGAATCCAACTTACCTTTTGTTTGCCATGCCATTGTTTGCCACCTAAGCCAAATTGTGTTAACCGTTTTAAAGGCAGTAGTGCTCCTCCATTTTTACCTAATACTATCGATGTTCTTAATGTGATTTTTTTAGGTTTTGGTGTAATTAAATTATTAAAAATCGCTTCCCAAGATTTGGCAATATTCATAGAGAAGTCATCGCCAATATCTCCACTAGTCTCCGTCATTTCTTTGTAGTATGAATCTTCATAAATAGTAGATGTAGACATATTTAGCCAAGCTTCTGGTGGGTTTTTACAATTCTGTATGGCTAAACCTAAAATTGAAGTCGAATCTATACGAGAATCATATATTAGTTTTTTATTTGCTTCAGTATATCTGCAATCTACGGATTTACCAGTAAGGTTTATGAGTACATTGGTTTCTTCTAATATATGAGTCCATTCTCCTAAATCTTTTGCATTCCAACTAAAATCGTTAACCTGTTTTGGTGTTCTAGTTAAAATATAGATGTTGTAACCTTTTTTATGAAAATAGCTTTTTAAGACTTGTCCTAAAAACCCACTACCACCAGCTATTGTAATTGTTTTTTTGTCCATTTTATGTATCCTATAAGTTCATTTATTTTTTTGTTGCACTAATAAGATAATACCCAAAACTTTTGAAGTTTAACCCTGAAAGTAAAGCAAAAAATGAACCTTTCAAATTATGAAAGCTTTCTCTTTTTAGCGTTTTAAAGGTTAACAGTTTCTTTAATATAAATGATGTAATTGCAAAAGGTACGTGCAAAACCGAAGGTGCTACTCTATAAGATATATCTTCTAATTTTATATCTTGAAAACCGATTGCTTCTAGTTGATTTTTAATAAAAGTAGGTGTCTCTAACTTTTCTAAACTCCAATGGCTACAAAGTTTCTGATACGCATATTTAGCACCATGACAGAGTTGAGAAGTATCTTTCTTTAAAAATGCATCTGCGATTACAAGGCGTCCACCAGGTTTTAAAATTCTATAAGCTTCTTTAAGAGCGATGTTGTTGTGACCAGAATGACATAAACTTTCTATGGCAACCGCAGAGTTAAAGCTGTTGTTTTTAAATGAAGTGTTGTTGTAATTATCTGTTATAATAATTCCGTTTTTGCCCTCTAGCAGTTTATTACCTTCCTTTGTTTGAAAATTAGATAACGTAACACCATAAGCCATAATGTTGGTGTGCTTCTTTAGCGCATAGCGCATCGTGCCTCCCATACCACAGCCTAAATCTATAAGTCTATTTTTATCAGTGCCAATATGTAAACGTTTAATAACCTGAGCATTCATTTGGTTGAGCATGGTGTCGCGCTTAAATAGATTTGTTTTAAATGGTATAAAGTACCCAAAGTGCATATTATAATCGTTGCTCCAAAACTCATAATCTTCTGTAGCCTCGTTATAGAAATCTATCATTTCTATTCTATTCAGTTCAATAGCGTTTTGAGAATTTAGAGTTTGCGTTTTCATATAAATAAAATTTAAAAGGTTTGACAAACATTAGTAACTAATAACCACGTGTAGACCACAGCAAATAAGATAAAAAGTAGATTCATAAAATAGCTACCGACTTTAAAAATTGTTTTTTGTGGAATTTGATACATAGGATAATAAGCAATTTGTGTAATTACTTTACCAACCCAATAAGCCGCAATTAGTCCTGTTAGTGCTATCGCTAAATGTGTTCCGTTTTTTAAATCGTTGGGAAGTACTATGGCAATGCATCCAAAAGAAAAATTTAAGCCTTGTATGTACCTGCCATAAGTTTTTACAATTTCTTGATTTAAGGGTTTTAATTGTTTTACATCGTTATACCAATCAAAAACTTTATGTCTTATGTATGGATAAATTACTGCTGTAAAAATTTGACCACAGCCACCCAGAATTATTAGCCAGTTTGGAATTTGATTTCTCATGTTTTCTTTATTATTGAACTTTCAGAAAATACTGAAAGTATGGTTTAAAAAAAATAGGCTTCCTATTTTATGAGTTTTAATACCGATTTTGTAAGCCAGTTTTGTTTTTGATTAACGAGTTTATTCATCAAAGAATCTGCAGTTTCGGCAAGATCGTGCAAAGCTTTTGTTTGTTTAATGAGTTCTTTTGTCTTTTCGGTACCATCATCTTTTATGGTAGATACGTCTTGCAATACTTTTATAACGGGTTTAATTTCTCTGCGGCTGCGCTCTTTTGCAATAATTCTTGCGAGTTCTTGTACGTCTTTTTCTGTTGTAAAAAACTCTTTACGTTCACCAGAAACTAAAACTTTCGTCACAATGCCCCAATCCATAAGTTGTCTTAAATTCATACTTGTATTACCGCGCGAAATTTTAAGATCTTCCATAATATCTTCCATAGTCAGCGCTTTGGTAGATATAAAAAGAAGCGCTTGTATTTGTGCCATAGCTTTGTTTATGCCCCAAAGTGTGCCTAAACTTCCCCATGTACTAATAAATTTATTTTTTGCTTCTTGATACTCCATGATACAAATATAGACTAATTTTTAAACTTTCAATAAATATTGAAAGTTTATTTTATTTGTAAATGAATATGATCATCGTGTCTTACTGCTCCGCAGCCATGAAATCTAACTTTTAATTCGCTACTTAAACCTAAAGATTGCTTTAAATGAGGTTCTATAAAAAGTTTTTCTGAAGAAGGAATTAATAGTAATTGCTTAATTAATTGAGTAGTTCTATTGCTGTCTAATTTCAATTTATTGTTAATTCCAAAAGTTAAATACTTTGTAAAATCGTAATACCAATTATCTTTCGCAATGCAAATTTTTGAAGTGTAGTTTTTTTCTAAATTTGCAAAAGCACCATAGCCAGACGTACTCGGTTTTTTATCACTTTGTTTACCTAGCCCATCAATATACATAAAAGTAATATCAATCTTTTTTCCATCATTATGACTTAAATGTGATAGTAATGGATAGCCCTCAATAAAAGGGAAGTTAGCATCTAAATAGGTTATTGAAATATTAGAAGAGGCAAGGTTTTCGCTAGTTTTAATGAGTCCTTGTTTTAATTTTGGTAAAACATAGTTTCTAAATGCTAATGGATAAAACCAATTAATAGGTTTTAAGTTTTGATTTAATACTGGTAATTGTTCTCTCCCAAAGTAGGAAGCAATAGGTGGTACAATTATTAAGTTAAATACCAAATAAAGCGATGGAAAAACAAGGCGTTTCTTCTTCTTGAGTTTATGCGAAATTAAAAGGGTTACAATCCAAATTAAACCTCCAACTTGAGTTACCACCGTTAGTAGTGTAATAATAAAAATATGTCCAATTAGCTTTAGTAACTTCATTAAAACTAAACGGATTAGTTAGTAGTTTTATTTTAACAATCCAGCACGTCTAAGTAAAGCTTCTGGTTTTGGCTCTTGTCCTCTAAATTTTTTATATAATGTCATTGGGTCTTCTGTACCACCTTGAGATAAGATAAAAGTTTTAAACTTGTTTGCAACGTCTTTATTAAAGATACCTTCTTCTTTAAAGTACTCAAAAGCATCAGCATCTAAAACTTCGGCCCATTTATAACTGTAATACCCAGAAGAATATCCACCTTGAAAAATATGTGCAAAAGCCGTGCTCATACAGTTTTCTGCAACATCTGGATATAAACTTGTATCACCAAAAGAAGCGACTTCGTAAGCTTTTACATCTTTAATTTCTGATGGGTCAACGCCATGCCAAGACATATCTAACAGACCAAAACTTATTTGACGTAAGGTTTGCATGCCTTCATGAAACGTTGCTGATGCTTTTATTTTCTCTATAAGTTCCATTGGTATAACTGCACCAGTTTCGTAATGTGTGGCAAATAATTTAAGTGTCTCTTCTTCGTAACACCAGTTTTCTAAAATCTGACTTGGCAGTTCTACAAAATCCCAAAAAACACTTGTGCCAGATAAACTTGGATATGTAGTGTTGGCTAACATGCCGTGTAAGGCATGCCCAAATTCGTGAAACAACGTCGTAACCTCATTAAATGTTAAAAGAGATGGCTTACTTTTTGTAGGTTTGGTAAAATTACAAACAATAGAAACATGTGGTCTATGGTTGTGACTGTCTTTAATCATTTGAGGTTTATAAGACGTCATCCACGCTCCATTACGTTTGCCTGCTCTAGGGAAAAAATCAGCATAGAATATAGATACCAAGTCTCCATCTGCGTCTTTTACTTCATAGGTTAAAACATCATTGTGATATTTGTCTATGTTTTGTACCTCTTCAAATTGTAATCCAAATAGTTTTTCTGCAACGTTAAACGCTCCATTAATAACATTTTCTAATTTAAAGTACGGTTTTAGTTGTTCATCATCTAAACTAAATAATTTTTGTTTCAGTTTTTCTGCATAATAACCAGAATCCCATTTTTGTAATTTATCAATTCCGCTGCTGTTAGCTGTTGAAGTGCCATCTAAGCTTTTTGCAAAATTTTCGAGCGTTGTAAATTCTTTCTTTGCAGCAGGTTTTGCTTTGTCTAAAAGTTCGTTTAAAAAGGTTGTTACTTTTTCTGGCGTTTTTGCCATACGTTCTTCTAAAACAAAATGTGCATGTGTTTTGTAACCAAGAAGTTGTGCGCGTTTAAAACGTAATTGTGCTATTTTTAAAACAATTTCTTGGTTGTCTAAGTCATTGTTGTTAAATCCTTTGCTCCCAAACGCTTTCGATAATTTTTCGCGTAACAAACGATTGTCTGCATAAGTCATAAACGGAATATAACTTGGGTAATCTAAGGTAATTAGCCAACCTTCTTTATTTTTACTTTCAGCTAATTGTTTGGCAGCTTCTTTTGCACCATCTGGTAAACCAGAAAGATCATCTTCATTAGTTAAGTGCATTTCAAAGGCATTGGTTTCTGCTAAAATATGCTCGCCAAAAGTAAGCTTCAATTGGCTTAATTCCTTATCAATAGCGCGGAGTGTGTCTTTTTTTGCTTCAGGAAGATTAGCGCCATTTCTAGAAAAGCCTTTATATTTTTTATCTAAAAGTGTGTTTTGTTCGGTAGTTAAATCTAGATTAGTTTTGTTGTCATAAACTATTTTTACACGCTTAAACAAGTCTACATTAAGTGTAATATCATTACTAAACTCTGAGAGTAGTGGTGAGATTTCTTGTGCTATTTTCTGAATCTCATCGTTTGTCTCGGCAGAATTTAGGTTAAAAAACAGACTAGAAATACGGTCTAATTCTTCACCAGAATAGTCTAAAGCTTCAATGGTGTTTTTAAAAGAAGGGGCTTCACTAGTATTAACAATAGCATCAATTTCTGCTTTTGCTTTTTCAATTGCAATTTTAAATGCAGGTAAGTAATCCTCGGTTTTTATTTTAGAAAAAGGTGCTGTATTGTATGGTGTATTGAAGGGTTTATTTAGGATTGTCATTTCTTAAATTATGAGAATTATATTATCTATTGAGTTGGTAATCTGAATTTTAACGCATTTTTATGAGTCTAAAAATAAAATTCAATTTTTAAATTATTTATTTTTACAGTGATTCTTTGAAAAATAAGAATATACTTTAAGTATTGATTAATAGCGAAAAGCCTTAACCTTGGTTGAGGCTTTTTAAAGTCCTTTAGCCGACTCAATTACCTTAACTTTTAAACCTTCTTTGTAAACCACTACTTTATCTAGAACACATTGGTCGGAACAGCCAATAATTTGGGCTGCTAAAATTCCTGCATTTTTTGCGCCATTTAAAGCTACTGTTGCCACAGGTACTCCTCCTGGCATTTGTAAAATTGATAAAATAGAATCCCAACCATCTATAGAGTTACTACTTTTTACAGGTACACCAATAACTGGTAAGGGTGAGAGTGATGCAACCATACCTGGTAAATGCGCAGCGCCACCAGCACCGGCAACAATAACTTTAATACCTCTTGTGTGTGCGTTTTTACTAAAGTCAAAAAGTTTCTCGGGTGTACGATGTGCAGATACAATATCTATCTCTACTTCAATATCAAAACCTTTAAGTATATCTATAGCGTCTTGCATTACTGGCATATCGCTTATGCTTCCCATTATTACGGCTACTTTACTCATAATCTATTCGCTAATTACTTTAATAGTTTGTTTTACTTTTTCAGCAACTTCGCGAGCTACTGTAATATCTTTATTCACTATAGTAACATGTCCCATTTTTCGGAAAGGTCTCGTTTGTTTTTTTCCATAAATGTGAGGCGTTACACCATCCATAGCTAAAATTGTTTCAATGTTTTTATAACGCACATTACCTGTATGGTTCTCGGCACCAACTAAGTTTACCATAACACCAGCAACTTTACTTTCTGTGTTTCCTAGGGGTAAGCCTAAAACGCATCTTAAATGTTGCTCAAATTGCGATGTGTAACTACCTTCTATGCTGTAATGACCAGAGTTGTGTGGTCTTGGTGCAACTTCGTTTACTATAATGTCATCAGTTTCGGTTTGAAACATCTCTACTGCCAACACACCAACATGCTTAAATGCAGCTGCTGTTTTTAAAGCGACAATTTCTGCCTTTTTTGCAATATTGTCGGGTATTCTTGCCGGACAAATAACATACTCTACTTGGTTAGCCTCAGGGTGAAATTCCATCTCAACCACAGGATAGGTTTTTACCTCTCCTTTTTCGTTTCTAGAAACGATAACGGCTAGTTCGTTTTTAAACGGAATTAAATCTTCAGCAATACACTCTACATTAGGTAATCCTTCTAAATCTGAAGCTTGTTTTACCACTTTTACACCAGTGCCATCATAGCCAAAGCGTGCACTTTTCCAAACAAAAGGATAAGATAAACCACCGTTATCAACAGCTTCATCAATTTCTGAAGTAAACGCAAACCTAGAGAACTCTGCTGTTGGTATATTGTTATCGCGATAAAATAATTTTTGCGTGGCTTTATTTTGAATGGTTCGTAAGGTTTTTGATGACGGAAATACTTTTACACCTTCATCTTCGAGAGTTTCTAAGGCATCAACATTAACGTTTTCAATTTCAAAAGTAAGTACATTAACTTTTCTTCCAAAATTAAGAACAGTGTCATAATCTAATAAATCGCCTGTTGTAAATTCATCGCATGCCAGTCTAGATGGCGCTTCTGCGCTAGGATCTAAGACACAGGTGTAAATATCAAATTTACGTGTATCGTATAAAATCATTTTACCTAATTGGCCACCACCAAGAATACCGAGTTTAAAATTGGAAGAAAAATAGTTCATCAACTTTAGGCGTTTCTATGCAAAACAGAAACTTTTTTAAGATTAAAATGTATCACTTTGAGCTACAAAAATAAACTAATTATAGAACAAAGTTCTAAAATCGTAAATCAAAAATCGTCTAGCGTTAATCAAATGATTATCTTTGCATTTCTAAAATAATAAGACTGTGATTAAGCTTCACGATTTATACTTCAAACCTTTTATTTCTGAACAAGAAATACAAGCTACTGTACAAAATATAGTAGATGCTATTGTAAATGATCTTGGTGATGAAATGCCTGTTTTTGTGGGTATCTTAAATGGTTCTTTTATGCTGGTTAGCGATTTTGTTAAAAAGTATCCTAAGCCTTGTGAAGTAACGTTTATAAAACTGGCATCTTACGAAGGGGTTAAATCTACTGAAGACATACAGCGTTTAATTGGTTTAACACAAGACTTAACGGGCAGGACCGTTGTTATTTTAGAAGATATTATAGATACGGGCAATACGTTAGAAGAAGTACATCGTATTTTTAAAAATGAAAACGTAAAGCAGTTGCTTATCGCTACTTTGTTTTATAAACCTGAAGCTTATAACAAAGACTTTAAACTTCATTATGTTGGTATGGAAATTCCGAACAAATTTATTGTAGGCTATGGTTTAGATTACGATGGGCTAGGAAGAGATTTACCAGAAGTATATCAATTAAAAACAACACAACACATGACTAACTTAGTGCTATTTGGCCCTCCAGGTGCTGGCAAAGGAACACAAGCTAATTTCTTAAAAGAAAAATACGATTTAGTACACATCTCAACAGGAGATGTTTTTAGATATAATATTAAAAATGAAACGGCTTTAGGCATGTTGGCTAAATCTTTTATGGATAAAGGTGAGTTGGTGCCAGACCAAGTTACTATAGACATGCTTAACAAAGAAGTTGAGAAAAACACGGGTGCTAACGGTTTTATTTTTGATGGTTTTCCAAGAACCAATGCACAAGCAAAGGCTCTAGACGAGTTAATGGATAGCAAAGATTCTCAAATTAATGCTATGGTAGCTTTAGAGGTAGATGATGAGGTTTTAGTACAGCGTTTATTAGAGCGTGGTAAAACTAGCGGTAGAGCTGACGATGCAGACGAAAGTATTATTAGAAATAGAATTAAAGAATACTATACAAAAACAGCAATATTAAAAGATTATTATGCTGCCCAAAATAAATATTTTGGTGTTAATGGTGTTGGCAGTATAGATGACATTACAATAAGATTAAGTACTGTAATAGACAAACTTTAAATTGTTGTTAAAGCAGCATTCACAATAGCATACTATTTTTGTTCAATTGTATTGAATTAATTTTAGAGTATTATTTTAATTAAAAAGATTCCCATTTGTGTGGGAAATTGATATGACTGAAGGAAATTTTGTTGATTACGTAAAAATGAATGTAGCCTCTGGTAATGGAGGGAAAGGTTCTGCGCACTTGCATCGCGAAAAATACATACAAAAAGGTGGTCCAGATGGTGGAGATGGTGGTCGTGGTGGTCATGTAATTCTTCGTGGAAATCCTAATTTATGGACCCTTATTCATTTAAAATTTAAGCGTCACATAAAAGCAGATCATGGTGCTCACGGTAGTAAAGGTAGAAGTACAGGTGCAGACGGAGAAGATGCTTATTTAGATGTGCCTTTAGGTACTGTCGTTAGAGATACAGATTCTAACGAGATTTTATTTGAAATAACAGAAGAAGGAGAAGAAAAAATTGTTGCTGAAGGTGGCATGGGAGGTCGTGGTAATTGGCATTTTAAAAATTCTATAAACCAAACTCCACGTTACGCACAACCAGGTGTTCCTTTAGAAGAAAGACATATAACATTAGAGTTAAAATTACTCGCAGATGTAGGTTTAGTTGGTTTTCCTAATGCCGGTAAATCGACGCTTTTATCTGTTTTAACATCTGCAAAGCCTAAGATTGCAGATTATGAATTTACAACGCTAAAACCAAACCTAGGTATTGTAGAGTATCGCGATTTTAAATCGTTTGTAATGGCAGATATTCCTGGTATTATAGAAGGTGCTGCCGAAGGCAAAGGTTTAGGGTATTATTTTTTAAGACATATAGAGCGTAACTCAATACTCTTGTTTTTAATTCCGGCAGATGCTAAAGATATTGTAGAACAATATGAGATTTTGGTAGATGAATTGCGACGTTACAATCCTGAAATGTTAGATAAAGAACGTTTTGTTGTAATCTCAAAGTCAGATATGTTAGATGACGAATTAAAAGCTGAAATGGCTGTTATTTTAGATAAAGATTTAGACTCTAATTACCTATTTATTTCATCGGTTGCACAACAAGGGCTAACAGAACTTAAAGATAATCTTTGGAAAATGTTGAATGATTAGTTCTAAATATACTTTATAGGTTATCCTTTCATTATTTTGAATAGTTAAAATTTAACGATGCACTTTATTTTTTAATATCTTTAAAATAAAAAGTATGAAAGCCTTCACATATATTTTAATAGCCTTAGCATTTACCTCTTGCGGTACAGTTGTAAATTACGATTACGAAACATCTACAGATTTTACGCTATACAAAACCTATAACTATTTTGATGATATGAAAACAGGTTTAAGCCAGTTTGATAGTATTAGACTAATAGATGCTATAGATGTTAAATTGTCTACAATGGGACTTACACGCTCCGATAATCCTGACTTTTTTATAGATATTCAAAGTCAAGATATTTTAAATCAAAACAACTCTAATATTGGCATTGGCGCTGGTGGAGGCGGAGGCGGAGGTTTTGGTGGTGTCTCTGTTGGTTTACCATTAGGATCTAACCAAAATACCAGAGAAATAGTTATTGACTTTGTAGATAAAAAGCAAAATGAAAGACTGTTTTGGCAAGCAGTTAGTGAAAGTAATTATAAAACCAATGGTAGTGTTAAAAATCGAGAGACTACCCTTATAAAATTAGTAGAGAAAATATTTGCAGGTTACCCACCAAAAAAAACGAATTGAGCGCAGTATCTAAAGTTTAGACCAAGTAGGTACAGATTTTCTTTTAGATGACAAGACTAATAGCCTTGGTGCTATTATTTAGCAGCTACGTAAAGCTCTTTTTAAGTTAGAAAGCTTAATGGTTCGGTTTCTTATTATTTGCAGTAAAAGATAGTTTGTCAGATAAATTGAAAATTACAAGTTGGCAAAACCAAGAAGATACTTTCGATTTTTATTACACCAAAAGGGATAGTACCGCTTTAGATTTTAATTTTATATTTAAAGGTGATACTATTCAGGGCAGTTTAACACGCTTTAATGAAAAAGACTTTTTATTAACAAAGAGAGGTTTTCATTGGATAAGTGAATATCCCTATAATCGATAACTCTTAACATAGCCTAATTACAAAAGGCTTTCAGACTAGAAGCCTTTTTTTAATCTACTAAAATTCTTACACCTTCGCTGTGGCTACTAAATTCTGGTGCATACATGCTTTGTATAGTACTTATACCATTACTCATATTACCAGCATTGTTTACACGTAAGTCGTATTCAAAAACATATATACCTTTTGGTAAATAGTCTATAAAGAAGTTTGTAGCTGCATCTTTAGTACTTTCATAATAGCCTAAGCCATCTTGCCATTTGTATTTAGAGATAACATTTATAGGTTCAAAACCAGCGGCACGCATATCTTTGAGGTGTATAAATTCCATTGACCTATCGGTACGCAATTCAATTCTAACTCTTACTAAATCACCAATATTTAATTTAGTGTCTGTGGTAATTTCAGAAATTTCTTCACCTTTATCAGTATTGGTTTTTAAGAAGAGTTTTTTACTTAGTTTTAGAGGTGTGTCTGCTAAGGTTATTTTGTCTAAATCCTCAAAATATTGCCAGTATAATGCTCCCCAAGCAATACCATCTCCGTTTTTGGTAAGGGTTACATCGGCTTGCTCTTTTTTAATCTCAGTACCATGCCAAGCTGTTTTGTAATAACCTGTACCAGCTTCAAGTTTTACGTTGTCTAAAGTTGTAGGTGAAATAATGTTATTACCTACTTTTACAGCAACCATTTCTGTAACATCTAACCACGAACTTCCTTGTAATAATAATGCATAAACAGCTTCTGTTGTAGCCTTTGTTGTTTTCCACTGATTGGTTTGCTTATGCTTTAATAACCAAATTTTCAGGTTGTCTATGTCTATTAAATTTTGCGCTTCGTTCTGCATGGTACTTCCAACTTCCGCAAAAGCTTCAATTAATAAGGCCTGTGTTTCAATTGGTGCTTGGTACCAGTTCCAAGAATTGGTGTTAGCTTTCCAATACATACCAAGTTCAGCAGAGTTAATGCTGTTTTCTTTTAAGGACTTTAAAATTTTAGTAGCTGTTGTTTGTTCGTTCAAACGTTGCATACTTAACGTCATTAAACCTTTTGTATAAAGCGAACGTTTTAGCCAATACTTTTTAATCTGATCTTTATAGTAAGTCATTATAGTATCTACCTCTTTAGATTTTGTGACTTCTGGATAAAAACTACGCACATATAGGTAATGTAATTGGGTATGCGATAAATGATCTTTACTTAAATCTGCATTCTTGTTGTACTTTTTTATGTCTTTATATTCTTTAATGAATTCGGTATCTAAGTATTGAATTGCATTTTGAATCATTTGAGATTCCTTATCACCACGCTCTGTCGAAATAACATTTAGCGTCTTAAGGTGACCAAAACCTGCAATAATATGTTGTGTAATATAGCGGTTATCGCGTCCTCCTTTAAACCAAGGCCATGCACCAGATGAAGATTGATTACTTTTTAGTTTGCGCAACGCAGAAGACAACTCGTTGTTCATTTTGTTGAGGTCAAATAATAAGCCTATGCGTTTTTTCTGTTCACTCTCAGATTGTGCATCTCGCAACCATGGTGTTTCTTCAATTAAAATTGACTTTAATTCTTGATTCTTTTCTAAGTTGCTTAGCAACGCATCAGATGATTTCCATTGTTTAAAAACAGCTTCATTTTTTGGATTTGACGTTACAATGTGCTGCGCTAAAGCATTGGCATAATAACGCGAAAAAGTTTGCTCATTACAATCGTAAGGGTATTCCATTAAATAAGGTAAAGCTTGCACCGCATACCAAGCTGGGTTAGAGGTCATCTCTAGAGTTAACTTATGATTGGTTAATGTGGTTGAGGTATTGTTTTTTAACTTATCTAATGTAAATGTTTTGGTCTCGTTAGAGCGAATCCACATCGGAAGCGTTTCTGTAACCAGCATACGGTTACTTAAAACAGGTAGTGCATTTTGCACACCATCGCTAAAGTTACCTGCTTTTGCAATAACTTTATACTGTACAGCTCGTAATCCTTTAGGTATTTCTATAGTCCACGCTACTTGTGTATTTCCTTTTCCATTTACTTCGAAATTTAAATCATTATAGGCATTTGATAATTCACCATCAATAGATTTACCAGTTATAGGATCTGTTAATAACAACCGTACAACACCAGATAATGCGTTTTTTGTAAGATTCGCAATTTTAGTGCTAATGGTAATTTTATCTCCTTCTCTTAAAAAACGAGGTGCATTTGGTATCACCATTAACTCTTTTTGTGTAACCGCTTCTAATTGTGTGACTGCACTTTCTAAAGTTTTGGTATGCGCTACCAACTGCAATTTCCATTTGGTTAAGGCTTCTGGTGCTTTAAAGTTGAAACTTACATTGCCTTCTGCATCTGTTTGTAACTGCGGAAAGAAAAATGCGGTTTCGTTGAGGTTTTTTCTTATTTGGATGTTGTCTGAATTTTGTTTTGATTTAATATCAGAACGTTTTGAAATTATATCATTGCCTAAAGTGTCAAGTTCAGTTGTTCTAACCGCTATGGCTGAGCCTGTAAGTGACTTTGTTTTGGTAGTTCCATAGCCAACAACAACCACTTCATCAAGTGACTCATATTCATTAGCGGCCATATCTGCGGTTACTTCAACACCACCAAATCTTTTGTTCATAATGTAGTGATTACTTCCAAAATAAAACCCAAACCAATTTAAGCGGTCATAATTTAGTTGCGGATAGTTAGCACTAGTTTCAAAACGATTAAACAATCTAAAATTTGTATTACCAAAACTTTGGCGCGCATTTTTGTTTATTTGTCCGTAATACGACGGACGGTTAATTGGGTTGAAATTCCATTGGTGTGGTTTAAATTCGTCTAAAGAGGCATCGTACATACTTGCCAATAACTCGGCTGATACTTTATCTCCTTTTGGCCCTTTAATTGTAAAACTCCAAGTTTCATCTTGTCCAGGTTGTAGTTTGTCTCTAAACGTTTTTGTTTCAATATCTAAATCTGTTTTAGGATAAGGCACATTAATTTTAAAGCTTTGTGCGTTGTAACTGTTGAAAGCGGCAAAACTACAATGCACAACAAAACCTCCCAAATCTCCTTTTAACACAGGAATGTTAATGGTCTCTTTAGAATTATTAAGGGTAATTATTTGCGTTACAATAATTTTATTATCCTTTTCTATATCTACAGTTACGCTTAGGTCTTTGGCTGCAGAACCCAAAGTTAGTTTTGCAATATCACCAGTTTTGTATGAGGTTTTATCTAATTGCGCTTCAAATAATTGTTGGTCTGCTATGGTGTTATCTTTTGTGCTAAATAGTGAGGTAAAGGTTTCATCTTTTACATTTTGATTGAATTTGTCTTTACTCTCAGCAACGATAATATACTTGCCAGAATTCCATTTTTTTAGTTTCTTTAAAGTGATGATTTTATCTTTTTCAGTTTCAAAATCCATACTAAATACTTCAGTGCCTTTTTTCCAATTGGTTAAAGCATCTTCATTGTTATAAGCATCATGAGGAAAGCGTGTTTTAAACTCTTTTTGAGGTATCACCTGATAATCTGGAGCTTGCCAAGGTCTAACCCGTAAAACAGATGCTGGTGCATTAAGTTTGTAAATTTTTAAAGTGCCTTTAGTAGGTGAGAATTCTCCGTTTAAGTTTTTAGAAGTTAAAATAAGTTCAATCTCTTGTTTAGATGTGTCAATAAGTTCTGGCGCACTAATTTTAAGTGTCATGGCATGGTAACCAACATTTACACTGGTTGTTGCTGTTCTGGTTTCGCCATTAATATCTGTAATGTCTGCAGTAACTAGATATCTAAAAATAGGCAGACTTTCTTTAGAAACGGTTTCATCTGGTATGGCGCTAAACGTTATATCAAATTCGCCTTTAGCATTGGTTTTAGTTTCGCCAAATGTAATTTCTTGCGGATTTAAGTTAATATAAGGACGTCTCCAGTAATACCAACTTGGGTATTGCACTTGGCGCTTTACATGATATACTACTTTTGCATTGGTAATATTACTACCAGCAAAGGCTACTGCTGTACCGTTTACGGTAATGCTATCGTTTACTTTGTGAGTGTCTGTAACAGGTTGAAATTCTAGCTTAAATTTTGGACGCTTATACTCTTCAACCGAAAAATAGCTGTAGCTACTATGTATACCTTTTAAGAAACTTAAGATGTAGAATTCACCCGTTAATCCATTATTTGGAAGTACAAATTCTCCGTTAAACGATCCAAACGCATTGGTTACAAACCGCTGATCCGATAATTTTTCTCCGTTTGCGTTGTATAATTCTGCTGTAACATTGTTGCCAGAGGTTACAACTGATTTTCCGTCTTTATGTTCTGTAGAAATCCCTTTAAAATACACAGTTTGACCAGGTCTATATATACTGCGATCTGTAAATAAGAATGTGCGATAGTCTGTATCTTTGGCTTTAGAGTCTCTATATGTTCTACTAATGTAGTAGTCTCCAAACTGAGCAGTTTCATTGTTGTAAGTTGCTATTACTGCTACATTTCTGTAATAATTGTTGTCTTTTTTAAATTGAAATTTACCAAAATGATCTGTAGTGAAGTTTTTAGCAAATGTTTTATTTTTATTATCGGTATAACTTAGTTTAATACTCGCGCCAACCATAGGTTTACCATTATTTCTGTTGATAAGTTGATAGCTGACATGCTTGTTTTCTGTGCTTTCTAAGAGAGCTAAGTTTGTTACTTGAATATGTGCGGCGGCAAAAACTGAGGTTTCAGAATTGGTATCAGCTTTTATGAGGTATAAGCCATTTGTAAGATTAGGTAAAACGAGTTCTGTACTATGTTGTTGGTAATCATTTTCTATTTTTAAAGTAGTACTAAAGCGTTCTGTAATTTTTAAATCTTTAAAGAAGTTTTCTTTTTCTTGGCTATCGTAACGGCTATTAAAGTTGTTTAATTGTGAATTGTTTATTTTGTAAATGCTAAAATCTAAACGCTTCAAATTTTTATAGCTAACGAATAAACGCGATGGTGCATTTGTAGAAATATACTGTTCTGCCTGTAAATTTAACTGTGGTTGTGAAATCTTACTTTTTAAAATGGCACAGTTTACAGCACCGCGACTTTTAGGAAATGCAGTTATCGTTAAATCACAAAGTGCAACAGCGTCTTTAAGTTTCCAACGGTCTGCATCATCTGTAATATTAGTATTAGGGTTGCTGTTATAGCGTTGACCTTGGTTTTGGTAAAGCGTTGCAATTTCAAAATTGTACAAGGCAGAGAGTGGAGATGTTTTTAATTGTTCAGCTTTGGTTTTTAGTGCTTTTAAAAGTAAATCTTCTTTGTCGTTAAAAGTAGCGTGCTGTTGCACAAAGTTTAAGCGCGCAATATCAGCATCTACATAAGCAATTGAAGATTGGTTTTTGCGATGAAATTTTAATAAATCTTGGTAAATTTTTAATGCGTTTCGCTGAAGCGATAACGTGTCTTTAGAATTTAGGTTTACATTAATAAAGTCTTCGCTGTCTCCGAGATAAGACGCTTCGTCAATTATAAATTTATATGCAGGTTGCGTTATACTGTTTTCGTCTGTTTTATAAAATTCTAAGGCATTATGACTAAGTAAATCATACAAAGTAGGACGGTAATTTTTTGAGTTTATAAAGGTAACTAATAGGGTTTTATAGTTACTTATAGGTTCTTGTTGCAGTAGTAAACCATTTTGAAGAGAACGCTGAAAATGGGTGTGTATTTCTTCAAAAAGTGTTTCTAAATCCCAAGTTCTAAAATCATCATTAACTTTAGTTGTGGTTTTAGTTCTGTTATAAAACTGATATCTGTTTTGCTGAAAATATTGCCAGTACATAGTGGCAAGCATATTTTCTAACACATGTTTGGTCACAATATCTTTAGAGGTTTCTATTTCAGATATAAATAGATTTACAATTTTTAGTTGTGCATCTTCCTCTAGCGTGAGCAGGTATTTGCTTTTGTACAACAAGGCTTTAATGCGTTGTTGCTTGTTATTTTGTAGTAATGCATTTGTATAGATAACATCTACTTGGTCTGCTGCACTTTTGGTGAGTCCTTCTTGTTCAAATTTTTCAATAGCTTTCCATTGATTATTAAAGTCATCTTGAGCGTTCGTAAAGTTGGCAAAGCAGATGATCATAAGTAACGATATATAATTTTTCATAATATTTGCCGCAAAAGCGGTAATCTTTTTATGAATTAGTTTAGGTCTTTTCGATTCAAACAAATTCTGTTTATTTTACAAAATACTTTCAAAAGGCATTCCAAAAACAGTTAAAATGAGTAAAATACTTATTTTGATGAGTGAAGTTAAACAATTTGTGAGGGAAACCGAACCTTATGATATTAAGATTATTAGACTGCCTCTTAAATTGTATTTTTGTTTAATAAAGTATTTGTTATATGTATAGATTTTTTTGGATTCTGTTTATGTCTTCACTTTCTTTTTCTCAAACTTCAAAAGAGAAAGGCCAACGTCTTATAGCTCAAAAAGCTTATGCTAGTGCACAAAAAGAAATACTTACGTTTCTAAAAACTAATCCTACCGATACTGAAGCTTTAGAGTTATTAGGTGATGCCAATGGTCACCAAAAAAAATGGGATGCTGCTATAGAAATCTATAAAAAATTAACAGAAACTGCGCCAAAAAACGCAAATTACCATTACAAATATGGTGGTGCTTTAGGTATGAAAGCACTGCAGATTAGTAAAATTAAAGCTTTAGGTATTATCGGTGATGTAAAACATGCTTTTTTAACGGCTGCAGCGTTAGACCCAAACCATATTGATGCGCGATGGGCTTTGGTTGAGTTGTATGTGTCGCTACCAGGTATTGTAGGTGGTAGCTATTCTAAAGCGTTAACGTATGCTGCCGAGTTAGAACAACTATCTAAAGTTGATGGCTATTTGGCAAAAGGATATGTTTATGAATATGATGATGAGCCAGAACTTGCTGAGACGTATTATAAATTAGCAATTAAAGAGGGAGGTTCTGTAACTTGTTATGAGAAGCTAACCAATTTCTATGAAAAACAAAACCAACCAGAAAAAGCCATTGGTAATTTAGAAGCAGCGCAAAAGAAACTTCAGCGCAATGCTATGC
This sequence comes from Winogradskyella sp., assembly GCA_028383925.1. Classification (GTDB taxonomy): domain Bacteria; phylum Bacteroidota; class Bacteroidia; order Flavobacteriales; family Flavobacteriaceae; genus Winogradskyella. The sequence goes on from JAOEWO010000012.1 coordinate 57,999, forward strand.
ATTACCAAATAGGTAAGGTGTGCGCAGATTATAATATTCAATTAGATAAAGGTGAAAAATGCCTTAAAGCTTACTTATCGCACCATACAGCACAAGACGGTGTGCCAAAAGCATGGGCTTATTACCGAATGGCTCAAATTTACAAGCATAAAAAAGAAAAGGCTGAGGCTCTAAAATGGATAAATAAGGCCATTACGGGTTTGCCTAAAATTGATATTTTTAAAGAAGAAAAAAAAATTATTTCTAAGCTTTAGCCTCAGATTTATTGTTGTTTTTAACGAAATAAATATGGCCTTTTACGGTATTAAATATTTGTTAATTGTTTTAAATTAATAGTAATGCTATTATATTTGCAACCAAATATTTTATTAATGATAAATTTACTATCAAACTTAAAAATATCTGTACCAGATAAGATCTATATTAAAGATCCAGAATCTTCCGATTTAGGTAAGCGAATTATAGAGCACAGTATTTTACTTATAGAAGAAATTGGGTTTGATAGTTTCACTTTTAAGAAGTTAGGTGCCAAAATAGGATCTAATGAAAGCTCTATTTATCGTTATTTTGAAAGTAAACACAAACTGCTGTTGTATTTAACATCTTGGTATTGGGCATGGATTGAGTATCAATTAGTGTTTAGTACCTTCAATATGCCAAATAAGCAAGAGCAATTGTTTAGGGCTATAGAGGTGGTTACTAAAACAATAGAAGTGGATATGACTTTTTCTCATATTAATGAAGTTATTTTAAACCGAATAATAATTAACGAATATTCAAAATCGTACTTAACTAAAGAGGTTGATAGTGAAAACAAAGAGGGGTATTTTGTGGTTTACAAACGTTTAATAATGCGTCTTAGCGATATGATTGCAGGTGTTAACTCAACGTATCAATTTCCGTCGAGCTTAGCTAGTACAATTGTTGAAGGTGCACTACATCAGCATTTTTTAAAAGCGCATTTTACTTCAATTACAGACTGCGGTAAGGATATTACACCAACTGATTTTTTTAAGAATTTAACGCAACAAGTTTTAAATATACAATTTAATGGATCAAAATAAAGTGCTTTTAACTCCTTGGCAACGTTTTGTTGGGATTTTAAAATTAGAACGTAAAGATGTTAGACAGGTGTTGTATTATGCTGTTTTTTCGGGCTTAATTGCTTTAACATTGCCATTAGGTATACAGGCTATAATTAATTTAATACAGGGTGCGCAAGTCAGCACATCTTGGATTGTGCTGGTTGTTTTGGTTACCTTAGGCGTTGCTTTTGTTGGTATTTTGCAATTAATGCAAATGCGAATTATAGAAATGATACAACAGCGTATTTTTATGCGTGCCTCTTTTGAGTTTACCTACAGGTTTCCAAAAATTAAGATGGATCAGCTGCTTAATTATTATCCTCCAGAGTTAGCTAACCGTTTTTTTGATGTACTAAATATTCAAAAAGGACTTTCAAAACTACTTTTAGATGTGCCAGCCGCAGTATTGCAAATTGTATTTGCATTGATACTTTTATCGCTGTATCATCCGTTTTTTATGGCCTTTGGTATTTTGCTGATTATCCTTATTTATATTGTTTTTAAGTTTACAATTCAACGTGGTATGGAAACGAGTCTTTTAGAGTCTAAGCAAAAATATAAAGTAGCACATTGGATTCAGGAAGTCGCACGATCAATTTCTAGTTTTAAAGTTTCAGGTAAAACATCACTAGCGCTTAATAAAAATGATTATTTGGTAAACGGCTATTTAGAGGCTAGAGAAAACCACTTTAAAATATTGGTTTTACAATTTATTCAAATGATTGGTTTTAAAATTATTGTTACTGCAGGCCTTTTAATTATTGGTGGTTTATTGGTGTTAAATCAAGAAATGAACATAGGGCAATTTGTCGCTGCAGAAATCATTATTTTATTAGTAATTACATCTGTAGAAAAACTTATTTTAGGTCTAGAATCTTTTTATGATGTGCTTACCTCTTTGGAAAAAATGGGACAAGTAGTAGATAAAGAAATAGAAGACCAAACGGGTGAAGCACCTAACTTTAGCGAAGATTTTAAAATTCAATTAGACAATATAAGTTATAACGTTCCTAATAGGTCTACACACATTCTTAAAAATATTTCACTTGTAATTAAAGCAAAGAGTAGAATTTTAATTCAAGGGGAAAGTGGTGCAGGTAAATCGAGTTTAATTAGACTTGTAGCGGGTATTATAAAGCCAACAGAAGGTAGTGTGTATCTTAACGACAATAATTTAAATAATCTGCATCTTAATACATATAGAGCGTCACTAGGTCTTGCTTTATCTGATGAGACACCTTTTGAAGGTTCTATTTTAGACAATATCACTTTTGGTGATACTGATATTACGCAGGCAGAAATTGACGACGTTATAAAAAACACTAAGCTTTCGCAATTTATAAAAGAGAGTGAAAAAGGGATTAACACTATTATTTATCCTGAAGCTAAGCAAACGTCATACACCGTGGCGAAGAAAATAATATTAGCTAGAGCTATAGTTAAAAAACCAAAATTACTAATTCTAGAAGATCCCTTAGAACATTTTGAAAAAGATGAAGCCTTAGAGTTAATTAAATTTTTAACGGATTCATCTCATCCTTGGACGCTTATTGTTGTAAGTTTTAATAAAGATTGGGCAAGTAATTGTACTGAATCTATTACGCTAAAAAAGGGTCAAATCATATAAAGTATAAGTAGTATGTTAAATATATCTAAGAATCCATTAAATACAGAAGTAGATTTATCTAAGTATAAATCGGCTGAGCGTATTTTTGATAAACGCTATTACAAATATTTTAATCGCTTTTTGTTTGCATTTGCTGTTTTAGGTTTCATAATTTTATTTTTGCCTTGGACGCAAAATATTACTGGCAGAGGTTTAGTAACAACGCTAACACCAGATCAAAGGCCACAAACCATTCAGTCACAAATACCAGGTCGTATTGAGAAATGGTATGTTAGAGAAGGTGATGCTGTAAGAAAAGGGGATACAATTATTAAGATTTCTGAAGTAAAAAGTGACTACTTCGATCCAGATTTAGTACAACGTACAGCACAACAAAGAGATGCAAAAGCATTGTCTGTTGTGTCTTATCAAGGTAAAGTAAAGTCGCAAGGCGTTCGTATAGGCGCTTTAATTAATGAGCAAAGTCTAAAGTTAGAAAAAGCAGAAAACAAAATCTTGCAGTCTATATTAAAAGTAGAAAGTGATAGTATAGAAGTTGTTGCAGCTGAGACTAACATTAGAATTGCACAAATAAAATATGTGCGTGCAGATTCTTTGTTTCAAGATGGGCTTACAGCGCAAAAGCGTGTGGAAGACGCTAGAGTGAAATTGCAAGAAACGGAAGCTAAATTAATTTCGCAAAAGGCAAAGTTATTAGGAAGTAGAAACGAGGTGCTTAATGCTAAGATTGAAATCTCAAGAATAAAAGCTGAGTATGCAGATAAAATCTCTAAGGCAGAAAGTGAGAAGTTTAGCGCAGAATCTAGCCAGTTCGATACTGAGGCACAAGTCTCAAAATTAAACAATCAGGTGTCTAATTACACGATAAGAAATAGTCTGCTTTATATGACAGCACCTTACGACGGTTTTATAAATAAAGCCATTAGAGGTGGTATTGGGCAAACCTTTAAAGAAGGCGAAGAGTTAGTTGGTATAATGCCAGCAGATATAGACTTAGCTGTAGAAATGTTTGTAGAACCAATAGATTTACCCTTGGTACATAAGGGCGAAAAAGTACGCGTTCAGTTTGATGGTTGGCCTGCAATTGTATTTAGTGGCTGGCCAAATGTATCTTATGGTACCTATGGTGCCGAGGTTGTTGCTGTTGAGAATTTTATAAGTTCTAATGGTAAGTTTAGAGTGCTCTTAGCACCAGATGAAACTGACCACAAATGGCCAAAAGACATTAGAGCAGGTTCTGGAGCTTACACCATGGCATTGTTAGAAGATGTGCCAATTTGGTTTGAGCTTTGGCGTCAATTAAACGGTTTTCCACCTAATTATTACCAGCCACAAGATGGTGCTAAATCTAAAAAGAAATAAAATCATGCGAATTCTATTTACAGTTATTCTAGCTGGTTTTAGTTTTATAGGTGTAGCACAAACAGAAGAGTTATCTAACGTGCTTCGTTTTGATGAGTATTTGGGCTTTGTAAAAAAGTTTCATCCTATTGTAAAGCAAGCCGAATTAGTTATAGACGAAAGTCAGGCAAAACTTATGAAATCTCGTGGCGCCTTCGACCCTAAGTTAGAAATAGATTATGACCGTAAAAAGTTTAAGAACACAGAATACTTCGATCAATTAAACGGAACATTTAAAATACCAACATGGTTTGGTGTAGAGTTAAAAGGAACTTTTGAAGAAAATACAGGAGATTTTCTTAATCCAGAAGCTTTTGTGCCACAAGACGGTTTGTATAGTGCGGGTGTTATGGTGCCTCTTGGTAGAGGACTTCTAATTAATAATAGAATGGCTGCATTAAAACAAGCCAAATTATTTAGAGAACAAGCTAAAGCAGATCGCGATATTTACGTCAATAATATATTATTTGAAGCCTCTTTGGTTTATTTTGAATGGTTACAAGCCTATAACCAACTTAAGCTTTTCGAAAACTTTTTAGTTAATGCCGAGTTGCGCTACCGCGGAATTTTAAGAGGTGTAGAACTTGGTGAAAATGCAAGAATTGATGCTACAGAAGCCAGAATAGCACTAGATAGTAGAAAATTAAGTTTAGAGCAATCTAAGGTCAGTTTAATGAAAGCCGCACTAGAATTATCTAATTTTTTATGGTTAGATAATAATATTCCTGTAGAGCTACAACCAAATGTTATACCAGATGTAGATACAGAACCTATAGTAGATGCCACATTTAATATTAATCAGTTAAGAACAAATGACGTTATTTTAGATGCGCATCCTAAATTATTATCACTAGGTTATAAGCTCGATGGTTTAGAGGTAGAAACACGCTTAAAAGCTAATAGATTATTACCAAGAATAGATGTAGAATATAATTTCTTAACCGAAGCACCAGAGGTCGCAAGAACATTTAATACAGCCGAATATAAAGGCGGCTTAAATGTTAGTTTTCCTTTATTTTTAAGAAAAGAGCGTGGTGACTTAAAGTTAGCACGATTAAAACTACAAGACACAGAATTTGAAATTGATGCCACACGTGTTAACTTACGTAATAAGATAGATGCATTAAAACAAGAGTTAGAATCGTATGTAGCTCAAAATGAAATTACTTTAAGAATGGTTTCAGATTCTGAGCTTATGCTACAAGCTGAAGAACGTAAGTTTCAACTGGGAGAAAGCTCTTTGTTTTTAGTTAATTCTCGTGAGTCTAAATTAATCGAAAATCAGTTAAAGGCCATTTCAATTCAGAATAAATTTTTTAGCACCAAAGCAAAGTTGTTTAATAGTTTGGCTGTGAATCCTGATCTGTAGCTGCTAGAAGTTATTTAAGTGTTTTTTAGATTTACACCCCTAAAGTTCCGTTAAGGGGGCATTCTTCTTAACATTATTTATAGGGTTGTCCCCTTGAGGAGACTTTAGGGGTGTTTTGAAGGTTTAATAAATTGAAATACCTGCAAGGTTTCTAAAACCTTGTAGGTCTAAACCAAAACTTATAGTATTTTTACAGTACATAATTAAGGATACTATGAACGTACATTTTATAGCTATAGGTGGTGCAGCTATGCACAATTTAGCCTTAGCACTTCACAATAAAGATTACAAAGTTACAGGGAGTGACGATACTATTTTTGAGCCTTCAAAATCGAGATTAGACGCTAAAGGTTTATTGCCTTTAACATTTGGTTGGTATCCTGAGAAAGTAACTTCAAATTTAGATGCTATCGTTTTAGGTATGCATGCCAAAGCTGATAATCCGGAATTGCTTAAAGCCCAAGAATTGGGTTTAAAAATCTACAGTTATCCCGAGTTTTTGTACGAGCAA
>JAOEWO010000013.1 GCA_028383925.1 Winogradskyella sp.
TCTTTTACAGCATCTAATAATGAATCACTTTTTTCATCGATTACTTCTGAAGATTTAAAGACAAAATTTGCCAAATAAGTTCCTAATAAAGTACCAAAAATACTTGATGCAAATAGTGATAATGTTGCCAAATCTATCGGTATTAAAAACCTTACAACTACTATTCCTAGTAAAAATAGAACACCTATATACACCAAACGCATTAAGAAAGATTGTTGGTGTAAAAATCCTTTTTTACTGGCAGCATCCATTTGCAAATCTTTTGCATAAAATATCTTATTGAAAAACCTATAGATTCTATTACTTTTAGATTCTCTCCAATACAATACAATTCCGAAGAGTATAGATGCTATAAAAATTATTATTTCGAGTGACATAATATTCAGTTTAAGGTTCTTATAAAATTAGTCTAAAATTTTTAGATATTGTTACTAATGCGCTCTATTACCCAATCTTTAAAGGAATCATTCCAAGCATTATAACTCTTATAAAACTGCTCTTTATCATACCAATACAAGAACAATACATCTTTTGGTGCAATATTAATAAGCAGTTTATGTATTAAATCGCGATGCTCTGTAGATAACGATGAGTGTGGTTGGTGTAACGCAAAGTATAAAGATTGCTCTACTATATCTTCGACCTTAAAAGCGTTACTACGTTCTAATTTTTCGAGATACAATTCTACCCCCATAACTTGCTTGCGTGCGTTAATATCTATTTTATTTAGGTAACTTTTAAATAAAACTTTATCTGTTAAAATGTCTCTTATTGGGTGTCGTGTCTCTTTTAAAAACTGATTGAGTTCATATTTTTTAATTCGGTCGTAGTTTGGCGTTTTTATAACAGATTCTAAATTACACTCTATAATAATATGGTCTTTTAATTTATCTACTAACTCGGGTTGGTTGATGTGATAAATTAGTACATCGTGAATGGCATCTTTTATGGCTTCTCTGTAAACCTCTTTATCTTCAAAAACAACTATTGGTTTTATAAAATCTCTTAACAAATAGACGCCATTAAAGGCTCTTGTAAAAAAAGAACCTGTTGTATAGTGAAGTGAATGAAGGCTTAAATCTCTATCTCTAAGATCACCATAGGTATTTGCTGAGTCTAATAATTCTTTATGAATGGTCTCGTCTATAAAGTTATGTTCGTTATTAAATTTATCTATAAGTCTAAGCTGCTCTTTTTGTTTTTCACCAAGATTATCTATAAGTCTGAAACTGATGCTAACATCATCATATTTAAGAATATCTAAAGGTTCATAAAAGACATCAATATCTTGATCGAAATCTATACATATTGCCGAATCTCTTGTAATATCGTTAATTTTTTGTCCGTGTGTTCTAAACACGTGTTGCATCATTTCTCTGTCAAAAGAATGAAATGGCAAATAGACTGGTTTTCCTTTTTGTAAAGGCGAAATAATAATACCATGCGGATTTGCATCACCGTGATTAAGGTATTGGGTATCTTGTTTTTCTTCAGCTACTTCGGGACTCCAACCTACACCGTCTATTGAAAAAGAGGTTAACTTCGTTTCTGTAAAACCTAGTGTTTTTAAGCACTTATTGTAACGTTCTACTAGCTTTCCGCTTACAGAAATTAGTTCACTTCTATATAAATTTGCTTGTTTTAGTTTGTTCATCTTGTTGCCGTAAAAAGCGGTAATCTTATTTTGTGATCTTTTATTTTTATATGACTTAGTTAGGCTGAATTTAAAAATCTCTAATTATTGGTTATTAAATGTATTGAAATAACAACTTATTATTTATTTGCTTTCACCAAACTGTTCTCTAGCCTCAGTCTCAATATTAAGCTGGTTAACTCTTGCATCTACTTTGCGTTTAAAGTCGGTATCTGCAATGGTTGCTACGTTATCTAAATAGCGAATAACTTCTTGTCTTCTTATATCTGAAAAGTTTAAACCTTTCATATTAGATTTCATTAATTCTTGAAGCATGTTAAACTTAGTCTCATAATCCTTTTTAAAATAGGTTTCAGGATTCTCGAACCAATCTAGTTCTAAATCGAAATCTGTTAATCGTAATGAAATTGCAGATTGAATGTTTCGCACGTCTCTAGACGAGAAAAACGGAAATATTTTCTGAATCTCTTTGTACAAAGTCGCATAAAACATATGATCGTTAGCCTGGTGTAGTTTTTCTACCTTATTAAACGTGTCGTGTACACGTTCTTCGGATGGCTTTTCAACGGTGTTTAAAATTTCACCCATAGTTTTAGCCAAACCCTGATCTGTTAAATAGTTATATACCTCAGGATCGTTCATGTTTACAAAATCTGGCATGGTGTCTTGTAATTTTTTCCACCAAATATAATCTTGATCTACAAAATCGTGCGCTGTGCGTGCGCCATCAATTTTAAATCTTCCTTGCACGCGCGAAATAACAGCCTTATCTAACATTTCGGGTAAGTTGGTAAACAACCCAATAGAACTATTTCCATAGTTTACAGCATAAGCACCTTCTGTATATCTTAAAAAGACACCAATCACTTCTTTTACACCTGCAGATACTCCTTGCGCTGTGCGTTCTTGCAAATTATTTTCGGCATCATCGATTGGTGCAAAAATTAATTTGGTAGGATCTTGTAAAGGCTTCATCCATTCTACCATTTTCTCAGCAGAACCACCTTGAAAAGTACTAATCAATGTATCTGGCATAGGATGGAATAAAAACGGAATGTCTAAATTATCGGCATGCTCTTTTAAACGGGTTGCAATGGCAGCAATCAACATACTTTTTCCTGTACCTGGTATACCGTAACCCATAAACACTGGCATAAAACCTCCTAATTCTTGAAACGGGTTTTTCTTAGCTTCAAAATCGTAGCTTAACATACGTTCTGTTAAACGACGTGCAAAGTGTTTGGCGTCTTTATTACCTACAATTTGCTCAAATTCTATTTTATTAAACGCAATACTAACCGCTGAACCCGAAAAAACATTATCCCAACCTGAAACTGCAAAATCAGAGTTTTCTAATTTATACGTTCTATCAACTATAGTTTCGGTGTATTCTAGACTACTTTTTCGTAGTTGAATTTCGTTAATTAGCGCTTCAAAATAAACGACTGTAAAGTCTATAACATCTTTGTCTGACTTAATTATATCTGGATGCGTTAAATACTTATCATAATAAAACAGTTGGCAAGAAACCCCTTTTAAAGGCGTCATTAACGAGACTTCTGGTATGCCTGCAAATTTCTGCTTCATTACAGATAAATCGTCTGATGCGTGTGGTTTAAGATCGTGTAAAACCTTATAAGCAGTAGCAAATAACATAAAAGCTGTTGCTGTGTGCATTTTGCTTTCATACTGGCGTTTGCCAGAACTATCTAAAGCAGATTTATTTTCGTTAAGGCTAGATAAACCTGAAGCATCGTAATAACTATCTTTTATCCAAATACCCAAAGTCAATGCTTCTTGTACCGCAAATAATGTGTGATTTAAATGTACAGGCAACGCCACAGACTCTGGTAATAAGCGTTTCTTTAAAGCAAGAATACTTTTAGAAACTGAAGTTACATTAACGCTACTACCATTATTAGCTCGCGATAAGTACAAGAGAATAGATTCATCTTTTGCATCGTTATCTTTATTTTTAGCACGCTGACTTTGTTCCCATTGCATTGATTTTAAATACGATGTCGCTTCATCGCGAAGCATATCTAATTCGCTTTGTTTAATAGGAAAGGTTGAGTTGTATTCCATTTTATTAATTTATAGTATCAATAACTGTTTACAGTACTTAATAGTACCACTGCTATTGTTTACTCTTTATTTTGTTTTTAATTCAGAAAGTTGAATAGGTGGCATTGCTAACTTATTCATTATTTCAGGTGTTTTATTATACAACATTTGAATAATACGATGTGGTGCAAAAACATAGCGTTGCCTAAACATTGTATCCCATTTTTGAAAGGTTTTTTTATTAAAAAAACCACCTTCTTTAAATTCGCTAGCCGATTTTAGCTCGTCTATTTTAAACGATATTGCGTAAGATTCTAAAGGAATTTCCTTGTTGGCTATGCTCTTTAAGATTGCGTGTGTAATTTGGTTTTCATCTTTAGCAAATACATTGTGTATTGGCCCTAAATCTATACGTTTTATTAACTTAGGTAATACATCTGGTAAGCGTTTGTCTATACCATATGCCATGGTATCTAAAGACATTTCACGATCTGCTACAGACTTTAACACCTTATAAATTTGGTCGCGTTCTTTTAAAGGGTCTTTGCCATTGTAATTAAAATACATGTAACAAATAAAGGGTCTGTTATGGGAAACATCATAAAAACTCCAACTGACTAAATACTCAGCTGGCGAGCCCTGTGGTGCTGGTATAATTTTACCTTGTACAAAACGATTAAAAATATATTCTTTTTTAGCAGATGTATAATACACAATTGATGCTGCTTCAAATAATTTGCGCTTTGCAATAGGTTCTTTTTTACGCATTAAGGTATCTAAAAACTCTTCTTTTAATGTTGCAACATCTGTGAGTTTACCTAAATAATTTTCTCTTAATTCTAAATCGTTAAAAAGGTATCTAAATTCTAAATAATTAGGAAAACTAGAGTCGGTTAAATCTACCTTCATGTTTTCTTCATCATCGTACATATATTTTACACGTATGGTCTCTATAGAATAGAGTAGCAAATCTGTATATTGCTTAAAAAGTAAGACTTCTTGCTGACTTAATAGTTGCTTGGCTTGTACGGCTACTATTAATTCTTTGAGCGTAAAATCTATCATCTTGTGATAAAAGACGTACTGCGCTTTAGAGTCTAATATTGCGGAATCTAATGGTGTTGTGATCATTATAGTAAGCGGTTGGTGGTATTCAGTATGTCGTTTAACTCAAAAACTGAATTGTAATGATTTTATAAATTAAACTTTTCTTTACATATATAAATTTCTGAAACAATTTTCTCATCATTATCACCAAATGCTATTTCAGTTTTTATTTCACACTCTTTATGGTCATTACTGTGTTTAACAAATATAATTCCCATGACAGACACACAAATTGCTGTAAGTGAAATAATCAATGTTTTTTTCATAATTACTGTTGCGTTTGAGAATCTGCGTTAAGGATTGAAACGGCATCCTTTTTTCTTTTTCTGAAAAAAGATATAGTGTAAAGCCTGACCCTCTGAAGCTTTTTTTTTTAGCGGAAGAGGGAAACGCAAAAATTAAATTATCCTAACAAATCATCATTACCAGCTTCTGGCTTAGGGGTATCTGCTGGCTCTCCATCACCACCAGATGGTGCATTGGCATCTGCTGCGTAGTAATCTTCAAAAATCTGTTTCATATCTATACCGTAACGTTCTGCAAAATTCTTTTGAATAGACTTATCCTTTTCTCTAATCTCTTGCAAAGCTTCTGCATAACTGCCATAAACACCTTGCATTACTTTTTCGTGAACCGGAATATTATCCATCATTTCTTGACGTGCTCTTGCGCTTGCTGTGTGCATTGCGGCTAAGGTTTCACCAATATGCTCATCTGTTTTTACACCTAAATGTTCTAAAATAGCAGCGAACTCTTGATCTGTTCTTGCTTTTAAAGCCACTACATAACCGTCATAATATTTTAGACGTTCATCTGTATCACTTTTTAATTTAGCACGATGCGTTTGTAAATTACTGCGCAAAGATGTTAATACTTTAATGGTAAGGTTATGCTTGTGTACAAAACTGTCTTTTGATGCTGCTAAAGTGGTGTATGCATTTTTAAGACCTTCTAACTCTTCTACTTTTTGCTCTAGAGTTGTTACAGCACTTAGTGCTTTAGAATAGTCTTCGGACTGTTTGTCTGCTACTTCCTCTAAGGCTTGTCTAGCCTGTTTTAATAATGCATACTGTGCTTCTAACTGATCTTCGACTTCTTTTTTCTTTTGAAGCGCTTTGGTATGATTGTTACTCGCTTCTACAATCGCAGTTTTTAAGCTTTCTTCTACTTCTTTAATTTCAATTTCTCTGTCTTTTAAACGCTTAATTGCTGCTTGACTTTTAAATGATAATTCATTTAATAACGTTTGTACATCTGCAGTTTCTATACGCTGCTGAAACATGGCTTTTGCTTTATTGTCTGAAGCATCGCGCTCTTTTTGTGCTGTTGCTAGTTCTGTTTCTGCATCTTTAATTTTGCTTTTACGTCCCCAAAGGTTATTCCACCAGGTGTCTGGCTTATTTTGAGCATCTTCTAACTCTACTTTAGCGCGCTCTAGACGTTTTACGGCATCGTCTATGATTTTTTGTTCTGCACCGTTTAATGCAGAAAAACCCTCGAACATAATACCAACTTCATCTTGGTAATCGGTTAAATCTTTAATGGCGTCTAATAATGTAGTTCTGTCCTTTTCTGCCATATCTACCACATTATCTAAAGTGGCGTTTAATATTTTCTGACGACTTTCGGGATCATCTTCTTGTGCCAGTTTAGACTTCATTTGGTCTATGGCTTTTCCCCAATTTACATCTACCTTTTCAGCTTTTTCTTGAGCGTTAGTTTCTAATAAATCAAAATCATCAGACATATTTTATAGTGTTATTTTAGTTGAACAATAATTGTACTAGCAATTTCGGTATTTTTTATGAGTATAAAAACTTTACTGCTTAAAATATAAGTAGTTATTACAATAAAAATGTTACAAAATTTCGATTAGAAATTGTTGTTTAATACCTTTATAAAAATGAAAACATGAAAATTTCGAACATTTTACTAGTCGTATTTATGACCATATTTGCAACTTGTAAAAACAATAAAACAGAAAATACGGTTAGCGTATCGCCAAATAAAACAAGTGTAAATTCTAGTATTAAAATAATACCTATAAAGCATGGCACCTTAGTTTTAGAAACTAAAAATGAAGTTTTATATATAGATCCTACGGGTGGAAAAGATGCATTTAGCAACCAAAAAACACCAACCTATGTTTTAATTACAGATATACATGGTGACCACCTAGATCTTAAAACATTAGAGTTACTTAATCTTAAAAATACAACCCTTATTGCCCCAAAAGCTGTTATAGATAAATTACCGAAAAAATTGGGTAAAACAATGGTAACTTTAAATAACGGTGAAATTTTTGATCCAAAAAATCTATCTATAGAAGCTATACCTATGTATAACCTAAGAGAAGAGGCTTTAAAATTTCATACTAAAGGAAGAGGTAACGGATACGTTATTACAGTAGATGGTGAGCGTATTTATATTTCTGGTGATACGGAAGATATCCCTGAAATGCGGAATTTAAAACATATTGACAAAGCCTTTGTTTGTATGAATCTACCATATACTATGACGGTTGAAAACGCAGCAAATGCTGTTTTAGACTTTAAACCAAAGCAGGTTTACCCTTACCATTATAGAGGTACGGATGGTTTGAGTGATATAAAATTATTTAATGATTTAGTGACTAAAACAAGTACATCAATTGAAGTGATTCTTTTAGATTGGTATTAATTTTATAACTATAAATACATTGCAAAAACCTTATTTAGTCGCCTAACAGCGTATTTAATCGCTATTTTATTTCGCTTTATCGACAAAAATTAACGCTTAAATTTGCTAAATAATTTAAAGTTAAGTGTTTAGCATCACTATTTTTTTTATATTTGTTTTAGTATCCAAATCAAAAACCTCTCGATATGTCTATTAACCTCGCTTACAGTAGTTTATCAATAACAACAACACAGCTTACTATGATATTAATAGCTGTAGCTTCAGTATTTCTTGTATTTATAGTTATTGCCATTATTAAGATGTATAAACTTAAAGCTGAAAACAAAAAACTAATGGAAACCAATGCGTTTAGAGATGTAGATGATACTTATAAAGACTTTACAAGCGGCCATCTTTACGGAGACAATTAATTATGAACACCATAGAATCGGCAGATAAAATTATAAGTATACTCGCAATAACCGCAGTTACACTTTTTATTTTATTGGTTTTAAACTTAATTAAGGTTAGAAAACTTAAAACAACCATTAAGCATCTCGAAAATAAATAAAACGAAAAAGCCAGCAGTTGCTGGCTTTTTTGTTTTGTGAGTTGAGCTAATAAATTATCTAACCAACTTTCTGTACTTAATACGTTTTGGCATTAAATCACCACCTAAACGTTTCTTCTTATTTTCTTCATATTCACTAAAACCTCCTTCAAAGAAATAGACTTGTGAATCACCTTCAAAAGCTAAGATGTGTGTACAAATTCTATCTAAGAACCATCTGTCGTGACTAATAACCACAGCACAACCTGCAAAGTTCTCTAAACCTTCTTCTAGCGCTCTAAGTGTGTTTACATCTAAATCATTGGTAGGCTCATCTAAAAGCAATACGTTACCTTCTTCTTTTAATGTCATTGCTAAATGCAAACGGTTACGCTCACCACCAGATAATAATTTTACCTTTTTATTTTGCTCACCACCAGAAAAATTAAATCGACTTAAATAGGCTCTAGAATTTACTTCTTTACCACCCATCATTACCAACTCTTGCTCGTCACTAAAGTTTTGCCAAATTGTTTTTTCAGGGTCTATGTTAGAGTGTTTCTGATCTACGTATGCAATCTTTGCTGTTTCACCAACTTTAAATTCTCCTTTATCTGGAGTCTCTTCACCCATTATCATTCTAAAAATAGTGGTTTTACCAGCTCCATTGGGTCCAATAACACCAACGATACCTGCTTGTGGAAGATTAAAATTTAAGTCGTCATATAATAATTTGTCGTCGTAGCCTTTAGCTACACCAACGGCTTCTATTACATTTGTTCCTAAACGTGGACCATTAGGAATATAAATTTCTAGTTTTTCATCAAGTTGTTTTTGATCTTGACTCATTAACTTATCGTAATTCTTTAAACGTGCTTTCTGTTTGGTTTGTCTTCCTTTAGCACCTTGCTTAACCCATTCTAGTTCTCGCTCTAAAGTTTTTTGACGTTTAGAAGCGACTTTACTTTCTTGAGCCATACGTTTAGATTTCTGGTCTAACCAAGATGAGTAGTTTCCTTTCCAAGGGATACCTTCACCTCTATCGAGTTCTAAAATCCAGCCTGCTACATTATCTAAAAAGTACCTATCGTGTGTTACGGCAATAACGGTACCTTTATATTGTGCTAAATGATGCTCTAACCAATGTACAGATTCTGCATCTAAGTGGTTGGTTGGCTCATCTAACAATAAAACATCTGGTTCTTGTAACAATAAACGACATAGCGCAACACGACGTCTTTCACCACCAGAAAGTACTGAAATCTTTTTATCACCGTCTG
Source organism: Winogradskyella sp. (assembly GCA_028383925.1). Taxonomy (GTDB): domain Bacteria; phylum Bacteroidota; class Bacteroidia; order Flavobacteriales; family Flavobacteriaceae; genus Winogradskyella. The sequence continues at coordinate 9,314 of JAOEWO010000013.1, forward strand.
GTGTGCGTAAAGCATCCATCGCTATTTCTAATTTAGTGTCGAGTTCCCAAGCGTTTGCAGCATCAATTTGATCTTGCAGTTCTGCCTGTCGATTCATAAGCTTCTCCATTTTATCGGCATCGCTGTAGACTTCTTCTAAACCAAACTGATCGTTTATGCTGTTGTATTCGTCTAAGATAGCAACCGTTTCTGCGGCACCTTCTCTAACAATTTCCATAACCGTTTTATCCTCGTCTAATTTTGGCTCTTGCTCTAAATAACCAACGGTATAACCAGGCTGAAAAACAACATCGCCTTGGTAGTTTTTATCTACACCAGCAATAATCTTTAATAATGTAGATTTACCAGAACCATTAAGACCTAAAATACCAATTTTGGCACCATAGAAGAAACTCAAGTAAATATTCTTTAAAACTGGAGTATTTGCACCTGAAAATGTCTTTGTAAGACCAGACATTGAAAATATTACTTTTTTATCATCACTCATTATAATAAGTTTAAGGGTTTTAAATTGAAAAATTTAAGCGTTATGTTTTTCAATTTAAATTAATTATTTAAAATTTTTTGAAATCTTTTAAGTATAAAATAACTGTAATTGATAATTCATCTAAAGTGAGATTAAGATACAGTCTTAAAAGATTTATTATTTAGGTTACACTCTACCTTTTAAAGCATTAAATACCCAAGCAATAGCAAAGAAACCAAAACCAACAGCTGCAAAGCCCCAACCTGCCACATCATCATATCTAAATGCACCTAGTGCAATTAACCCGAGTCCTACTGCAATCATTATTGTGGTAGCCCAAGCTAATACTGTATTCTTATTCATCGCCATATTCTTATTCTATTTAATTTTAGTTGTTAGTCTATTTACAAATATCGTGAAATAAACCAAAAAAAGCACCCTAAATTAGGATGCTTTTTACTAAAAACTAATACAGATTAGGGTTAATCCATTGGAACTTCAATTATTATCAATTCTGAAGTATCTATTGATTTTATTGAAACTTGTTCTGTTTCATAAATTCCTATGGCATCTCTTTTGTTAACCAAATTTTCTTTAACAGCAATAGCACCTTCAACAACAAAAATATATAATCCGTTGTTTTCTGATTTCAAATCTATATCTAAAGAGACATCTGCTTCTAAACTTGTTCTATAAATATAGGCCTGCTGGCTAATTGGCAACGCATTACCTTCCACTTTATCTTTAGGTGCAACAACGGTTTGTAATTTGTTTTTACGGTCTTTGGGTAAAAATTCGCGTTGTTCATAATTTGGCTTTACACTCAATTCTTCAGGTATAATCCATAACTGAAGAAAATTAACTTCATCTGTTTTACTATCATTAAATTCAGAATGCGTTAAACCTGTACCTGCACTCATTACTTGTACTTCGCCAACTTCTATAGCGCGTTTATTACCCATACTATCTTTATGAGATAACGCACCTGTTAGAGGAATAGAGATGATTTCCATATTTTGATGCGGATGTGTACCAAATCCCATTTTAGGTTGTACAATATCATCATTTAATACTCTTAACATACCAAAATTAGTACGTTCTGGGTTTTGATAACTAGCGAAGCTGAAACTATGGTATGATTTTAACCAGCCATGATCTGCATGACCTCTTGTATTTGCTTTGTGAATTAGTGTTTTCATAATATTGCCTGCAAAAGCAGGTATCTTTTTAATTAAACTTTATTTGAATAGACCTGGTTGGTTTTAAAAACCTGACAGGTCTTGGTAAATATTAGTTCGCTGGAAGAAATCCCATTTTTCCCATTTGATAATCGCGCATGGCTTCCATGATTTCAGTTTGTGTATTCATTACATAAGGACCATACGTTGAAACGGGTTCGTTAAAAGGTTCACCTGATAAGAATAATAACAAACTGTCTGATTCTGCTTCAATAGTAAAACCGTCACCATCTTGATTAAATGTAATAAATTGACTTTTATTAAGTTCTAAAACCTCCAATCCATTAACGCTTATTTTTCCTTTTAATAGATACAACATACCATGTTGTGATTTTGAAAACGCAATAGTTGTAAGTCCTTCCGCTTTAGCAGTAATCATAAATGCATTAACGGGAGTCTGCGTGGCTATTCTACCATAGGTTTCATTGAGTTGACCTGCAATAATTTTAGTTTCTATTTTACCATCAGCAGAAGTTACAATTCTAAAATCCTTATGCTTTGCGTGCTGGTAATTTGCTGCCATCATCTTTTTTTCGGCAGGAAGATTCAACCATAATTGAATACCCTCAATAGTACCACCTCTTTTTACAAAATCTTTTGTAGGTGCTTCTGCATGTATAATGCCACGCCCAGCAGTTGTCCATTGTACATCACCAGCTTTTACAACACTCTCATTACCTAAAGAGTCTCGGTGTAATTGTTCACCTTCAATTAAAAATGTTATAGGCTCAAACCCTCTGTGTGGATGTGGGCCTAAATCAAAAGGATTGCTTTCTTCACTTATTTTATATGGTCCATAATGGTGTAATAAAACAAAAGGATCTACCATCTCTATTTGTTGCGTTGGTAAGGGTTGACGCAATCTAATTGGTCCCATATTTACCATATCGCTACGCCCTATTTTGTGTATTGTATTATGTTTCATTTCACTTTTCTTATTAGTCTCCATGGAAACTATTTTATTAAAAAAACACGTTGTAAACTACATGAAATGCTTAAACTTGTTGAACATCACAAATTAGCACCTGTTTCTCAACGCATTTTATCTAGCAAATCACTTAATTGAAGTGCTTCGTCTTCAGTTAGGTTTTTTAGTAAATCTTTATTTAAGTTTTTTGGAATAGCCTCTAATAAATCCTCACCTTGTTTGGTAATCGCAATCTTTACAACACGTCTGTCGTGCTCTGATGGTAAACGCTCTATAAATGTTTTGGCGCAAAGTTTATCCATTAAGCGGGTTGCATTAGGTGAGCGCTCTAACATTCTATCTTTAATAGTTTGCACATTTAGCGGCTCACCCGCACCTTTTAATATTCTAAGAATGTTGTATTGTTGTGGTGAAATACCATAATCTTTAAAAAACTCGTTTTGACAACTTGTAATCCAATTTGCCGTATAAATTATATTTAATAAGGCTTTTACACGGTTATTATCGAACTTAGAATTAATGTCTTTAGCTAAATCACCCATTTTTTATAATTAGTTTTAAGTCGCAGTAATTAATTTTCACTCTTGTGAAAAAACTTATGTTTTTATTATATGCTCTCAGCTAGTTGATTTACTTCTTCTAATAATTGATCATTCAATTCCTCGTTAGTTATCTTTCCATCAGAAAAATTGTCACCAAAAGATGGTAAACTAAATAGCCCAACAATGTTTCCACCCATAAAACCAAAACGACCTTTGGCAATTTCTAACCCTGTAGCACCACCTCTAGCACCTGGTGATGTTGCCATGAGTAACATTGGCTTATCGCTCCAAAGCTTACCGTCTATACGAGACAACCAATCAAATAAGTTTTTAAATACTGTTGCGTAAGTACCGTTATGCTCTGCTAATGACAATACAATACCATCTGTAGCTTTAATATGTTTTAAGAATTTGTGCGCATTATCTGGAATACCTTCTGCAAGCTCTAAATTCATGCTATAAAGAGGTAATTGAAAATCATTTAAATCTAAAATAGTTACCGCTGCATCATCAACTAAAGATGCTGCGTAAGTTGCTAGTTGTTTGTTAATTGATGTTTTACTGTCGCTTCCTGCAAATGCAATTATATTTTTCATATTTATTTGGCTTGTAGCTCTTGTATTTGTTTGTTTGCTGTTTCTTGTTTTGCTTCTGCATCAAACATTAGCAGGTCTAATTTAATCATTTCTATATCAGAAATTCCTAAAAACCCAAGGAAATGTTTAATGTACTTACCTGCAAAATCTACATCGCTATCAATTTCTACACCACCACTACTCACAACAACGTAAGCTTTCTTTCCTTCTAATAAACCCACTGGTCCGCTTTCTGAATATTTAAATGTGAGTCCGGCTCTGGCTATTAAATCAAAATAAGCTTTTAATGATGCTGGAACCGAAAAATTATAAATTGGTGCGGAAATAACAATTACATCTGCTTCTAATACCTCATTAACCAGTTGCCGTGATAAGGCTAACGCTTTAACTTGTGCTTCGGTACGTTCACCATTAACAAACAATGATGCTAACATAGCTTCATTAATAAAAGGTAAATCGGAATAAGTGGTGTGCCTCTCTAAAACGCTAACCTCGGTATATACATCTTTTAATTGCGAAACAACCTTTGCAGCATAAGCTGTTGAAGTTGAATTTTCTCTATTACTACTAGAATTGATATTTAAAACTTTCATGATTTTTATTTTAATGATGAAACAAATCTACATTAAAGATATTCATATTCCAAGGAATATATTTCCATGTAATTAATATTTAACGTTTCATTTAGATAATAGGTTTTAAATCTCTAGTGAATCTTTTGTAAATTCGTGCAAAACAATTCTGCATTAATGGATATTAAATTCAATAAAAACGAAGATCATAACAAGTTACTTCTATCTGACTTAAGAAAGCGCTTAGTAAAAGTAAAACTTGGAGGCGGCGAAAAAAGCATGGCAAAACACCGTGCAAAAGGCAAAATGACAGCGCGCGAGCGTATTGATTATTTACTAGACAAAAAAGCAAAATCTATTGAGATTGGTGCCTTTGCTGGTGATGGTATGTACGAGCAGTATGGTGGTTGCCCGTCTGGCGGAGTTGTTGTAAAAATGGGTTACGTTAGCGGTAAGCAATGTATAGTTGTGGCCAATGACGCTACTGTTAAAGCTGGTGCCTGGTTTCCTATTACTGGTAAAAAGAATTTACGTGCTCAAGAAATTGCTATAGAAAACCGTTTACCAATTATATATTTAGTAGATAGTGCTGGTGTGTTTTTACCAATGCAAGATGAAATTTTCCCTGATAAAGAACATTTTGGTCGCATATTTAGAAACAATGCTATAATGAGTAGCATGGGAATCACCCAAATAGCTGCCGTTATGGGGAGTTGTGTTGCTGGAGGTGCCTACTTACCTATTATGAGTGACGAAGCTTTAATTGTTGACAAAACAGGAAGTATTTTCTTAGCAGGAAGCTATTTAGTTAAAGCTGCCATTGGAGAAACTATTGATAATGAAACTTTAGGTGGTGCGACAACACATTGCGAAATTTCTGGTGTTACCGATTATAAAGCCAAAGATGATGCCGCGGCTTTAGATAAAATTAAAAGTATTGTAGATAAAATTGGTGATTATGATAAAGCAGGCTACAATAGATCTAAAGCTATAAAGCCAAAAGAGAACCCAGAAGATATGTATGGTATTCTGCCAAAAAGTAGAGCCGACCAATACGATATGAAGGAAATTATTAAGCGTATTGTTGATAATTCGGAATTTGATGAATACAAAGAAGACTACGGAAAAACAATTATTACAGCATACGCACGTATTGATGGTTGGGCTGTTGGTATTGTTGCCAACCAACGTCAACTTGTAAAAACAGCTAAAGGCGAAATGCAATTTGGTGGTGTAATCTATAATGACTCAGCTGATAAAGCAACACGTTTTATTGCGAATTGTAATCAGAAAAAAATTCCTTTAGTCTTCTTACAAGATGTTACTGGTTTTATGGTTGGTAGTAAATCTGAACACTCTGGTATTATAAAAGATGGTGCTAAAATGGTGAATGCGGTGAGTAATTCTGTAGTACCAAAATTTACGATTATTTTAGGAAACAGTTATGGCGCTGGTAACTATGCCATGTGCGGAAAAGCATACGATCCTAGATTAATTGCCGCTTGGCCAAGTGCTGAGCTTGCCGTAATGAGTGGCAATTCTGCTGCTAAAGTATTAGCTCAGATTGAAACGGCCTCACTTAAAAAGAAAGGGGAAACAATCACTAAGGAGAAAGAAGCTGAATTATTCAAAAAAATAAAAGACAGATACGATAACCAAGTCTCACCTTATTATGCAGCGTCTCGTATTTGGACAGATGGTGTTATTGACCCATTAGACACAAGAACTTGGATTTCTATGGGAATAGAAGCTGCAAACCACGCACCTATTACAAAACCTTTTAATATGGGAGTTTTGCAAGTTTAATTTTGAATAAAGAAGACACCAAAAAACAGCCTCTGTACGTTATATTATTATTAATATTAGCGGCAGAGGCTGTTTTTATTTTACCTTTTGTATTACCTCGTATTTTTAGAACGACGTTTTTAGAATCCTTTTCTATTAGTCAAACAGAAATAGGAAGTTGCTTTTCTGTCTATGGTATTGTAGCACTGTTTTCTTATTTATTTGGTGGACCACTTGCAGATAAATTTAAACCTAATCTACTAATGTCGTTCGCCTTAATTCTTACAGGTTTAGGTGGTTTGTATTTAGCGACGTATCCTAATATTATTAATCTTCATATACTTTACGGCTTTTGGGGTTTTACCACTATTTTTCTGTTTTGGGCAGCCATGATAAAGGCGACTCGTATTTGGGGCGGTACTAACAAACAAGGTATTGCCTTTGGCTTTTTAGATGGTGGTCGTGGCTTAGTCGCAGCACTTTTTGGCTCTGTTGGTGTTCTTATTTTTTCATTGTTTATTACAAAAGATATTGAATTAACGTCGATTGCTGAAAGACGTATTGCGTTTAAAGAAGTGATTACCTACACCTCTTTTGCAGTTATTACTGTTGGTATTATTGTGTTTTTCTTTTTAAAGTTGAATTTTGAAACCACTATAACATCTGAAAATAATTCAAAATTGATTACCATTGAAAACTTTAAAATCGTGATGCAGTTTAGAGCCGTTTGGTTATTAATGGTAATTATTTTATGTGCTTATTATGGCTATAAAATGACCAATTTATTTACTCAATATGCAGAACAAGTGATGCACTACAATAAAATTGAAGCCGCAAAAGTGGGCACATACCTATTGTATATGCGACCTGTTATTGGTGTTATTATTGGTTTATTAGCCGATAGAACAAAAGCAAGCCTTTGGATTATTGTAGGCTTCTTTTTAATGGCATTAACCAGTTTAGTTTTTACACTTGGCATTGTAAATGATTCGGCCGCCTTATTATTTGTCTTATCTATTGGGACTATGGCTATTGGTGTTTATTCGGCAAGAGTTTTATATTTTGCGACTTTAGAAGAAAGCAAAATACCTTTGGCTGTTACAGGTACTGCTATTGGGTTTATATCTGTAATTGGCTATACACCAGATATTTTTACGGGTTTAATTAATGGGTACTTCTTAGATGCTTATAATCCTGAAACCGGACATAAAATCGTTTTTGCAATTATGTTTGGGTTTGCTTTAGTTGGATTAATTGCGTCTTTTAAACTGTATAAACACTCTGAAACAAATATTACTTAATTTCCTTGATGCTCTTTAACCCTAGGAATAGTTAACAATTTAGTTTGACGACCATTCACATATTTAAATCCGTCTTCTCCCCAAAAACCAGCTTCTTCGAGCATAATTCTGATATCACGTTTCCATTCCGGAATAGTTACTGTTGTATTTAACTCAATAGCGTAAACTGTATTTACATGTAATGGATAATCACCTGTAATAGGAACTCCTCCTTGAGAATCCCACATACCTAATGTTGTACCAGATGAGTGACCATAAGTTCCCAAAGGATGCGTATAAATTGAAGGTCTTAAGCCTTCAGCCTTTGATTCACTTAATGATTCAGCTAACACTTCATTTCCTGTTTTACCAGTTTCAAAATTAGAGGTAAATATATCTTGTACACGATTGCCATCTTTAAGCGCATCTACTAAAAATTTTGGTGGTTTGGTTTCATTCGGTTTTAAAACATAGGCTAATTCTTGGCAGTCTGTATTCAATCTTAAATAGGTAATACCAAAATCGCAATGCACCAAATCACCAGGAAGAATAACCATATTTTCGGGGCGATCTGAAAATGCATATAAATGATTGCCTAAAACTTCAGCAGTACGCTGCACATCTACCGTGGGGTGAAACCATGTTTCTAAACCCAAATCCGTCACTTTATCGCGCATCCACCACTCGACGTCTGTGGTTGTGGTAATTCCTGCTGTAATTACTTTTTCTGAAAACGCTTCGGCAATAATATTATGTGTGATATCTACGAGTTGGTTATAAATGACCATTTCGGTTTTGGTACGTGTTTCAATCCACCCAATAGCTAATTGTTCTGCGGACTTAACATTAGCCTTAAATTGTTTTGGTAAATAAGACATAAAGGCGTCATAATCGGTTTTTACCAAGCCATCACAAATATTAAAACTATCTGAATAATTTAAACCAATCGCTTTAGGTTTTCGATCTTCTATAATTTGCATTAAGGCTTTCCATTGGTTTGGTTCTTTATCTTTGTTCCAAGCTGAAACAATATTTTCGCCAAAATTATAACGTGCCACAGCTAGTTTTTCAATCGTGTTTTTTTCTTTATCTCTATAAAAGACTAAAATAGTACGACGCCTTGCATTTAACCAAGTAGCAGGCAACATCGTTTTTAAAATGGGATCTTCATTATACTCGCGCGAAATAAGAATCCACATATCAAAACCAGTATCATCCATTAGTTTTGGTAGTAGGTTATTAAATCTGTCTTTTAAAATCTGATCTACAACCTCAGCTCTTTGTTTTTCGGGAAGAATTTGTTGTGCTTGTAATTGAAAGGAGATAAAAACGAGCAAGAGTAAGATACGTGTCATAACTTATTTTTTTTGAATTACTAAAATACCAAAATATTAGGCAAAAAAAAAGAGCGCTAAAAAGCGCTCAATATTTTTTAAAATATAGTTGTAGACTAGTGTGTCGCATTTTCGCGCTTAGCTTTCTTTTCTTCTTTTATTTCTTTTAAACGCTCTATTGCAGAACCTGTAACCCAATAAGGAATTACAAACGTTAAAAGAAAAATCATTAACCAAAAACCGATAGTTAATATGGTTAAAAACGCTAAGAATCCTAAATATTGATCAAACTCGAACATAATCTCTTTAATTTTTCTTTATTAAAGTACAAAGATATAACCATTTAATAAATTTTACAATAGCTAGATATAGATTTATTAACAGCTTATTAAAAACTTAAGGCTATTTTTTTGTTATAGGTTATTAATGTGGTAACTAACTAAGCCCTCAATAGGTCTTCTCTCAAAATTACCAACAGTATAACCAAATTCTTTTGCTACTTCTTTAATTTCATCTTGAGCAAAATAGGCTATTGAACCAGCAAAATGCACCGGACATGTTTTTAATTCTTCTTTAAATTGCATAATCATATTTTCTGAAAATACACGAATACCATCCTTTATGACATTCTTTATATAATCTGAATCTTTGTTTATAAACATAAACTCTGCATGGGTCGCTAAATAAGCGCTTGGATTTGCTTGCTTGTATAAGTTATACTTTATAAAATCTGAATCTAAGTTATGTTTATGTGCAAAAGCTACTTTTATCGTGTCTGGCATTTTATTAAAATAGTAATCTCTAATAAGTTGTTTACCAAAGTAATTACCACTCGCATCATCCATTAATGTATAACCAAGACTATCTACACGTTGGTGTAAATTTTTACCATCAAAATAACTACAATTAGAGCCTGTACCTAAAATACACACTACCGCAGATTCATCATTTTTATTTATACATGCCCTTACAGCTGCATAAGTATCTTCTCTAACCTCAACAATAGCCTTAGGGAAATAAGATTGTAAAATGGATTGTAATAAAAGCGTTGGTTTTTCTGTACCGCAACCAGCACCATAGAAAAATATATGAGTAACCTCATTAGCAAGCGCCATTAGCTCTTTGCTCTTTCTTATTGTTTTACGTAGCTTTTTTTCAACAATAATTGCAGGATTTAAACCTTTAGTTCTAATCTTATCTGCTGCTTTTTCGCCATTACTAGTAATCGCTATCCAATCGCACTTTGTTGAGCCACCATCTGTAATTAAAATCATATTTAATATTATAAAAAAATCCGTAGAAAATGAAAATTCATAACCCTACGGATTTTGACAATTACTATTATTTAAGACTAAAGGTTATTTACCTTTTGAGCTAAATCTACTAATTTATTAGAGTAACCAAATTCATTATCGTACCAAGAAATTAGCTTGAAAAATTTAGAGTTAAGCTCAATTGAAGCATCAGCATCAAATACACTTGTTCTTTCTTCACTCACAAAATCTTGAGATACTACAGCATCTTCTGTATAACCTAAAACACCAGCCATTGATCCGTTAGCTGCTTTTTTCATTGCTGCTTTAATTTCTTCTAAAGAGGTGTCTTTTTTTGTTTTAACCGTTAAATCTACAACAGAAACATCTGCAGTTGGTACTCTAAAAGCCATACCTGTTAATTTACCGTCTAATGCTGGAATTACTTTTCCAACGGCCTTTGCAGCACCTGTAGAAGATGGTATAATATTTACAATTGCAGAACGTCCTAAACGGTAGTTTTTTGGTGATGGAGCATCTACAGTAAATTGTGTAGATGTTGCAGCATGAATGGTTGTCATTAACGCTTCATCTATACCAAAATTATCTTCAATCACTTTAGCTAAAGGTGCTAAGCAGTTTGTTGTACAAGATGCATTAGAAACTATGGTATGGTTTGCTGTTAAAGTATCATCGTTTACACCCATTACAAACATTGGTGCATCTTTACTTGGTGCAGAGATTACTACTTTTTTAGCACCACCATCTATATGGTATTGTGCTGTTTCTAGAGTTGTAAAAATACCTGTACATTCTGCTACAACATCAGCACCAACTTCATCCCACTTTAAGTTTTTAGGATCTCTTTCTGCAGTGATTCTAATTGTTTTTCCGTTAACTACTAAATGTCCATCTTTTACTTCAACAGTGCCGTCAAATCTTCCATGAACAGAATCATACTTTAAAAGATATGCTAAGTGCTCTACATCTAATAAATCATTTATAGCTACGACATCTACATCGTCTCTTTTTACTGTTGCTCTAAACACTATTCTTCCTATTCTTCCGAATCCGTTAATTCCTAATTTTAAATCTGACATATTATACTATTAATTAATTTTTCTTTTATTGTTAAACTGACATTATATCTGAAACTCTAAGGAGTTCCATATTAATTTTCGACTTTCCTTTTACGGCCTGATCAAATGGTGTTAAATCTATAATATCATTTTTAAGACCAACCATAAAGTTACTTTGTCCTTCTAGAAGACTTTCTACAGCTTTAACACCCATTCTACTTGCTAAAACTCTATCAAAACAAGATGGAGAACCACCACGTTGTAAATGACCAAGGACCGAAACTCTTACTTCGTACTCAGACATATTTTCGTCTACATAATCTTTTAGTTCAAAAACACTTTTACCTATTTTATCTCCTTCGGCTACCACGACAATACTAGATGATTTACCCGATTGTTTACTACGCCTTAACGACTCTAATAAACGATCTAAACCTAAGTCTTCTTCTGGTATAAGTATTTCTTCTGCACCAGCGCCAATACCTACGTTTAGCGCAATATGACCAACATCGCGACCCATAACTTCTATAAAGAATAAGCGGTTATGCGAACTTGCAGTATCTCTAATTTTATCAATAACCTCAACAACTGTATTAAGGGCTGTATCGTAACCTAATGTATGTGTTGTACCAAAAATGTCATTATCTATAGTGCCAGGAATACCCATCACTGGAAAGTTATATTCTTGATTAAAAATCATAGCACCTGTAAAACTACCATCACCACCAATAACAACAAAAGCCTCGATACCAGCTTTTAATAACTGCTCGTGTGCTTTAGCTCTGCCTTCTTTTGTTCTAAATGCCTCAGATCTTGCTGTTTTTAAAATAGTACCACCTTTGTTAATAATACCTTTAACACTACGTGCATCCATTTTAACGAAGTCACCTTCTATCATCCCTTCATAACCACGGTAAATACCATAACATTCTATATTATGATAAGCACAAGCTCTAACCACCGATCTAATAGCAGCGTTCATACCTGGAGCATCTCCACCAGACGTCATTACTCCTATTTTTTTAATTGTATCAGACATTTATGTTATTTGTTTACAGTAAATTTAAGAAACAATGTAAACAAAAAAGTGACTATTCACATAAAATAATCACTGGTACAAAAACTCAAACGTTTTCGTTAATAAGTATTTGACTAAACATTTAATAATTGCTAGTCTTGAGACTTTGTTTTGGTTTTTTGGGTTTTCATTTCAATAAAATCTGGCATCATTTTTAAATCGTTGTCATCTTCCTTTTCTTCTTTTTCTTTAGCTTTTTTATCTTTTCTATTCTTCCCAGAAAAAATAATTTCTAACAACTCTTTAAAAGTGTCGAATTCTACATTATAGGATAAACCAACACCTTGTGTAAAACCTATTTCTTCGCCAAAATTTCTTATGGTGTTTTCTCGATTAAAAACTTTAGCCCTTAGTGTACCGTCTTCATTTAATAACCAATCTATTTGCACATCACCTGTTATTGTAGTTTGTTGCGCACTCCCAAATGGTACACCAACCTTACCATTTACTAAAATTTTGTCGCTAATTTTTGTTTGAAGTGTAACACCTAAGCGATTATTGGTCTGCAACTCTGGTGTGTCTTGTCCTAGCTCAAAATCGAAACCTACATCTAAATTACCATTACTACCACCAAACAGATTATTAATCATACCCGATAATCTTTCTGAAATAGTACCTGTAAAGTTAGCGCCTCTCACACCACTAGAAAACCCACCCGTTGCTAAAAATATTAAAGCTTGGTTTTCTCTATCTTCTTTGGAAGCTAAACGGTAGTCTAACTCAGATTTTACCGCAGAACTCACTCCAGGAAATCTAAAGTTAAATTGAGGTATAGGCTGCTCTAACTGCCCTGTTAAATCTATTTCTACTTCTACATCTATAGACTGGCTAATAGGATTATCTAAGAGTACAGAAGGGTTTGCTGTACCTTCATAAATGGCTTTTAAGTTAATAGCGGCTTTCATTGGGTCGCCTTCCCATTCTATTTTACTACCACGCTCTACATTAAATTTCTTTTCTACAATACCACCAAATTTAAAATTGTAAAACCCTTCATACACCACAAAATCTCCCCACATATTAAATGTACCGTTGGTGTTAATTTCAAATTTTAAATTGCCTTCGCCTTTACCTTTAATTGTACTACCAGCTTCTTTGTCTATTACAATTTCTATGGTCGCATTTTGCTTTACTAATAAGTCGAAATTTAGCTCTAAACCTTTAACCTGTATTTGTTCTTGAATTTCACCATTTACCCGTGCTAATTTTTCTTCTGGACTTAAAAAATGTATAAACGAGTTATCGCCAAAATTTTCAGAATCGTTTAATGGTATATTAAACACTGTACCGTCTGCAGTGCTCCCATCAAAATCTATAACCAACTGGTCTGTTGGACCTTTTATTTGGGCAGTACCACTAACAAAACCGTTTCCGTAGTATAATGCATCATCTGATGCCTCTGTATTTAGTACTAATAATCGGTCTGTTGTTAAATCTAATCCAAGTTTCCAATCTGAAAAATTATTATGCTCTATATAACCATTTAAATTTCCTTGAGAGAAAAATTTAGAATCTGTCATAGCGACATTATTAAAGACAAAACGTTGATTTTTTAAAGTGACTTTAGAATCAAAATCGAAACCATAATCTACATTTAAATAAGGTATAGAAAGACCTGCTCTGTCTAAAAATAATTCACCATCTATATTAGGCTTTCTTAGACTACCTGTTACTTTAGCATTACCAGACACTAAGCCTCTTATGTTATTAATAACACCTTCGCCTAAAGGATTTAGAGGGTCTAGTAAAAATTCTTCAAAATCTATATTAAGATTAATCGTTGGGTTTTTCTCTGCTACGTCTATAGTTCCGTTTGCTGCTAATGCTGTTAAATTATCATTTACTAAAGTTACATTTACCTTATAATTAGTAATAGAATTATTGCCTTCAATTTTAGCGGATAACTCACCTAAATCATAATCGTTTACAAATAAATTGCTAACCACCACATCTGATTTTGGTAAATACACACCATTAGTCTGAAGTAAATCTAACTTTCCGTTTACCACGCCCTTTAAATCTAAACTATCTATACGTGGTGTAATTTTTACAAGCTGTACATCTCTAAAATCTACATTAATACTTTTATTTGAGGTACCTTCTACTAAACCTGATACTAATATTTCTTCATTACCTTGGTTAATCTTTATAGGAAAAACCTGAACGGACTGAAAATCTCTATCAAAACGTATTTTATTAAGTGTGTCCTTTTTAGAATTAACTAACCAATCGTAACCCTTAAATATAACGTCAGATTTTCTAAAACCTATAACAGACTTATTGGCCTCATCTATGGTATAAAAGAGATTAAGATCAAAATTATCTGTGTTATTTTCACCTCCTTTAAATTCAGTTTTAATAAGTAAGGTATCTCTTTTAGTAACATTAATAAGTGTAAAATCTGAGGCATTATAAATACCTGCGCCAATACTATCTATTTCTATAAAGGTGTTAAATAAAGGGTTGTTATTATTGACACTTACATTTATGTTGTTTGCAAAATAATCTTCAAACTTAATTTCTGGCGAGTTAAATCTAAGATTAAATCCTTTTTCATCAGTTTCTATTCTACCTTCTATAAATGTGTTTTTACCTAAGGTTAAATCTTTAAAAAATACAGCTGCAATTTTAGAATAAATATTGAATTTAAAATTAATGTATTGGTCGCCATCAACATCATTTGGCACATAATTGGTATAAATACTGCCTATAGAATTTTCTACAAGTTTTAAAATGTCTTTAGTTTGAAATTTACCAGAAACTGTCCCATTTATAATATCTGGTGAATTAACTGTAATATTTCGTTCTCCCTTTTTAAAGGATGAAACAATCTCAAAATCTTGAAAATTATAATTACTATCTTGGTTTTTATAGTTTGTGTTTTTAATATTTATAGACCCACTAACATCATCATAATTAGAGCCTTTTGCCGTCATGGTAACCAATCCTTTAAACTCAGAGATACTGTCTCTAGTTATAAAATTAAGTCTCCTTAAATTAGCATAACCAACATTGGCTTTAAAGTCAAAGGTGTTTATCACTTTAGAAAAATCCACTAAACCGTTAAAGTCTATTTTTAGATTAGGATCGTTTGCTTTAAGAAAACCGTTAAAAATTTTATTACCTAAATCACCCGAAACATTTATATCTTTATAAGTGTACCCATTATAATCTAAAGTAAAAACTTCACCTTTAACATCGGTTCTTAAATTACCGAGTGTAAAACCTTTTCCATCTACATCTATATTTGCCGATACGGTTTTAACCTGTGGATCGTTGATTAGCGTACCCAAATCAAAATCAACAAATACAACATTACCAATATAATTTGCATTATCAATATCGTCAATATTAGTTAATTCTAAATCTGAATTTATTAACCCTAAATCGGTATCTATTCTAATTTTAGCAGCAATACGTTTTGCAGTGATGTACGAGTTACCTATTATTCTAAAATTACCAACTTTAGAAAACACGGTTGGTATAGAACTACCTAAAATATTTGGAAGCAGGGCTGTTAAGTCGTTGTAGTTAGAGGCTAAATTTTTAAATTCTCCTTCTAAAGCAAAACTATCTTCTGCATTACTAAATAGGTTTTTAAAAGTAATGTCACCAATTATTTTAGTGTTTCTAGACGTGCTTACATTAAGGTTTGTAGCCACTAAGTTGTTTAATGTACCTGATAAATCAGTATTAAGTCTTGCTTTTTGGTTAACACCAAATTCGTCAAAAAATACATTAAGTTCTGTAAGTGATACTTCAGAATCTTTAAAAGATGCAATAACATTAACTTTATCTGTAAAAAACTTTAAATCTTCTCTCTTATAATTAAAACGTAAATCACCTTTTAATTCTGAAGCTTCAGTTTTAATATTTAAGTCACCAAAATTTATGTGGTCTAGAGCATATTCAAAATTTGCTGTTAAGTTTTTAACGGCAATACCTCTGCTATCTGTAAAACTAAACTTGTTAATACGTGCGTTAACCTCAGGCCCATTTATTAAAAAATTGGTTGTATTGGCGTTTAGGTCGGTAAATTCGAAAATTTGAGGAGTTTCTTTGTTCTCATCAATAAGTCTAAATGTACCATCTTCAATAGACACATCGCTAGACGAAAATAAAAATTCACTCGGTCCTACTCTTGGGTTATCATCATCGAACTTGGCTACAAATACATCTAAATTTGTATCGGTCTCCCCATTGTATGTTTTAAGATTAAATACCACATTTTGTATATCTATATCACCAAAGTTAAGTTTACTATTATACAAGTTTCTAAAACTAATAATTGAGCTATTTAACTCACCAATACCAATAAGCGTGTCTTTTTTATAATCACGAATAAGAATTTCTTTTAGTTCTATATCTCCATTAAGCTGCAAACCAACTTTACCGATATTAATATCAGTTTTAAAATCTTCATTTAACCAGTCTGTTGCATACTTACCAAGTTTGGTCTGTACTGCAGGAATAGAGAGCACCAAAAACAAAATAAGAAAGAGCAGCAATATAATCGCTGTAAGCTTACCTATTATTTTGAGTATCCGTTTGATAGAAATTATGTGTTTTAATAAATGAATTCTACTACCTTTGCCCTTACAATACGTTGTTAAGTATAGTATTAGACCATGATGGGTAAAATTAACAATTATTGTGCCTAATATCGACTATGAAAAAAGAAAATATTTACATCCTTGGTATTGAGTCGTCGTGCGATGACACATCTGCGGCTGTACTCTGTAACGACAAAGTTTTAAGTAATGTTGTAGCAGGCCAAGATATACATGCAGAATATGGTGGCGTGGTGCCAGAGTTAGCCTCTAGAGCACATCAACAAAACATAGTACCAGTAGTAGACCAAGCGCTAAAAAAAGCAGGTATTACAAAAGGTCAATTAAGTGCAGTTGCTTTTACCCGTGGCCCAGGTTTAATGGGATCTTTATTAGTAGGCACCTCTTTTGCTAAATCTTTAGCTTATGGCTTAAACATTCCTTTAATAGATGTTAACCACATGCAAGGTCATATTTTAGCGCATTTTATTGCTGAAGAAAACTACGCCAAACCTCAATTTCCGTTTTTAGCTATGACCATTTCTGGTGGGCATACGCAAATCGTTAAGGTGTCTAATTATTTTGACATGGAAGTGTTAGGTGAAACTATAGATGATGCTATTGGGGAGGCCTATGATAAAAGCGGAAAAGTATTAGGCTTAGGTTATCCTGCTGGGCCAGAAATAGACAGACGTGCTCAACTCGGAAACCCTAAAGCCTACAAATTTACCAAACCAAAAGTTAAAGGTCTTAATTTTAGCTTTTCAGGATTAAAAACATCTATTTTATACTTTGTACAACGCGAGGTAAAATCCAATCCTAATTTTATTGAAGAAAACCTAAATGACATATGTGCATCTATACAATACACCGTTATAGGTATAGTAATGGACAAACTTAAACTTGCAGTAAAACAAACTGGTATATCTCATATTGCTATTGGTGGTGGAGTATCTGCAAATAGCGGCATTAGAAATGCACTACAAGAAGCCAAACAAAAATTTGGATGGACGCCATACTTACCAAAACTAGAATACACCACAGATAATGCAGCAATGATAGCTATTGTTGGGTACTTAAAGTATCTAGAAAACGATTTTTCAGATTTTGATGTCATGGCAACTTCTCGATTAAAAATTTAAAAAGAAATTAATGCAATTATTCTACAGCCCTAATATCTCGGAAAACGATACTAGCTTTAATTTTGATAAAGATGAAAGCCGACACATCGTAAAAGTACTGCGCAAAAATAGTGGTGACATCTTACACATTACCAATGGAAACGGCTGGCTATTTAAAGGAGAGTTAATTTTAGCTGGTATAAAAAATTGCGTTGTAAATATTACTACAAAGACCTTACAACCCAAGCCCAAATACCAATTACATTTAGCTGTTGCACCAACAAAAATGAATGACCGTTACGAGTGGTTTTTAGAAAAAGCTACAGAAATAGGCATCACCTCTATTACACCAATTATATGCGACCATAGCGAAAGAAAGATTGTAAAATTAGAACGTTTTGAGAAAATTATTCAGTCTGCAATGAAACAATCGTTACAATTTTACCTACCAAAACTAAACGAACCAATTGCATTTAAAGATTTTATAAATCAAGATTTTACAGCACAAAAGTACATTGCACATTGCGAAGATACCGACAGAAAAACATTAAAGTCGCAACTAAAAGCAGAAGATAACTACACAATATTAATTGGCCCAGAAGGAGATTTTAGCGTTAAAGAAATTAAAATGGCCTTGCAACACAAGTTTATTGCCGTAACTTTGGGTAACACGAGACTGCGAACAGAAACTGCTGCAATTGCCGCATGCCACTCGGTAGCGTTTGTAAATGAATAAACTAATGAAAACTATAACCGCTCTTTTCTTCTTTCTATTCACTTTCACATTATTTTCACAAGAACTGGCTGTATTAAAATACAAAGGTGGTGGTGATTGGTATGGCAACCCAACCGCTTTGCCTAATTTGGTAAAGTATTGTAATGACAATATAGACACCAATATTAACGAAAATATTCAAACTGTTGAAGCAGGTAGTACCGATATTTTTCAGTTCCCTATGTTACACATGACAGGTCATGGCAATGTGTTTTTTAGTGATGACGATGCTCAAAACTTAAGAAGTTATTTACACTCTGGTGGGTTTCTTCATATAGATGATAACTATGGCATGAAACCCTACATTACAAAAGAATTAAAAAAGATATTTCCTAACAGTGAATTAATTGAAATTCCTAAAACACATAAAATATTTAGTACCGCTTTTAGTTTTCCAAACGGATTACCTAAAATACATGAGCACGACGGTAAGGCACCTCAAGCACTGGGTATTTTCTACCAAAGTAGACTTGTATTATTATTTACTTTTGAAAGTGATTTAGGTGATGGCTGGGAAGACCAAGAAGTACACAATGACCCAGAAGATATAAGAGAAAAAGCTCTAAAGATGGGTGCTAATATTGTAAAATATGCTTTTGAAAACTAAATGTAATAATAGATTATGAGTGGGTTTTCATATCATGCTACATACAAATGTGGCACTACATTCCATATAATTAATTAAGTAAAAATACTTAAAACGAACATAGTGCAACTTACCCACTACACAACTAACTTCAAAAAACAGAATCATCCAATAACATTGGTTTGCGACAATATTAGCAATGCACCAAATATTGGGAGTTTATTTAGAATTGCAGATGCATTTGGCATTACAGAACTTGTGTTTTGTGGCGAAAACATATCACTCGGAAGACGCATTACAAAAACATCACGATCTACAGAAAAATACGTAAAACACCAAGTAGAACCCAATATTGAAACACTCATTAAAAATCTAAAAGCAAAAAAGGAATACCTCATAGCTTTAGAAATAACAGAAAATAGTATAGAATTAAGCAACTTTAAATTAGAAACCAACCAACCCATTATACTTATTTTAGGTGATGAAAATTTTGGTATTTCACCTACAATTCTCGAGCTATGCGACGCAACTGTTCATATAAACATGTATGGTAATAATAGTAGCATGAATGTGGCACAAGCCACAAGCATTGCCCTTTACGAGCTTACAAAACAACTAAATTCCTAAATTTGTGATGCTAACTTTATTTTAGCATCTTTGACTAAACACCAATACATGAATTCTAAAATAATAGCCAGCGGTATTTTAAGAGCACTAGGTGTTCTATTAGCTATAACATTGCTCATCTTCTTCTTATACAAAATACAAGCAGTTATTGTATATATAGCAGTTGCTGCAGTAATCTCATTAATAGGAAGACCAATTGTATTGTTTTTAAGACATAAATTAAAATTTAACAATACTATAGCTGTGGTAGTAACCATGGTGTTACTTATAGGTTTATTAGCAGGTTTAGTTGGTATGTTTATTCCCTTAGTTGCAGAACAAGGGCAAAATTTGGCACTATTAAATATTGAAGATTTACAAAGCAATATTGAAAGTTTATACAACCAAATAGTCACCTATTTCGAATTTAACAATATAGATGTAGAGCAATCTATTAAAGACTCTAACTTACTTTCTAAATTAGATTTTGCAGTTTTACCCAACTTTTTAAACTCGTTTATAAGCGGACTTGGCAGTTTTAGTATTGGGCTTTTTTCGGTATTATTTATTTCATTTTTCTTTCTAAAAGACAGCAAATTGTTTGAGGATGGTATCATGACATTTATCCCAAAAGGCAACGAAACACGTTCTAAACGTTCATTTACAAAAATTAAAGATTTATTATCTCGCTACTTTGTTGGTTTAGTATTTCAAATTTTAATTCTATTTATAATATACACCATAGTATTACTCACCTTTAGTATTGATAATGCTGTTGTTATTGCCTTTTTATGTGCACTCCTTAATCTTGTACCTTATGTTGGTCCTTTAGTTAGTGGCTTTTTAATGCTACTGCTAAGCATGTCTAGCAATTTAGGCGAGAGTTTTAGCGAAGTCATTTTACCAAAAACTAGCTATGTAATGATTGGTTTTATTATTGCACAATTAGTAGACAACTTTTTTAGTCAACCCTTTATATTTTCAAAAAGTGTAAAGTCGCATCCTTTAGAAATCTTTTTAGTAATTATAATTGGTGGTATTGTATTTGGTATTATTGGTATGATTGTAGCTGTGCCAGCTTATACAGCAATTAAAGTGATTCTAAAAGAGTTTTTATCAGAGTATAAAGTGGTTAGTAAACTAACGCAAGATTTATAATTTTTTAACGTGAATAGTTTACTCCTTAATACCGAAATTCAAGCTTTTATTGATGCTAATCTTAATGCAGATATCTCAGACTTATTATTAAAAGGCATTAACTTTAGTACGGTTAATGCAAAAAATATTATTGAGCAAATTGAAGCTAAAAACCGTAGTCAAAAAAAACTTCCTACATGGTTTAACACCAAGCATATTTACTACCCCAATAAGCTTAATATTGAACAAACCTCATCAGAGACTACTGCCAAATACAAAGCAAATTTAGTTTCGGGCACTTCTTTAATTGACCTTACAGGTGGTTTTGGTGTTGATACTTATTATTTTTCTAAACAAATTGAAAAGGCTACACATTGCGAAATAAACGCTGAACTTTCTGAGATTACAAACCATAACTATAATGCTCTCAAGGTTTCTAATGTTACCTGTATAAACGAAGATGGGATTACCAGTCTAAAACGTTTAGACAAACACTACGATTGGATTTACTTAGATCCTTCTAGACGAGACGATGCTAAACAAAAAGTATTTTTATTATCAGACTGTACGCCAAACGCAAAAACGTTTCAAGGTTTATTTTTAAAGTATGCCAAAAACGTGATGATTAAAACGTCACCATTATTAGATATAACAGCAACACTTTTAGATCTAAAATATGTTAAAGACATTCATATTATCGCCGTAAACAATGAAGTTAAAGAGCTACTTTGGGTTTTAGAGCGTAATTACAGTGGCAACGTTAATATTAAAACAGTTAATCTTCAAAAAGAAGCTGCGCAACATTTTAACTTTCAATATAAAAATGAATCTTCTGCATTAGCAGAGTATTCTGAGCCACTTACCTATTTGTACGAACCTAATGCAGCTATATTAAAATCTGGTGCTTTTACTTCTGTAAGTGCAAATTTAAATGTAAGTAAACTTCATAAACACTCGCATTTATATACCTCTCAAGAATTAATTAAATTTCCGGGAAGACGTTTCAAAATAGAAAAACAACTGCCTTTTAATAAAAAAACGTTTGCTAAAGAGAAAATTACAAAAGCAAATGTAACCACTCGTAATTTTCCTTTGTCTGTTGGTGATATTCGTAAAAAACTAAAAATTAAAGATGGTGGATTTCTATACTTATTTTTTACAACCGATCTGAATAATGCAAAAGTGATTTTGGTGTGTTCTAAAGTTTAATTAAACACAAGTGATATATTATATACCTAACATAATAATATAAAAAATAACTTATGTAATTTCTCGTAACTCTTAATTCGCTTTATAGAATGATAACAGCTTATTAAAAGTTAATATAAACTAAATTAGCTTCCAAAAAATAGCAGTATTTTAGCCTAGAGTAAACAAATAAACTGCTGCAGATGTTAAATTTATAGTGTTAAACATGAGATCGAAATTCTTTTTTAGAGAATAATTTATTATAAAGGATAAGCCTTGAAGAAGCTTTAAATTAGTATAAGGTTTCTCGTCGATCATAGTTAGCAATGTCAAAATTTCTTCAAAAAGTTACGAGCATCGAGAAACGCAATTTCAGCGAAGTTAAATCTCATAAGAAGCTAATAACAAAAAAATGATTATGTGTCACTACAACAGTATGATATCTCGCATACGTTAGTTAAACAAACCTTTATCCCAAATACTCTAAAACATTAGCCTCTATGCGACTCTGAATATTAGAAACGTCACCTTTTACAAAGGTGTCTCCTGTAATGTTTTCGTACAATTCTATATAACGATTGCTTACCGTTTTTATATACTCATCACTCATAAAAGGAACTGTTTGCCCTTCTAAACCTTGAAAATCATTTGCTATAAGCCACTGTCTTACAAACTCTTTAGACAATTGTTTTTGCGCTTCACCTCTATCTTGACGCTCTTGGTAACCGTCTGCATAGAAATAACGCGACGAGTCTGGTGTGTGTATTTCATCTATTAATACAATGGTACCATCTTTAGTTTTACCAAATTCGTATTTGGTATCTACTAAAATTAAATCGCGCGCTGCAGCGATTTCTGTACCGCGTTTAAATAGCTTTTTGGTGTAATCTTCAAGCACTAAATAATCGGCTTCAGTGACGATGCCTTTTGCAATAATATCTTCGCGCGAAATATCCTCATCATGGTCACCCATTTCTGCTTTTGTTGCAGGTGTAATAATTGGCTGTGGAAATTTATCGTTTTCTTTCATACCTTCTGGCATAGCTACACCACAAAGCGTGCGCTTACCTAGTTTATACTCGCGTGCGGCATGGCCAGACATATAGCCACGTATTACCATTTCTACTTTAAAGGGTTGGCACAGATGGCCAACGGCAACATTTGGGTCTGGTGTGGCAACTAACCAATTGGGCACCAAATCTTGGGTAGCCTTCATCATCTTTGTTGCTATTTGGTTTAATATTTGTCCTTTGTAAGGAATACCTTTAGGCATAACCACATCAAAAGCGCTTAAACGGTCTGTGGCAACCATAACTAATTGGTCATCGTTTATGTTATAAACTTCTCTTACTTTTCCTTTGTAAACACTTTTTTGATTTGGAAAATTGAAATTGGTTTCTATTATTGTATTACTCATTTTTATTTAGCGTTTAGCTTTTTGGGTATTTGCTATTAATAGTGTTAAGATTCTTAGTTTTTTGTATTAAGCTCTAGCCCAGATTGAAGCGGCATCCTTTTTTGCTATTAAAAGCAAAAAAGATATAGCGGAAAGCTGGAAATAGCTTCTAAAAAATATTAAACCTGTTTTACTCTGTTTTGCTTTATACATAATTTAAAACAATGCTTAAGACAATACTTATGAGGTAAAATCTATACTAATTGTGTGCTACCTCTACGTTAATCTCTGTTTTCTATACTTTTATAGGCTTCTATAACTTTCTTTACTAATTTATGACGTATTACATCTTTATCGTCTAAATAAATCATGCCTATACCTTCTACATTTTTAAGTACTAAAAGGGCTTCTTTTAGTCCGGATATAGAACGGCGTGGCAAATCTACTTGCCCAGGGTCTCCTGTTAGCATAAATTTTGCATTTTTACCCATACGTGTTAAAAACATTTTCATTTGGGCATGTGTGGTGTTTTGGCCTTCGTCTAAAATTACAAAGGCATTATCTAATGTGCGACCGCGCATAAAGGCTAAGGGTGCTATTTGTATGATGCCTTTTTCTATATAACTTTCTAATTTTTCTGATGGTATCATATCGCGAAGCGCATCATACAAAGGTTGCATGTAGGGATCTAACTTTTCTTTTAAATCGCCTGGTAGAAATCCTAAATTTTCTCCTGCCTCTACTGCCGGTCTTGTTAATATTATACGTTTTACTTCTTTACTCTTTAAAGCTTGTACTGCTAACGCTACACCAACATAGGTTTTACCTGTACCCGCTGGGCCAATGGCAAATACCATATCATTTTTGCGCATACTTTCTACAAGTTTGCGTTGGTTAGCGGTTTGTGCTTTTATGAGTTTACCACCAACACCGTGTACAATTACCTCGCCGCTTTTAGCAGATGTTTTGTAGTCGTCGCTGCTGTTGCTGGTTAAGACGCGCTCTATTACGTTTTCGTCTAACTTATTGTATTTTCCAAAATGCTTCATTAGCATTGTCATTCTTAGCTCAAACTCTTCTAGCAAGTCTTCATCACCATAAGCTTTTAGAGTGTTACCTCTAGCTACAATTTTAAGTTTTGGAAAATACTTTTTAAGCAGTTCTATATTGGCATTTTGGGCACCAAAGAATTCTTTTGGTGATATCTCTTCGAGTTCTAGTATAAGTTCGTTCAAAAGCGTTCTTTTTTTTAGGTTTAACTAATTAATTAATAACATAAAGCTGTAAATTGTTTGTTTTGCTTTTGTTAGTGCGCTTAACAGAGTAATATTGAATTTAGGTATGATTTATTTTAAAATTCTTTTGGTCTGTTAATCTGTTTTCTTTTATTAATTTTGTCTAGGCCTTGTTTAACAACAAAGCTAATAATTTTACAACCACAATTCTTAAAAAAATATCAACAATCAATACATGGCTATAATCACTTTAACGACTGATTTTGGAGAAAAAGATCATTTTGCTGGTGCCATTAAAGGGGCTATTTACAGTGAACTTTCTGATGTTAAAATTGTTGATGTTTCGCACTCAGTATCACCATTTAATATTTCTGAAGCTGCTTATATTATTCTAAATGCTTATAGTAGTTTTCCTAAAGGAACGATTCATATTATTGGTATTGACTCTGAGTTAAGCCCTGAAAACAAGCATATTGCAATAAAACTAGACGGGCATTACTTTATATGTGCTAACAACGGTATTATGAGTATGATTTGTGCTGAAATAGCACCCGAAAAAATTGTAGAAATTAATATTCATGATAAGATTGAAACTAGTTTCCCGGTTTTGGATGTGTTTGTAAAAGTGGCTTGCCATATTGCAAGAGGTGGAACCTTAGAGGTTATAGGAAAAGTTATTAACACCATTAAACCTATTAAAAATTTAATTCCGTTTGTAAATGATGAAAATAATCAGATTATAGGTAGTGTTATTTACATAGATAATTACGGTAATGTTATTACTAATATTAAGCGTAAGTTTTTTGAAACTATTCAAAAAACAAGAGGCTACGAAATCTCTGCCCGAAACCATAAATTTAAAACCGTGTATAATAAGTATAGTGATATTATAAATTTTGAATTAGAAGAGTCTAAACGTAATGATGAAGGCAAAGGCATGGTGGTTTTTAACTCTTCGGGTTATTTAGAAATTGCAGTTTATAAAAGTAACCCAACAACGGTTGGTAGCGCTTCTACGTTAATGGGTTTAAAAACTATGGATACTGTTACTGTTAATTTTAAGCCTGTTCTTACACCATCACAAAGAGAAATTGTTCTAAGACAATAACAACAAAATTTAAAACTATTTTTACCCGTTGTGCATTTTGATTAATTTCATCAATTTTGCCCTAATCCTAAAGGTAATATTGGTCAAATTTTTGATTCATCCTTTAGGATTGAGGAAAAAAAGCGAAAATTTTAGACATTTTGATGTTTTTTATGCCAAAATGCACAACAGGTTATTTTATATAAATGTAAACGTCCTTTCTTTTGAAAAGGAATGAGTAAAGCCTTTTTAAAATATGTTAGTAAGAATTGTAAAAATGAGTTTTGAACCGTCTAAAATTGAAGAATTCTTAGCTAATTTTGAAAACGTTAAAGAAAAGATACGAAATTTTGAAGGTTGTAATTTTTTAGAATTATATCGCGACCAGAACAATACTAACATCTTTTTTACGTATAGTTATTGGGATGCTGAAAGCGATTTAGATACGTACAGACATTCAGACTTATTTAAAGGTGTTTGGGCAAATACAAAGCCTATGTTTAATGCAAAACCTGAAGCGTGGAGTGTAGATAAACTCGCGTCTCTCTTGTAAACTACAAGTAAAATAACATTTTGAGTATAAGTAATAAAAATTATAAATAATAAATGCTAGCCATACTAAAAAAAGAAATAAATACCTTCTTCGCCTCACCAATTGGTTATTTGGTTATTGGTGTTTTCTTGTTACTTAATGGTTTGTTTCTTTGGGTATTTAAAGGCGAGTTTAACATACTAGATAACGGCTTAGCTAACCTATCTTCGTTCTTTTTATTAGCCCCATGGATTCTTATATTTTTAGTGCCTGCAGTAACCATGCGAAGCTTTAGCGATGAAAAAAAGCAAGGGACTTTAGAGCTATTAGTCACCAAACCGATATCGCATTTTCAGATCGTTTTAGGCAAATATTTTGGTGCGCTTGTATTAATTTTTATAGCCTTAGTACCAACGTTATTATATGTGTATACGGTTTCGCAATTAGGCAACCCAGTGAGTAACTTAGATACTGGTAGTATAATGGGTTCTTATTTTGGTTTACTTTTTTTAATTGCAGCTTACACGGCTATTGGTGTTTTTGCATCGACGTTATCAGACAATCAAATTGTAGCCTTTATTATTGCTATATTTATATGTTTCTTTTTCTATTTTGGGTTTGAGGGTATTTCTAATTATAACCTTTTTGATGGTCTTTTTTATATGGAAAACTTAGGCATGGCTGCACATTACAATAGCATGAGCCGTGGTGTTATAGACACTAGAGATCTCGTTTATTTTATAAGCATTGCACTAGCCTTTTTGGTATTTACTAAATTTAGAATTCAAAAACAATAACTATGATTGTTACCCCTTTACTAGTCATTTTTATGAGTGTTGTTTTTATACTACTCTTCTTGTTTTTAACAACTATAGATAAACGCAAATGGTTATCTGCCCTTATAAGTTTAGTACTAACCCCTTTTGCTTATTTTTATTTATTTTATCCGTTTGTAAACATTTTAAGCAGTTACCACCATCAAAAATATTTTGATAGTACAGCATGGGCAGAAAACCCGTCGTTACGCTACGAAATGATAGATAACACCATTGCAACAGACACACTTATTGGTATGTCTAAAAACGACATCTATAAACTACTTGGTAAGTATGAATGGCTAACTTGGGATACAGCACAAAAAGCACACATTGAAAACAAATGGAATTTTGGTTTAGGTATAGAACCTGGTGCATTTAATACTAAAAAAGAGTGTGTAGAAATTAAATTTAAAAAAGATAATGTATCTGCACTTAAGCATTATCAAGAAGAAATAACGTTTAATGATGAAGAATAAAACGCTCATATCTACTGCTGTAGTTATTGCAGTTCTTATCCTTGTTAATGTTGTAGCAAGCAAAGTTTATAGTCGGTTAGATTTAACTAAAGATAATCGTTACACCCTATCTAATAATTCTAAAGCATTAATAACCAATTTAGACTCACCGCTAATTATAGATGTTTTTTTAGAAGGCGATTTTCCGTCAGAATTTAGGTTACTGCAAACTGAGGTTAAACAAATTATTGATGAGTTTAAATTAGAAACAGATCTTATCTTTATTAACTACATAAACCCTATTGAAGAAGAAACCACACGAGATCGTAATATTGAAGAACTCTCTAAAGCAGGCTTAGAACCTTTTATTAACACAGACAATAGTACTGCTAAAGTTACACAAGAGATTATTTTTCCTTGGGCTTATGCAAGTTACAAAGATAAAAAAGTAAAAATCTCATTATTAAAACGCAGCATAACACAATCTTTACCCGAGCAAATTGCAAACTCTGTACAAGGCCTAGAATATGCTTTTGCTGACGGATTTAATAAACTTGTAAACGAAAAAACTAAAAAAATTGCCATATTAAAAGGTAATGGAGAATTAGATGACCTCTATATCGCAGACTTTTTAAGAACCGTTAAACCGTATTACAACATTGCACCTTTTACTTTAGATAGTGTAGCTACAAATCCGCAAGGCACTTTAGACAAGCTAAAACAGTACGACTTAATTGTTGCTGCAAAACCAAGCGAAGCCTTTACAGAAAACGAAAAATTAATACTAGACCAGTATACAATGTATGGTGGCAAAAGTTTGTGGTTAACAGAATCTGTTATTATGGATAAAGATAGCTTGTACAACAATGCGCGTGCTGGTATCTCAATAATGCGAGATTTAAAACTAAATGATTTCTTTTTTAAATACGGAGTTAGAATAAATCCTAGTTTGGTTAAAGATTTATATTCTGCACCAATTATGTTAGCTATTGGTGAAGGTACAAAAGCACAATTACAACCTATACAATGGCAATATTCACCATTGGCAGCAGCTAACCCAAAGCACCCCATAACAAAGAATTTAAATTTAGTGAAATTTGATTTTGCAAGTCCTATAGACACTTTAAAGAACACCGTTTCTAAAACTATATTATTGCAAAGTTCTCCACGTTCTAAACTCGAAGGTACACCAAAAACAATAGCTCTAGAAAATGTAACCCAAACACCAGATGAGGCAAGTTATAACTTAGGGCCACAAAATTTGGGTGTTGTTTTAGAAGGTGAATTTACCTCAGTTTATGACAAACGTGTGTTGCCCTTTAAAGTCAATGGCTTTAAAGCTAAAAGTACAGCTACAAAAATGGTGGTCATCTCTGATGGTGATATTATTAAAAATGAAGTCATTAGAAACAGACCACAAGAATTAGGTTTTGACCAACTTACCGGTAAAGCCTTTGGAAATAAAGAATTTTTACTTAACACGGTTAATTACCTTTTAGATGACACCGGACTTATAAACATTAGAGCAAAAGAAATTAGCATAGCCTTCTTAGATGCTAATAAAATTAAAGACGAAAAGAGTAAATGGCAGATTATTAACTTGGTACTCCCATTAGTACTTTTAGCTGTATTTGGTTTCATTTTCAACTATTTGAGGAAACGCAAATACACCTAACAAAAAACTTTCTTATTTATTAAAAGTAATGTGAATTTATAGTAACAAATGTTAATAAGTTTGTTTTCTAAAACCCTTCGATTAAGATATATTTGTATTTAGAATTTAAAGAATAAAACCTTACATATTTAGTATGAAATTTATAGTTTCAAGTACTTATTTACTCAAACAACTTCAGGTATTAGGTGGTGTTATTAATAATAGTAATACACTTCCTATTTTAGACAATTTCTTATTTGAGCTTAGCCAATCCCAATTAACGATTTCGGCTAGTGATTTAGAAACAACAATGTCTTCTACTATTGATGTAGAGAGTGACACTGAAGGAAGTATTGCTCTACCTGCACGTTTATTATTAGATACGCTAAAAACGTTTCCTGAGCAACCATTAACCTTTGTTGTAGAAGAAAATAGCACTGTAGAAATCAGCTCTAACCATGGTAAATATGCCTTGGCTTATGCAGATGGTGCTGAGTTTCCTAACGCTGTATCAATAGAAGATGCTAGCACAACAACCATAATGGGTGATATTTTAGCAACTGCAATTAGCAAAACAATATTTGCAGCTGGTAATGATGATTTAAGACCTGTAATGAGTGGTGTTTTCTTTCAATTTTCTCAAGACAACTTAACATTTGTTGCTACAGATGCACACAAACTTGTAAAATATACAAGAAATGATGTAAGCGCTACACAAACAGCTGAGTTTATTATGCCTAAGAAACCTTTAAATCTATTAAAGGGAATTTTAGCAGGTAGTGATAATGATGTTTTAGTAGAATACAATGAATCTAATGCTAAGTTTACATTTGAAAATTCAGTATTAATTTGTCGTTTAATAGACGGAAAATACCCTAACTACGAAGCGGTTATCCCAAAAGAAAACCCAAACAAGTTAGTTATAGACAGAACACAGTTTTTAAACTCTGTGAGACGTGTTAGTATTTTTTCAAATAAAACAACACATCAAATACGTTTAAAAATAGCTGGTGCAGAATTAAATATATCTGCAGAAGACATAGATTACAGTAACAAAGCCGAAGAGCGTCTAACTTGTGATTATCAAGGTGACGATATGCAAATTGGCTTCAATTCTCGTTTCTTAACTGAAATGATTAATAATTTAAACTCAGACAACGTACAACTAGAAATGAGTTTACCAAACAGAGCAGGTATTTTAACACCTATAGACGGTTTAGATGAAGGCGAGCACGTGACTATGCTTGTTATGCCTGTAATGCTTAACAGTTAAGTAACAAATTTGCTATCTCAACACTTAAAAAGGTTTACTGTAATGGTAAGCCTTTTTTTATTTTACTAATTTAAAAGTGGTGTTTACTCAACCAAACATGGCGCTAACGTATTATAGCTTGGGTACGTTTTTAAAAAACGATTGCTTTGTAGTGTTAAATGAAAATAAATTCTATTTAGCTCTGTCAAATTTTTAATATATTTAAATGTTATGAAAAAAATTATCCCTTTTATTATTGGTATTTCTATGTTGGCCAGTTGTAAATCTTACCAAGCCAATCAAACAATTAATAACGGTAACGAAAACGAACTTATACAAAGTGATACCGTTAGCATTAGTAGTGACGAAACTGACTACGAAATTTTAATTATAGAACCAGGCTTTAATGCATGGTTATACGGTTCTGCTAGACCTAGAGGGTTTCATTCTCAAGAATTTTTAGAAACTAGAAACACATTGTTAGTACAATCATGGAATCAGCGTAATCTACAACCACACACTTACGACCCTCAATTATATGAACTGCGTGTAGATTATGATGTTAACACAGACTACGGCTACGAAGTAAACTACCTATTGTATAATTACTTTTTATACTTTCAGATAAAATATAAGCAACGTCTCACTGCATTCGTTCCTAGAATTTAATGTAAATTTGCAGCACTTTTAGCCTGCTATGAAAAACTTTAAAAAAATTTGGGAGATTCAACACAATTGGCAGTTGTTATTTCCCTTTTTTGGTATCCTCATCTTAGGGTACTCAGCTTTTAAAATCGCCAATGCCCTTACTAAAACCTACAGTTTAATCTTAACTATAGCCGCTGCTGCTCTTATTTTCTTTTTAATTTTAAAGTTGATTCTCTTTCTATTTAAAAAATTAGAAAAAAAATGGATCTTAGATTACAAGTGGGAAATGATTAGAGTTTTTATGGTATTTGCCATGACAGGTTCGTCTTCGCTCTTTGTCGGTAGACCAATTATTAAATTTATTGGAATTACTAAAGAAAACTTAAACCCAATTATCTATTGGATTTTATTTATTATCATTGGACTAATTTTCTACCAAATACTATTAGTAAGCTTTGGATGGCTCTTTGGCCAGTTTAAATTTTTCTGGGAATTTGAGAAGAAAATGCTAAGACGCTTCGGCTTAAAACGTTTTTTAGATTGAATATAAAAACAGTTATAACATCTCTATTTAAAGCATTAGCATTAATGCTTACACTAGTTGTGCTGTTTCCTTCTGTATTAAAACTAACTCATGCCTTTACCCACCATGAGCACCAAGTATGTTTGGGTGAATCTAATACGCACCTTCACGCCTCTGATTTTGATTGTGATTTCTACAAGTTTAAACTCACAAATTCTTTGTTTTTTGAAGTGCAATCGGTTTTTAAAACCCATATTACAACGTCTTATAAAACAGTAGCAACTTTAGAACAAACTGTTAAAAACGCACAACCTCTAACCGCTTTTCTTCGTGGACCACCATCTTTAATGTAATACTCAGTTTACTTATTTAAATTAATTAAAAAGATGAATGAAACAACTATTACTAGTTGTAGCTCTACTCACCGTAGGATTAAGCTATAGCCAAGATTGTTCATACACACTATTGGGAGAACTTAAAGATTTTCATGATGGTGAACCTATTGCACAAGCTTCAATATATATAAAAGTACAGAACCGTTACATAACTTCTGATAGTCAAGGAAAATTCAAAATTGAAAGCCTTTGTACTCAAGAGTTAGAGTTAGTAATTTCTCATATTGCATGCGAAACTAAAACAATTCGTATTACAATTAAAGGAGCTACGTTTAAGGTAATACGACTAGAGCACCATGTCGAAGAATTAAACGAAATCTCTATTACAAGTTCTACATCTCGAAAAGAAACCGTAACAGCTCAAGAAACCTCCATAAGCGAAAAGACACTAAAAAAATATAGTGCCTTAAATCTTGGTGATGCTTTAAAGGAAGTAAGTGGCGTATCGTCAATAAATACAGGTAATACTATTGTAAAACCGGTAATAAATGGCATGCACAGTAGTCGTCTTTTAATTGTAAATAATGGTGTGCGCCAACAAGATCAAGAATGGGGAATAGAACATGCTCCTAACATAGATATAAATTCTGCGGGTAGAATCTCTGTAATAAAAGGTGCAGGTGCCTTGGCTTATGGAGGTGATGCTATTGGTGGTGTTATAGTTATTAATCCTTCTCGTGTTGTTTTAGCAGACTCTCTTTACGGAAGTACTATTTTATCGGGACAAACAAATGGTCGAGGCTTTTCTGTAAGTTATAACTTAAGTAAAACCTATAGAAACGGATGGTTTGTAAAAGGGCAAGGAACTTATAAAAAGCAAGGTGATTTTAAAGCACCTAATTATTATTTAACAAATACAGGATCGGTTACTAAGGCCTTTTCTGTTAATGCTGGCTATAATAGTTTCGAATCTGGTTTTGAGGTATTCTATAGTTATTTAAATAATGAAATTGGTATCTTAAGAGCAGCGCACATTGGTAATATCGCAGATTTGGTAACGGCTATTAATAGTCAAGAACCTTTAGTCGCAGAAGACTTTAGTTACACTATTAATTCGCCAAAGCAAGATGTAACACATCAATTAGCAAAATTGAAATATTACAAAAGGTTTCAAAGTTTTGGTAAGTTTAGTGTACAGTACGATTATCAAAACAATCAACGTTTTGAGTTTGATGTACGCGTTGGTGATGATAGAGATAAGGCTGCTTTAGATCTTAACTTACAAACGCATACACTTAGCACAGATGTTATTTTAGACTCTGAAACAGACTTTAAATTTAAATTTGGACTAATGGGTAGGTTTCAAGATAATTTTGCAAATCCTGAAACTGGTGTAAGACGACTCATACCAGATTATAACAAGTATGATTTTGGCACCTACCTAACCGTAGATTGGCGTATTAATGAAACTACAAGCGTAGATGCTGGTATTCGGTACGATTTTAATAAAATTGATGCAAAAAAGTTTTACAGAACTAGCCGTTGGGAAGAACGCGGTTATGATGTAGATTTTGGTGATATTGTAATTGAAGATTTAGGAACGCAGTTACTAACAAACCCTGTGTTTAATTTTCATAATATATCTGCTGCATCTGGTGTAAAATTTGAGTTTAATGACAAAAACACCATACGGTTTAATTATAGTCTATCACGAAGACCACCAAACCCGTCAGAGTTATTTAGTGATGGCCTACACCACTCTGCTGCACGAATTGAACTTGGAGAACTAAGATTAAAACAAGAACTATCTAACCGTGTTGGTTTAACCTACATATTTAATTCTTTAAATTTTAATGCAACAGTTGAAGGCTTTTATAATCGTATTAATGATTTTATATATTTAGAACCTTTTGGTATAGAGCAAACCATACGTGGTGCTTTTCCGGTATGGAATTACAGACAAACCAACGCCGAATTATATGGTATAGACCTAACTGTAAACTATAATATAACAGACAATTTAGCACTTGCCAATACGTCTTCATTTATTAGAGGTTACGATTTAAGTCGTAATAGACCACTTATAGATATGCCTGCTATTAATACTTTAAATAGTATTACGTATTCTAAACCAGAGTGGAATGCGCTAAACCTAACGCTAAAAAGCGAATGGGTTTTAGAGCAAACAGAGTTTCCTAATACTAATTTTGAAGCCTTTATAGCAACAACCAACCAAAACGTTATTGTAGATATTAGCACACCACCACCTGCATATCACCTATTACACTTTTACTCAGATATGTCTTTTGATTTATCTAAAAAAATGAATATGAATATAGCGCTTAGCTTTACAAATATTTTTAACACAACTTACAGAGCGTACCTAAATAGACTTCGTTTTTTTTCGGATGATTTGGGACGCAATGTTATGTTACAATTACAACTCAATTATTAATTTTTAATTTAAAACACATTATGAAAAATATTAAATCACTTTTAATTATAGCCATTTTAGCCATTTCTTTCTCATCGTGTTCAGATGATGACTCACCTACTGCTGTTAACGAAGAAGAAGTTATAACAACCGTTCGTTTTGTTTTATCGCCTGTTGCAGGTGGTGCTTCTGTAGTTATGCAAAGTCAAGACTTAGATGGTGACGGTCCCGATGCACCTGTAGTTACCATTATGGGTACTGTTTTAGCTTCTACGCAATATTCTGGTAGTGTTCAATTTTTAAACGAATTAGAGACACCTGCAGAAGATATTACACTAGAAGTTATAGAAGAAGCTGATGAGCACCAAGTATTTTATGCACTAACAGGAAGCTCTAACAGCACAATAACTTATAATGATTTAGACGCAGACGGCAACCCAATTGGTGTAGACTTTGTTTTTAACTCTGGTATTGCTGGTACAGATAATGTCGCAATAGTAACTTTAAGACACGAGCCAAATAAAGGAGCTGATGGTGTTAGTGACGGTATTATTGATAATGCTGGCGGAGAAACAGATGTAGAAGTGGTATTTAATTATACAGTTTCTAACTAAGATAGTTACATCATATATTAACGTATATTTGCAAATTCAAAATTTAGTAAAGTAAAACATGACCGAAATTGACTTCTCTTTAAACCAAACAAAAGACACCGACATTATAGAACTTGTTGGCACAGTTGTTTGGAACAAAGCAGATAAAAATAAAACGTTTCAAAATCTATCGGAAGCAGAAAAAACATTTGTTTTTATAGATATTTTTGAAAGTGAAATAAACAATGACGGTCTCTATGGTTTTTTCTATAATACCTCTGGCGAATTCTCGCACGAAGTATTGCAAGCATTCATTGCTGTTAATGCAAATGAAACTGCTACAGTTATAGAAAAAGCTTTAAAAATATTTCCTGAATTGCCTGTGCCAAAAGATATTATTGTGCGCAGGCAGTTTATGGAAAAACTACAACTAAACGATTTAGAATTATGGTCTAACCTAGAGTTAGATTTAGTAAACTCTAAAGAAGATATTGTAGCATTAACCATAGCATATGTAAAATTACATAAAACTGATTTTGAATATTAAGGTATATTCCTAAACCACTTATTACGACGACAAACTTACATGTCAAAATTACCCAAAGCGCATAAATTTATTGATCTTTCAGATTACGGAAGACCAGTAGCAAGAGTTATTTCTAACGCATTAAAAGACACTAAATTTACACCTGTACATGTTACAATAGGTTTTATAATTTCGGGTTTAATTGGTGTTATTTGTATTTTATTAGGCCATTACTGGTTAGCCGGTTTTTTTCTTATTCTTAAATCTATTTTAGATGCGGCTGATGGTGAATTGGCTCGTATAAAAAACACACCGTCTTACACAGGCCGTTATCTAGATTCTGTATCAGATATTATATTAAACGCTATTATATTATTAGCTATTTGGTATATCACAGATTCTAATATACTATGGACCATTGTAGCTTTTGCTGGCATACAATTACAAGGTACATTGTACAATTACTATTATGTAATTTTAAGAAATCAGTTTAATGGTGATACCACAAGCCGTATTTTTGAAGACACCACACCCATAGCCTTAAAAGGCGAAAAGCAAAAGAATGTTAATATACTCTTCAAGCTTTACAAACTGCTTTATGGTGGCTTTGATAAGACCATCTATTATTTAGACCAAAATGCATCTCATGGCAAAGTGTTTCCAAAATGGTTAATGACAGCTATTTCAACTTTTGGTTTAGGTTTTCAATTACTAATTATAGCGGTTATGCTTGTATCTGGTTTAAAAGCATATATTATTCCATTTTTTATAAGCTATTCTGTTATGATTTTTGTTTTTATAGCCATTAGAAAAACAATGTAATTTAGTCTTGTTTTAAAACAGTTGTAGTCTTAAAAACGTAAGTATAAAAACACATTACTGTAAAAGTTGGTATAACGTCTGCAAAAGGTAACGCCTCTTCTACAAGAGATACAACAGCTGCAATTTTACCTGTTTTTCCTTTATATAACTTGGTCATTAACCAAGCAGATATTGGTGCCCAAATAATATCAGAGAATTCGCCAATACCAGGTATAATAAAAGATACAAAGCCCGCGGCATCAAAGAGTAAACCTAATAGTAGTTTATGGTATTTTTTCATTTTTAGTTTATATATTAATATAACATACTGTAAACAATAAGTA
Source organism: Winogradskyella sp. (assembly GCA_028383925.1). Taxonomy (GTDB): domain Bacteria; phylum Bacteroidota; class Bacteroidia; order Flavobacteriales; family Flavobacteriaceae; genus Winogradskyella. The sequence continues at coordinate 46,061 of JAOEWO010000013.1, forward strand.
TTCCGAAATTAAAAGTTGTTACACATATGTTACTCTCACCTATCATTACCCATTCATTTTAACGTTTAATTAGGAGCTTTCCTTAACCCGACAACGTAGATTTGCAATGCTAAAATGTGTAACAACCGCAAAATAATTACACGTTACGCTTTAAGACTAAACTATTTATTTTAATTATGAACCCTCGTTCTCTGTTTCTCTTATTCGCTTGCTTTACTATCATTTCTACATCTTCTGCACAAGATAAAAAAACACTTAACATTGTGCGCACAACTAAAGCACCAAAAATAGATGGTATTTTAAACGAGGCCATTTGGCAAAATGCAGAAATAGCCACTGATTTTGTTCAGTTTCAACCAGAAATAGGTAATTTAAGAGTTAAAAGTCAACGTACAGAAGTAAAAATAACTTACGATGATAATGCTATATATATAGGTGCACATTTATACGATGATCCTTCCAAAATAATGAAACAGTTAACGTCTCGTGATAATTTTGGCCAATCAGACTTTTTCTTAGTGGTGCTTAACCCAAATAACGATTCGCAAAACGATACTAATTTTATTGTATTTAGCTCTGGTCAACAAGCAGATGCAATTACAAATCCGAGTATTGGCGAAGATTTTAGTTGGAATGCTGTTTGGCAAAGTTCTGTAAAAATTGTAGATGACGGTTGGGTTGTAGAAATGGAAATACCATACAGAACACTACGTTTTGAAGACCAAGAGCAACCAACTTGGGGTTTACAGCTTCATAGACAGTTTAGACGCGAACGTGCAAATTATAGTTGGAATCCGATAGACCCAACACAAGGAAACATTGGGCTTTACCATGGCGAACTCAAAGGTCTTGATGGTATAAAACCACCCGTAAGATTAAATCTTTATCCGTTTTCTACTGGTATTGTAAATAATTTTGATGGCAAAACAGATACAGACCTCACCTTTGGTATGGATGTAAAATATGGCATTACAGACAACTTTACGTTAGATGCGACTTTAGTACCCGATTTTAGCCAAGCTGGTTTTGATAATGTTGTATTAAACTTAGGCCCTTTTGAGCAAACTTTTTCTGAACAGCGACAATTTTTTACTGAGGGTGTCGATTTGTTTTCTAAAGGTGGTTTATTCTTTTCTAGACGTATTGGTAATGGACCAAGCGGGCAATTAGAACTAGAAGAAAACGAAGAAGCCAACGTACCAAATGAAGTTAAAGTACTTAATGCCGTTAAAGTTTCTGGAAGAACAAAAGAAGGTTTAGGGATTGGTTTTTTTAACGCCATAACAGAAAAAACACAAGCTACAATTACAAATACCGAAACTGGCGAAAAACGAAGCGAAGTTGTAGAGCCCTTTACCAACTATAATATTTTAGTGGTAGATCAGCAATTTAATGGCAACTCTGCAGTAAGTTTAATAAACACAAACGTAACTAGAGAAGGCAGCTTTAGAGATGCTAATGCTACTGCCCTAGTTGCTAATTTAGTTAATAAAAGAAACACCTACAGAATAGACACAGAACTTAGAATGAGTAATGTAAATGACCAAAACTTAGATTTAGAAACTGGTTTTAGTAGTTTTCTGTTTGTTGGAAAAGTACATGGTAATTTACGATACAGCTTCGACCATAGGTTTGCAGACACTAAATACGATATTAACGATATAGGTCTTAACCTTAGAAATAACCGAAACGATTTTGGCACAGACATTTCTTATGAAACGTTTGAACCTAGCGGAAAACTAAATAGCTACAGAATTAATGCATTCTTAAACTACCGCAGATTGGTAAATCCTAATGTGTTTTCTCAACTCAATTTTGGTGGTGGCTATAGAGCAACAACAAAAAAATTAGACGCCTACGGTTTAAGACTAAATATTGAACCTGGTGAGCAATACGATTTTTTTGAATCTAGAGACGGTAGAGCATTTATTTACGAAAACTTTGTAAGTACAGGAGGTTGGTTTTCGTCTAATTACAACCGTATTTTTGCTTTAGACGTAAGAGCTAATATTGGTTCGCTTTTTGAAGACGGAAGAGATCTTTTTACCTATAATTTTGAAATTTCACCACGCGTACGAGTTAGCGATAAACTTTTACTTACGTATGGTTTAGACTTCGATTTTAGAAACGGTGACAGAGGTTACGCAACATTTGAAAATGATGAACCAATATTTGGCGAACGTAACAGACAACGTTTTACCAACACGCTTTCCGGTAATTATAATTTTAATCCATTTCATGCTTTAGCACTAAGTTTTAGACATTACTGGGACACTGTTACCTACGATAACAACCTATTTACACTTTTAGATAATGGCCGTTTAACGACAGATTCTGGTTATACAGTAGATACTATTAGTAACAATCCTAATATTAACTTTAGTACCTGGAATATAGACCTTAGTTATTCTTGGCAATTTGTACAAGGTAGTTTTTTAACGTTTTTATACCGCAACCAACTGTTTAGTAATGATATAAATGTAGAAGACAATTTTAATGAAAGTTTAGACCTACTTTTTAACCAACCTGTACAACATACATTTTCATTACGTTTACAATATTTTATAGATTTTAATGGTATTAAATCTATATTTAAAGGCAACAATTCTGCATCGTAATGGTGTAGATTAATGCATTAATTATTATTTTCACGCTTGTATGAGTAAAACAATAATTTTAGCAAAAAATATTCAAAAAGCGTATAAAGACCTTAAAGTCTTAAAAGGCGTTAATGTTACTATTTCAGAAAGTGAAGTTATCTCTATTGTTGGTGCTTCAGGAGCAGGTAAAACAACTTTATTACAAATTTTAGGCACCTTAGACAAACCCGATTATACTTCAGACACTGAACTTATTATTAACGACCAATCTATAAAATCTCTAAATGATAAGGCTTTAGCTAAATTTAGAAATAAGCATATTGGTTTTATTTTTCAGTTTCATCAATTGTTACCTGAGTTTACGGCTTTAGAAAATGTTTGTATTCCTGCTTTTATAAATAATACACCAAAGCAAGAGGCCGAAAAACGTGCAAAAGACCTATTAGATTACTTAGGTTTAAACGATCGTATGCATCATAAACCAAATAGCATGTCTGGTGGCGAGCAACAACGTGTCGCTGTTGCAAGAGCTTTAATAAACCAACCCAATATTATTTTTGCAGATGAACCCTCAGGAAATTTAGATAGCGAATCTGCAGAGCAACTCCACAACCTGTTTTTTAAACTAAGAGATGAATTTAAACAAACTTTTGTTGTTGTAACACACAACCAAGAATTAGCGAATATGGCAGACCGAAAACTCACCATGGTAGACGGCAAAATTGTATTGTAAATAACGTTTTAAGCTTTCTTAAGCATCTTCAGCGTAAAACCGCCTAACACCAAAATTACAACACCTATAATTCCCCAAAGCCAAAAATCATTTTCAAAAAGTGGTGCTATTTTCCGCACCTTAGTTTTGGTTATTTCTATTTCCTTTTTAACCGTTAAAGCTGTTAATTCTTTAGGTATTTTAGTTACAAACTTCTTAATATCATAACTTGGCTGTCTGTCTAATTCATTACCATAGACCAATATATAATCAGCATTTTTTGTAAATCTGGCTGTTAATTGGTGCTCATAACCTTTTACATTAAAACCAGTTATAGTTAGAGGCTGGTTGTCACCATTAAAAACTGTGACTCTTAAATGTTTTGCGATGGTATTAAATAACTTAAAACTATTTGCTTCAAGAGAATTTAAAACACTATTAGCAATTGTTTTGTACTGATAGCGCACCCCTTTCTCTGTTTGTGTACTATCACTTCTATATTCAATTTTTAAAGGTCTGTAATAATCAAACGTTTGGCTAACGGACATACCTAAATGACTTAAAGGCACCGCGTCATTCAATTCTAAATTAATAACCGTTTGTCTGTTGTTTTTATCTTCACTAATGGCACTAGATTTAATACTATAATCAACACCATTACCAGCTATTATACTTCGGCTTAAAAGTTGTACAGAACTAAATTTGGGATCAGATTCATCTTTAATTAAAACTCTAAAAAAACGGTACTTTGCATCATTAAAAACAAGCTTTGTAAATTTAAAATCGGTTGTTGTGTTTTTTATTGAAAGTATTCTATAATCTTCTAACACTGTAAACCAATCTTGCTGATTCTGGCTGCCTTCAAGATCTAACTTCCAATCAAAATTTTGAATTGCGAAATTTAAGTTTATTTCATTAATTGAGCCTTCTGTATCTAATTGCAACGTAAAATAAGTGCCCTTTTCACTTTTAGTTGTGTTTATAATATTGAATGCGATTTTGGTATTTATTAATTTTTCAGATAAAATATTAAAAACATATGGTGCTTCTATGGTATCATTTTTTGGTGTAATACCATAAATTCTAATATCAGAAAAGTCTGATTTCACCTTACCAAACACCGTATTTGGTACTATAATTTTGTGCCATGTGTTAGTTACACCGTTTAGTTCACTTTTATAAGTATAACGGTCTATTTGTGCAGAACAAAAGGTGCTAAAACCCATAAAAAAGGCTATAGATAATCTAGTTGTTAACATCATCTGTTATTTGGGTTTTGTATTTGTTATATAAAAACGAAATAATTAAAAGCAGTACACCAAGTGAAACAAATACAATAGTTTTAGATATGGTATTAAGATGCGAAATATCATAAAAGAACAGTTTAATAAGTGTAATACCAAACAATGCCATACCACCAATACGGAGATACACTTTGTTTTTCCAAATACCAAAAGCAATTAATAAGAATGAATATACTCCCCAAAGTATGCTTAAACCTAACTTATAGGATTGTTGCGATTGGTAAAGCGACATCCAATGTATAAGCTCGCTACTTAGGGTCCATAATATAGAGACATGCAAAATAATATCGTATGCTATTTTATAGTGTTTTGTAATGCCGTCGTGTTTTATAAATCTATAACAAGTATATAAAGCCAAGGCTAAAAATAAGAACGACACGTAGCGAAACCATAAATAAAACGGTCCTTCTACAAAATTTACTGATGGGTTTAAGTAGCTCTCTCTTAAATCACTTAACACCAATAACCCTTGTGTTAAAAATACCAATATGGTAATTACCGTTAACGCAATGGCTATTTTTTGGAGCACTTTACTTTTAATGTATTTAAAATTAAGTAAGGTTAATGCAGACATAAACGCTAACGAATAGTTAATCACCCAAACTGCTTTAAAGTCTCTTAAATCGTAATTTTTAATCAGGTTTTTAAAGTTAGAATCGGTATTTCTTTCTACTGCCGAGTTATGAAACAACTGATTAAAATACAGTTCTATTTCTAGTCTAAACGCGTAATACAAGCTAAACACTAATACCGCAGGTATGGCATAAGAAACAAGTTGTGCTAATTTAGATTCTGGCTTTAATGCAGACACAAAATCCTTTTTTTTGTGCACCCAATAGATGACACCAAAACCAATTATAAATAATAAAGAAGTTAAAAATGCACTATTAAAAATAGACATAATAGTGCTATCCTTATGACTCGGAAAATACATATTGTAATTTTTAGACCAATCTTGAAGCAAGCTTAAAAATGCTAAAAGCATTAATGGATAGGCTAATTTCTCATAAACTGCAATTGCTTTTGTTCTGCCCAACCAAAATAGTAAAGCCGCTTCTGTTACCCATAATAAGGTCACCCAATTACCATCTAATTGCACAGGTATTGTAATGGTAATAAACACTAACACCATTGCTGATGCCAAATAAAATAGCTTTTTATCACCAAGATTGTTCTTGTAAAACAACACACTCACTATAAAGTGAATAATAGCATTAAATAATGTAAACACACCCAAAAGTTGCGAGCCGGTTTCATGATCGTCTAAAATAAGATAACCATACCCATAAAACAGAAACGAATTAAAAAGCAACAGCGCCACATCGGGCGTTGCAAATACTTCTTTTTTTAGCATTTTGTAGGCCAAAAATGTGATATAAAAGATCATAAAAAAGACAAACAGAAAAGTTAAGCCCAAAGTAAATTGGGTCTCAAAACTATAATCAGATATATACCACGAAGAGTAAATAAGCCATGTAAACACAAAAGCTGCATAGTATAATGATTTCCAGTATTTTTTGAATGCAATAATTAAAATACCAGTATTAATAATAGCCATGTAACTAAACATAATCTCAATACGACCTGAGCCATCACTCAACAAAAAAGGTACCGCATACGCACCTACCAAACCAATATGCGCTATAACTTGCCTATTGTAACTTATAGCTGCAACTATTGTAAATGCTGTAAATAGTACCATAAGTGCAAATGCTATAGTCTGACTTATTAACCCGTAAAAACTATACGCAAAGAAGGTAATAAAGTACAAAATTACAATAGCACCACTCACCAAAACAGCACTATAGGCTTCGTATTTCTGCTTCAATTTTATACCAAAACCGAGTAAACCAATAGCGGTTATATAGCCTAAAATTATTCGTGTTAATGGACTTATTAATTCATTTTCAATAGAATATTTTGCACCAATAGCCACACCAATAATAGTAATAACAATACCAATTTTGTTCAGTATATTTTCACCAATAAATTTCTCCAGACTAGATTTAGATTGTGGTGTAGTATACTTAGTTTTTAAACGCTCTATTTCTTGTTTTGCACTAAAATCTACAGATGACACATCTTCTACAGTTTCTTTTGTTTCAAGTATGGGTACCTCTACCACTTCTTTTGGATCTGTAGGTTTTACAGGGTCTACAGTAAGCCCTTCTTTTTGTGATTTTGGTGGTATTGGTTTTGTAATTAGAGGCTCTGCCTCTGTGGTACCAGATTGCAGCTTATATAATTCGGTTTTAAGCGCATTCATCTCTGAGGTTACGCTAGATTGCTTTTTATAAAGATCTTCTAATTTTTCAATAAGCTTATTGATAATTTTTTGATTCTGATCCATATACAGCTATTTTAATTTTCTTTTTTTAACTAAAGACTAAGCTAAAATAGTTTTATTAATTAGAATACTGAAATTTAAGAGATACTGCTTTGCTGCTCAATAAAGCAAGTAAATTGGTGTAATGACCTTTTTAAAATACAAAATTTCTTAGAAATCTTTAGACTATAACATGTACTGTTTAGAGTATTTTCTTTAATATATCCTCAAAATATTCAATAACAGTGTCAACATCCATATCTAAATGACTTGGTAATGGTCCTTCAATGTGTGTTATATAACCGTTTTTATCAACAAAAATATTTTCAGGATACGGATAAGAGCCAATCTTATCTATAAAATCTTGAACATTTACAATAGGTGTAAAATTAAATTTTCGCTTTTTTAAGAATTTTCTAACGTCATCTTCTTGCTCAAACGTTAACGACACAAAGTTTACCTTATCTTCATATTTTTCTTTAAGCCTATTGAGTGCAGGCATTTCTGCAATACAACCAGGACACTGAATAAACCATAAATTAATTAATGTTGGTTTACTTTGGTTACCACCAACACTAATTTTTTCTCCATCTATTGAGGTGAAAATTTCTTGTTGAATTTGCATTCCTATTTTTTCGTAGGTTTTAGAACGAACAATATACGCATCTCCTATTCTAATATCATATTTAAAATTTTGAATAATAGAATCTGAAGATTTTTATATTTTGTAAAAATTGAATGAAATTTTTGGTTTTGAAACAGAGTCTAAATACTTCGTGTAAATTGAGAGCCTGTAATCTTCAAAATCTGATTTATTTAAAATCTCGCCTGTATAACCATTTTTATAAAAATTTGGTTCTGGTCTTTTGGTATTGCAACTAATGGTAAATGCTAAGAGTAGTAGAATGTATAAGTTTTTCATTTTAAGAACTACTATTTTAAGATTTAGCTAAACCAAAGTTACTTTTTAAAACTGAAAACACCAACACTTAAACCAACTGAACTCACTACAACTTATTAACAACCAACACTTCAAACCCAATAAATAAAAGCCCAAGAACTCCACAAAATAAACTACAAAATCTGTAAATTTGCGAAGCTTTAAAAAAACATAAAACTATGAGTTACAGAATAGAAAAAGATACCATGGGCGAGGTAAAAGTGCCTGCAGATAAACTTTGGGGAGCACAAACAGAACGCTCGCGCAATAATTTTAAAATTGGCGCACCTGCTTCTATGCCTTTAGAGATAGTACACGGTTTTGCTTACTTAAAAAAAGCTGCTGCTTACACTAACTGTGATTTAGAGGTTTTAACTAAAGAAAAACGCGATTTAATTGCTACCGTTTGCGATGAAATTTTAGATAATAAACACAACGATCAGTTTCCGTTAGTGATTTGGCAAACAGGTTCTGGTACGCAAAGTAACATGAATGTTAACGAGGTAGTTGCCAATAGAGCGCACCAAATTGTAGGTCGTGTTATAGGTGAGGGCGAAAAAACGATTCAACCTAACGATGATGTAAACAAATCGCAATCATCTAACGATACATTTCCTACAGGCATGCACATTGCAGGTTACAAGAAAATTGTAGAAAACACCATACCTGGCGTTACGCAATTACGTAATACGTTACATGACAAAGCTATTACATTTAAAAATGTAGTGAAAATTGGGCGTACGCATTTAATGGATGCCACACCGTTGACTTTAGGTCAGGAATTTTCGGGTTATGTAGCACAATTAGATTTTGGTTTAAAGGCTTTAGAAAATACATTAGCACATTTAAGTCAGTTGGCTTTAGGTGGTACTGCTGTTGGTACTGGTCTTAACACACCAGAGGGTTACGACGTTTTAGTCGCTAAATATATTGCCGAATTTACAGGCTTACCATTTATAACGGCTGAGAATAAATTTGAAGCTTTAGCAGCACATGATGCTATTGTAGAAACGCATGGCGCTTTAAAACAATTGGCGGTGTCTTTAAATAAAATAGCAAATGATATTAGAATGATGGCCTCTGGTCCACGCTCTGGTATTGGAGAAATCATAATACCGGCAAATGAGCCAGGTAGTTCTATTATGCCAGGTAAAGTTAACCCAACGCAATGCGAAGCTTTAACCATGGTTTGTGCACAAGTTATGGGTAACGATGTTGCTGTTACTGTTGGCGGTACACAAGGCCACTACGAGCTTAATGTGTTTAAACCAATGATGGCTGCAAACTTGTTACAATCGGCACAATTAATTGGTGATGCTTGTGTAAGTTTTGATGAAAACTGCGCGAGTGGTATAGAGCCTAACCATGAGGTAATTAAACAATTACTTAACAACTCTTTAATGTTAGTGACGGCTTTAAATACTAAAATTGGGTATTATAAAGCTGCAGAAATTGCAAATACGGCGCACAAAAATGGTACTACTCTTAAAGTAGAAGCAATTAACTTGGGTTATGTAACTGCAGAAGATTATGACGAATGGGTAAAACCAGAAAACATGGTCGGTACATTAAAATAAAAAAAAGATCTTAAGTTTTATAAACAAACTGTCATTTTAGCACGTTATCGAAAACCTATTTGTGGTAAGATTTCATCCTAAAATGGCAGTTTTGTTGTTTATAACCCCACATCAATTTTTTTTTGTTCAAAAAAATAGCAATCTTTACACAAAGCCAACCACAATGTCTATACTTATTACCAACATAAAACAATTACTACAAGTGCATGAGTCTAATGTCACCATTGTAAAAGGTGAAGACATGAAAACCTTACCCATACTAGAAAATGCGTATCTCTATATTGAAAATGATACCATTATTGAATATGGCGATATGGAAGATTGTGATGGTATTACTGCAGAAACAACAATTGATGCTACTGGTAAAATTGTGTTACCATCTTGGTGCGATTCTCATACACACACCGTTTATGCTGGTAATAGAACGTCAGAGTTTGTAGATCGCATAAACGGACTTACTTATGCTGAAATAGCTAATAAAGGTGGTGGTATATTAAATTCTGCAGCACTTTTACAACAAACCTCTGAAGCTGATTTGTATGCACAATCTATAAAACGTGTTAATGAACTTATAGCCATGGGTACTGGTGCTATTGAAATTAAAACAGGCTACGGACTTACAGTTGAAGCCGAACTAAAAATGCTACGCGTTATTAAACGCATTAAACAAGAAAGTTTAGCCAAAATTATACCAACACTATTAGCCGCACATGCTACTCCTAAAACTTATAAAGACAATAAACAAGACTATATAAAACTTATTACAGAACAACTTATACCACAAGCTGCAAAATTAAATATTGCCCATTATATAGATGTGTTTTGCGAAGATGGCTATTTTAGTATTGCAGACACCGAAGCTATTCTTAAAGCTGGTGCAGCGCATAATTTACGACCAAAAATACATGTTAACCAGTTTAATATTTTAGGTGGAATTGCTTTAGGTGCAGAATATAATGCTTTGTCCGTAGATCATTTAGAAGAATTAAATGAAGCCGATATCGAAGCTTTAAAACATACCGAAACCATACCTGTAGCGTTACCAGGTTGTTCATATTTTTTAAGTATTCCGTACACACCAGCTAGGGCATTAATAGATGCTGGTTTACCATTGGCTATTGCTACAGACTATAATCCTGGTTCTGCACCAAGTGGTAACATGAATTTTGTGGTAAGTGCCGCTTGTGTAAAATTAAAAATGACACCAGAAGAAGCCATAAATGCAGCCACGATAAATGGTGCTTATGCTATGGGTATAAGTAATATGTACGGTAGTATTACTAGAGGTAAAAAAGCGAATCTTATAATTACAAAACCTCTAAATGATTATAGCGAAATCCCTTATGCTTTTGCACATAACCCAGTAGAACAAATTATTATTAATGGACAAGTACTGTAATTTTAAACTCACTACTGCTGGTATTTTATCTAATCAATGTCTAAACCTTAATCTCACCACTTTTACAGACGTGTGTCTTTTTATAAAAAACCTGCCATATGGTAGAAATACAGATAGAAGCGATTACACCTTAGTTTTAAAAGAACAAAAAGGCACATGTTCTACAAAACATGCCTTTTTAAAACAGTTGGCAATAGAAAATTAGTTTGAGCAATTATTATTGTGTGTTGGTATTTACAGAATGAATGCGAGCAATACAAATGGTGTCGGTGCTGTTTTAAATAAATATAATTTAGGTTTTATTCCAGAAGCACACACCTACTTAAAACACAAAGACACCATCTTAGATTTTACATCTACAAACGCGTCACTTAAGTTTTACAACACGCTACTGTATGAAACTTATATTCTGCCCAATCAAATTGGTGTATTTAAACTACAACTACACCATCAGTTTTTTAAATATTGGATAGAAGAAAATGATGTACCCTTTACTTTTCAGACCCTTTGGAAAGTTAGAGGAGACTGTATTTTAGCACTTAGTAAATAATTTTCTAGTGGTCAGTAGTTAGTTACTTATTAATTCACTTTGATAGATTTTATTTCCTTGTACCATTTTGACAATAAGATTATTGAATATTGTCGCTTTGCTTTGCGACCTATTTATTCTAAAACAAAACTCATTGAAATATCGATTTAAATTATTATCGCTCACTCAGGAATAAGTTGTCCTAATCCAAGATTTCACTTGAGGTATCATTGTGTGAAGTGCTTTAAAGTTTAACTCTCAATTTATGTTATATTATAGGACTTGGCTATCGGTCTATATCCTCTCCATTTATCCGTTGTTA
>JAOEWO010000014.1 GCA_028383925.1 Winogradskyella sp.
TTGCTAGAGCACTAGACAAAACAAGTGCTACTATAATTGATATAAAAAAGGATGCGCGACTTTTTATTTATAGTATCTACTTATGACATCGAAAATTATCCGTAATCTCTGTATATTTTTAATTATAATACTTGCCAAAATTAATTATAATTAAAGATTGCTTAGCGCTGCTGTTACCAACAGTTTTATTGTTCTTAATTTATTATTCTAAATTGATTATAATATCTATAGCCAGGATTAAACTTAGTATCAAACTTTTCTATTGACATGGTTAAAAATAAAATAAATTCAAATAATGATATTATTGTAGGTATAAGCAAAAAAGAAAAGATTACATATAAAATACCTTGACCTATTTTCCCTAAATAAAATTTATGAATGCCGAAACTTCCGAATAACGGAAATGCCAGCAATGTTGCTATCTTTTTTGATTTCTTTTTTTTGTCAGCTAATTCAAGGTTTCTATTAATAAATAGTTTTGTGTCTTTGTTAAATTCATCCATTAAATTAATAAACTCTCTTCTCTTATCTTCTAAATAATCAATGCTCTTATCTTTATAGTCATCAACAATTAAAGAACAACCGTGGTCAAATTTATTATTGTATTGATTTATTAGTTCTTTGAGGTCGGTTAATTGGTTTAAAGTTTCATTGCCATAAAAAGATAAATTAGCTAGCAATAAGTCAGTTAATTCTATTAATCTTGAAGCATTAGCTTTATTTGTTGAAACAAATTTTATTTTTTGAATTTCTTTGATTGCTTTTACGATTGAACTGTCAGATGGTTTAATTCTGCCTGAATAATCACTAATCCCTTTAATTGTGTATGAATTTGCTCCTTTTAAAATTGCGTTTGCACCAGCTCGCCCAAACTCTCTACCAAACTGCCTAGATGCACCACTTACGACATCATTAAGAATATTCATAGTATTTTATTTATTATTATGTTCTTCAATTTCTCTAGCTTTTGACAAAGCACTTGCAACTAGACCTGCTGGAATAGTAACAATACCAACACCAATCAATAAAATAAAAAAAGTAAATATTTTACCGCCCATAGTAATAGGATAAACATCCCCATATCCCACAGTTGTTAACGTTACAACTGCCCACCAACCACTATGTATTACAGAAGTAAAAATATCTGGTTGAGCCTCATTTTCAAAAAAGTAAATTCCCGCTGATGCTAGAAAAATAAAAATAGATGTAATAATAAAAAAAAGAATTATTTCTTCCTTTACAATTTTAGCTGCAATATGAAATCTGTTAAGAGCTCTATTATATCTAATTAGTTTTAAGGCTCTAAATACTCTGAATATCCTGAAAGCTCTTAAAGCTCTTAGATCGTATAAACCTCTAAGATAGAATGGGAAAATTGCCAACAAATCTATAATACCATAAAAACTAAAAATATATTTAAAAGGATTTTTTGAAACAAAAATTCTTAATAGATATTCTATTGAAAATATTATAACACAAACTAATTCAAAACCATTTAGAAAAACAATAGTTTTTACAGAATTATTAGGTAAAGTTTCTATCGTAAAAGCAATAAGAGACAAAAAAATTAAAACTTGAATAAAATAGTCAAATGCTTTTCCTTTTGGTGATGTATTATCTTCAATTAATATTCGTAATTTTTCTTTCATTTAGAGATTTTTTTAAAATTAATAAAACTTACTAATAAAACTCCATTTCACTATCCTGAAACTCCACACAAGTAAGTTCAACACCAATAAGCGAAGTTAACCGTTATAAACAAAAATACCAATACGTAACTTTACGTATTTTTAGTAAAAAAACCTAGGCTAAAGACTCAGTCTTAAAAAATAATCATCACATTTTTAGTAGCTTACGCTTGCGTTACATTTTTAAAAGTAGGATGGTTTTCTGTAATACTGCCCATTCCTTTCTTGTTCACTTTAAAAGTAACATCTTTAGTTGTGGTAAATAATAGCACAGATAAAAAATGGGTTTTTAAATGCGATTTTATAATGGGTAAGGCTTCTTCTAAGGTAAGTTCTTCTTCTATATCTTCAGTTTCTCTGAGTCTAAAGCTATATTTAAGCACCACCATAAAATCGTTTTCAGCATAAATTGGTCTTAAAAATATATTTTTTAATTCGGGTTTTCCTATGGTTTTTGCCATAGTTAATTTCGCAAATGTGCCAGCTGCAATACTTTCTTTTACTTGTTGCCAGAACTCCACAAAAACATCTTGATATGTCATAAACTTAAAATAGATCTTATTAATATAATAACCTGTTGTGTATTTTGGGCTTAAAAAGGTATTTAAAACTACAGTTCACCTGATTTTGAAATATAAAAAATAGCATAACGAACTAATTTTTGGTAATAAATACTATACTCGATACAACGTTTACGCATTTACAATCGTAAAATTTACGCGAACTGACGAATTTCATCAAAATATACAACAGGCTAATAATACTAAATTTTTAGTTAGGCAGTTTACTAAAACTATTATTTCTGTTTAAATTAATAAAACGCAAAACATCTTGAGTAAAAAACTTAGAGTAAAAAAATGCAAGTAGGAAAAACAAAAGCCAAGCTGTTATATAATAAAGGCATAAAAAAGCATTGTAAAATTTTGTATATTAACTAATTATAACTTGTATAAATTAACCGCTATGAAAAAATCAATACTATTACTACTAGCATTAAGCTTTGTTTTTGCTTGCTCTAAAGACACAAAAGAAACCACAACTGGTGATTTTAGCGTCTCTGGTAAATTTTTAACACCAAACGGCCAAGATGCTGTATCTAAAGCTAAAGTAAAACTTAGCAAAGGCGATGTTGTTGTAAAAGAAACACTTACCAATAGTGAAGGTGAATTTTTAATAAGCAATTTAGACGCTGGCGATTACCAAGTTACCATTTCTAAAGGTTTGTTTTCTGCTTCTCAATTTTTAACATTATCTGACCTTGATGGGCTTTTAGATTTTGATTTAGAAGATATTATAATTACAGAATTACCAAATATTGCTGTAGTTACTGGCAGTTACGACAATATAGAAACGGTACTTTACGATATTGGCCTGGTAAACCCAATAACACAAGCCCCACTTTTTGATATTATTGATGGTGAAAGTTTTGGCAGGCCAAACACACACACGCACAACCATAGTGCAGAGGTAAACAGAACGTTTAACCCATTGTTAGCGCCTAACACAGATATAAGTTTTGCTGATTTAATTGCATCACCAGACGCTTTAGCTGCTTACGATATTATCTTTTTAAACTGTGGCTTAGACGAAAGCCAAACCGAATTTAATGCTAACATTACCAATTACGTTGCTAATGGTGGCCTTTTATACACTACAGATTATGCGTTTGTATATTTAGAAGATCTTACTAATGGCGGTGAAAATTATATAGATTTTTATGAACCAACCAGAACCGGGACATCTTTAAGCACCGAAGCGACTATAGTTAATGATGATTTATTAGCCTGGTTAGATTTAAATTTTGGTGTAGCGATTACGGACAATACCGTAACTATAGATCAGTTTTTGCCACAATGGCAAGTTGTAGATAGCTATAATGAAGACACAGTAATCCCTTGGTTAAGTGGTACTATTGCTTATGACGGCCAAACAGAAGAGAAACCTTTAGCCTATACTTTTTTACATGGCAATGGTGGTGTTTTGTACGCGTCGTTTCATACCAAAAACAATCCTGAGCAGTCTGAAGCTGTAGAACGCTCTATTCAGTATTTAGTGTTTGAATTATCGGACTTAAAACAAGAATAGATTTGGGTTAAAATTAAACCGTATAAAAGCGTCTAAAACAATTTGTTTTAGGCGCTTTTTCTTTTACTAAAATAATATTATAAACAGGTAAAACGTACCATTAATCCATTACAAAATTAAAGCCTGCAGTAACAATACTAGAGGTAAAAGTAGTATCCCTATCGTACTTGTAAAATCTTAAATCTATACTTTTAAGTCCATATTTCCAGATATGTGTTTTTGCAAAAATATCTGTATAACTCACACCTAAACCAAACTGATTGGCAGAATACTCAGAAAGATCATAATCTGAAGTATAAAATTGGTCTGTAGATACTGCTTCTTGATAAGGTCTAAAATAATCTGCAGCTGTTTGGCTATAAAACCTGTAAGACGGATAGAGTGTAAACTTCTCTGCTATTTTTATAGGCACTTCAATACTTGCCGTGTGCGATGTAATACCCCAATCATCAAAATAATAACGGTAAAATGTACGTACTGTAAAGCGCTCATTAAGATACCAGTTTAATCGGCCACCGAGGGCAACCTTAAATCTAGAATCTGGCAAGCGCTCTATAGCATCTGCAAGCTGAAAATTATCAATAAATGAATCTGCAACATCAGCAAAATACACCCGCTGAAAAGGGGTTGACAATAATCCGTTTTGTTGCACAACATCTAATGCTAACGAGCCTTGAACGTTTTTATGAAGAATTTGCAAAAATCCTAAACCTAAAGAATACGAATTACGCCCTTTTTCAGTAAGCTCCTGAAAACGTGGTGCGTAATTAGTGTTTCCTGTAATTATATTTTGACTAAAAATAGGATCGTTAATACCACTACCGCCTTCGCCAAAAGGTTTCAATTCTGTTGGGTAAATGGTACTCCATGTATCTAAAAAAACATTTCCTTTTATACTTAATTCGGTGTTTTTCTCATTAAAAAGCTTTGTATAGCTACCACCAAAACCTAAAGAAAAATAATCATATTCGGTAGATACAGATACATTGGCAGACCAGATGTTATTACGGTCATCTGAGCTATAGCTATAACTACCAGATAAGTTTGCCCAAACATCACCACCAGATGCGCCAGATGACGCCTGAAAAGGGTCTGCAAAACCACTATCAAAAGCACCAACATTACTAGAAGATGCAGATGTATATGCAGAAACACCTGCATCTATAGTTAAAATATCATCATCATTTAAGGGTATCGAAACAATAACAGTAGCGGTTACGTCTGTTAATGCTTCTGTACCTAACCCTCCGCTTACAGCAGCATTATCACCACTCTGTGTGTAATAACTTGTAAGAAAGTCTATTTCTTTAGTTTCAAGCACACGTTTTTTAAAGATTTTTGTTGAATCTTTAGCCGTTTGTGCATATGTATTTGCTAAAACAAACACAGATAGAATACATAGTATATTTTTCAATTTGTTTCTTGTATTAATTACAGCCACAGCCACCTCCAGTTTTACCTCCATTAGCACCAACAGCAGCTTCTCTGTAAGCATGTGCTGTAGTAACATTGCGATCTGCTTTTTTGGTACCAAGTACCATATCTGGATCGCTAAGATTTACTTTTTCATATTCCTTTACAACCACACAACTTGTAAACAAGCATACTAGTATTAAGGTCATTAAAATTTTTCTAATCATAATTTATCTATTACAATGTTATTTGACTTAAAAATATTGCCTTTATCATCTATTATAATACAATCTATATTTGGCAACTGATTAATACGGTCTAAACCTGTTTCTTTACCCATAACAAATACAGAAGTTGCTAAGGCATCTGCAAGTTCTGCTTTGGGCGCAAAAACAGTAACACTAATTATACCTGTAGATGGGTAACCTGTACGAGGATCTATAATATGTGCGTACCGTATGCCGTTAAAATTTACATATTTTTCATAATTACCAGAAGTAACTACAGCACCATTTAAAACAGGAAGTAATGCAAATACTTTATTTTTATTTAAAGGATTGGTTATGGCAACTTTCCAAGTATCGCCGTTAATTTGTTTTCCCCAAGTATTCATGTCTCCTGAGGCATTTATAATACCCGAAACAACACCTTTAGATTGCAATAAATCTTTAGCTTTATCTGCGGCATACCCTTTACCTATTGCGCCAAAGCCAATTTTCATGCCTTTTAATTTAAGAAATACCGTGTTGTTTTTCTTATTGAGTATTATATTATCAAATCCAACTTTTAAGACAGATGCCTCTATGTCTTTAGCAAATGGCATTACTGTCATACTACCATCAAATTTCCAAATACGATCCATAGATGCATAGCTAATATCAAATGCACCATCGGTTAATTTTGAAATACGTATTGCTCGTTCAATTAAATGAAACAACTCTGCAGCAACTTTTACAGGCTTAACACCAGCGTTATTATTAATTTTTGAAGTTTCAGAATTGGGATCCCAAGATGAAATTAATTTTTCAATCCTAGTTATTTCTGCAACTGCAGTATCAATATAAGCATCACCTTTTTGTTGAGTTTTAGCAACAACAGTAATATCAAAACGACTTCCCATTAGCTTTAACGTACGCTTGTATGGCTGTTGTGCAAAACTAACTATAGAACATAAAATAACAAGTAAAGCTGTGGTGTGTTTCATACTACTTAATAAATGCATCTAAAATTGAAATATAAGATGAAACTGTTGTCTTTTTATAACTGGCTTCACCTAAAATATCACCTTTATGATCTATAATTACAACAAAAGGAAAGTATCCGTATTTATTATAAGTTTCTGCGAGCTTTACATTCGATTTTGTTTGCCTTTCAGATAATGCATTTTTCTTTCTTCTCGGAAAATCAGCCTTAAGCATTACATAATTAACTTTAGCATGTGCTATAAATTCGTCTTTACTCCAAATCTCTTTATCCATCTTAATACAAGGTGCACACCAGTCAGAGCCTTGAAAGACTAATAGAATTACTTTATTTTCTTTTAAAGCAATTTCTTTTGCGGTCTCAAAATCTGTTTCCCATTGCTGCGCATTAACTAGTGCAGTTTGAAACCATAAAGTTAATAGTATTAGTATTATTTTTTTCATTTTTTATTATCATGAATTTTACATTAAACGTAAAAAACTATTCAAAATTATAAATTGAATCCATTAAAATGATAAAAATGTTTACTTTATTAAATTAAGCAAAAACATGTGTAGGAAACATCTGCTAAACGTTTATACTTTACAACAAAAAAAAACCGAAGCGCTATGCTTCGGGTTTTGTTATAAAAATATGAGATATTTTAATCTTCAGGATGCATAAAACGTTGCTTACCTAGTAATTGCTCTTCGGTCTCAACAACATTATCATCTGGTACACAACAATCTACAGGACAAACTGCTGCACATTGAGGCTCTTCATGAAAGCCCATACATTCTGTACACTTATCTGGTGATATGTAATAGACTTCGTCACTAATTGGTTCTTGTGTTTCTTCAGCGTCCACTTCTTTTCCGTTAGGTAATACAATTTTACCTTTTAAACTTGTGCCATCAGCATAACGCCAATCATCAGCACCTTCGTAAATAGCAGTATTAGGACATTCTGGCTCACAAGCTCCACAATTAATACATTCGTCTGTGATTATAATTGCCATAGTAATTTATTCTTTTTCTTTTTACTTTATGTAAATTTGCAATTGCAAAAATAAAGCCAAAATGGCGTATTACCAAACACTAGATGGAATTACAACAAAGAATTAACGCATTTGTAAAATTAGGTACTTTTTTAAGTCAATTTTCTACAGAAAATATTGAAAAAAAAGAGGCTATAGAAGCCAACGATTTGTTTTTTGATGGATTTAAACATCAGTTAAAATTAGCCAGAGAATACAATGGTTGGTTTACAGAAAAGAATTTAAAATTTAGTTTAGAGTCTTGGTCTAATGCGCTCACAGACACAAACATTAATCAATGGGTAGGTCACTATAGCTTTAACAGCACAGCACCTAAAACGGTTGCTATAATCATGGCCGGAAATATTCCGTTAGTTGGTTTTCACGATTTTTTATCTGTACTTATTTCGGGACATAGTGTTTTGGTTAAGCAATCATCAAACGATAAACACTTACTCCCTTTTTTAGCGAAGTATTTAGAAACCGTTGCTCCTCAATTTAAAGGTAAAATTACATTTACAGAGCAAAAGCTCGAAAATTTTGATGCTGTAATTGCTACAGGAAGCGATAATACAGCCCGCTATTTTGAATATTACTTTAAAGGCAAACCCTCAATTATTAGAAAAAACAGAAATTCGGTCGCCATATTAACAGGCCAAGAATCTACCGAGCAACTCGAAGCTTTATCTAATGATATCTTTAGATATTATGGTTTAGGCTGTAGAAGTGTTTCAAAATTATTTGTACCTAAGGACTATAATTTTGAAGCCTTTTTTAAAGCTGTTTACAAATGGCATCCTATCATAAACGAATCTAAATACGCTAACAATTACGATTATAATAAAGCAGTATATTTAATGAGTGAGTTTAATATGTTAGAAAATGGTTTTTTAATGATTAAAGAAGATAAAAGCTATGCCTCACCTATTGCCACTGTGTTTTACGAATATTATGACACTAAAAAGACCATGCAACAAGAGCTTGCTGCTAATAAAGAGAATATACAATGTGTTGTAGCAAATGGCTTCTTAGCAGACGAAATTACGTTTGGTAACACGCAGAAGCCTCAACTTTGGGATTATGCAGATAACGTAGACACTATTGAATTCTTGTTAAAAACATAGGTTAAAAATTATCATATTCGTAACAATTAATAACCAATAAATTAGCACCTTTGTAACTGTTCAAAAACTTAACTTCAGGTTCAAATTACTCGATCCTGATCTAAATTCAGGATAAAATGAAAAAGCATAATTTTAGTGCAGGACCTTGCATATTACCAAAATCAGTAATGGAACAAGCTGCTGCTGCAGTTTTAGACTTTGACGAAGGCCTTTCTTTATTAGAGATTTCTCACCGTAGCAAACCCTTTGTAGATGTTATGGAAAATGCGAGATCTTTGGCTCTTGAGTTATTAGGCTTACAGGGTAAAGGCTACAAAGCATTGTTTTTACAAGGTGGTGCGAGTATGCAGTTTTTAATGGTTGCTTTAAATTTATTAGAAAAAAGAGCAGGGTATTTAAACACTGGGACTTGGTCTGATAAAGCCATAAAAGAAGCTAAAATATACGATGATATTTATGAAGTAGGTTCTTCTAAAAGTGCCAACTTTAACTACATCCCTAAAGGGTACGATATCCCAGAAGATTACGATTATTTTCATTGCACGTCTAACAATACCATTTTTGGTACGCAAATGAAAAGTTTCCCTAACTCACCAATACCTATGGTATGCGATATGAGTAGTGATATTTTTTCGCGCCAACTAGACTTTTCTAAATTCGATTTAATTTATGCAGGTGCTCAAAAAAATATGGGTCCGGCTGGTACAACACTAGTTATCGTAAAAGAAGACATCTTAGGTAAAGTATCGCGTAAAATTCCATCAATGATGGATTATAAAGTGCATATAAGTAAAGGTAGTATGTTTAATACACCACCTGTGTTTCCTGTTTATGTTTCTATGTTAACCTTACAATGGTTAAAAGACAAAGGAGGTATAAAAGCTATTGAAGAAGAAAACGAAAAGAAAGCACGTTTTATATATTCTGAAATTGACTTAAACCCACTATTTAAAGGGTATGCCGTAAAAGAAGATCGTTCTAATATGAATGCAACTTTTACCTTAGAAAACGAAAACTTAAAAGAAACGTTTGAAGCTATGGTAAAAGAAGCAGGCATTAATGGCTTAAATGGCCATAGAAGTGTTGGTGGCTACAGAGCATCAATGTACAACGCATTATCTTTAGATAGTGTAAAAGCATTAGTTGAAGTAATGAGCGAATTAGAGAGTAAAGCCTAATGCAAAGTCACCTTAGGCAATTGCAATTTTAGTGCTTATTTAAATAAAAAATAAAATAATTTTAATTTAGTGTTTAAAGTCAATGAGTTGATATCAACTTTTAGTCTTTTAAACTTTTAAACTTTTAACATGAAAGTATTAGCAAACGACGGAGTTTCACAAAGTGGTATTGATGTATTAAAAGCTGCTGGTTATGAGGTTTTAACTACAACCGTAGCACAAGAACAATTAGAAAACTATATCAATGAAAATGATATTGCCGTTTTATTAGTAAGAAGTGCAACTACAGTAAGAAAAAATATAATTGACAACTGTTCTAGCCTAAAAATTATTGGCCGTGGTGGTGTTGGTATGGATAATATTGATGTAGATTATGCGCGCTCTAAAGGACTGCACGTTATTAATACACCTGCAGCTTCATCGCAATCTGTAGCAGAATTAGTGTTTGGTCATTTTTATGGTTTAGCACGTTTTTTACATAACTCTAATCGCGATATGCCATTAGAAGGTGATTCTAAATTTAAAAGTCTAAAAAAAGCCTATGCTAAAGGTATAGAACTTAAAGGTAAAACATTAGGTGTTTTAGGTTTTGGACGTATTGGTCAAGCTACAGCAAAAGTAGCTCTAGGTGCCGGAATGAAAGTTATTGCTTTTGATCCGTTTTTAGAGAAAGCCGATTTAGAATTAGAATTTTTTGATGGACAAAAAGTTAACTTTGAAATTAAAACCATTTCTAAAGAAGACGTTTTAAAACAGTCTGACTTTTTAACTCTACACGTGCCAGCACAAAAAGACTACGTAATTGACGAAAAAGAGTTTAGCCAAATGAAAGATGGTGTAATTATTGCAAACGTTGCTCGTGGTGGTGTTGTAAACGAAATCGCACTAGTAAAAGCTATAGAAAGTAGAAAAGTTATTGGTGCAGCTTTAGATGTTTTTGAAAAAGAACCAACACCAGAGATTCAATTATTAATGAATCCGGCATTATCCTTAACACCTCATACAGGTGGTGCAACCGTAGAAGCACAAGGTAGAATTGGTACAGAATTAGCTGAACAGATTATTACAATATTAGGGTAAAGATTCTCGCCTTTGCGAGAACAACAATTTCATTTGATTCTTAAAACTTCAATTTTGAGCGTTATTTTTAAAATTGTGACCAAAGCATAAAAAATGAGTCTTATAATTATATAGGACTTTTTTTGTACCTTAAATGCAGATTTGTATTAACCTTAATTATAAAAACAACATGTCAGGAATTTTAGATTTATTAAACAGCGATTTAGGGAAAACCATTATTAGTGGGTGCTTTAAGTAGTAAACATGATGGTAGCATCTTAGACAACCTTAGTGGTTTATTTGGTGGTGGCGTAGATGCTAATGTAAAAGCTGATGGAGATAAAATTTTAGGTCATGTTTTAGGTGCAAAACAACAAGGTGTTCAACAGGTAATTGGACAAAAAGCAGGCTTAGATGCTAGCGCAGTAGGTAATATTCTTAAAGTAGCTGCACCTCTTTTAATGGGTGTTTTAGGCAAGCAAGCCAACCAAAACAATGTAAGCTCGCAAAGCGATATTAGCGGACTATTAGGTGGTTTACTTGGTGGTAGTAGCACACAAAATGAGCAAAGTTTCTTAGAAAAAATATTAGATGCTGATGGTGACGGAAGCGTTATAGATGATGTTGCCGGTATGGTATTGGGTGGTAGTAATAAAAAAGGCGGCTTAGGTGGTCTTCTTGGTGGTTTATTTGGAAAATAATAGCAATGCTACCTATTAACACAAAGCGCAACTCATTTGAGTTGCGTTTTGTGTTAATATATAATGTATTAAACTCTATTAGGACAACTCAGTTTTTATAAAAATTAATGATTTGCTTTAACAAAATCTAAAGCACGTTTCTCATTATAATAAAAATCACCTTTTGTAATAAACCCAACATGGCCACCAAATTCTGGCATTTCTAAATGTAAATTAGAGTTTTGTTTTGCAGCCTTAACAGGATAACAATTTGGTGATAAAAAAGAATCGTTAAGCGCATTTATAATTAGAGTTGGCACTTTAATAGTTGGCAAAAATTGCAAACTACTTGCTTTAGCATAATAATCGAAAGCATCACTAAAACCGTGTGCTTTTGAGGTGTAAACATGATCAAAATCTATTAAATTTTTAATAGACTTATAGTCTGTAATAGTTAATTTATCAGGAAATTGAATAAGTTTAGGTTTTAGCTTTTGTTTTAAATGATCTAAAAACCTAATGGCATAATGTCTATTCTTTAGACTTAATAATGCGTCGCAAGAGCCTTTTAAATCGCAAGGACTAGAAACGGCTATTACCGCTTTAACTTCTTTTGGTAAATAACGTTCCTCACCAACATATTTTAATGCCATGTTAGCACCCAAACTAATACCCTTTATGTAAATTTCATCGTACTTGTTTTTGGTTAAGACATGTTGTACAACTGCATCTAAATCTTCTGTAGCACCAGAATGGTAACTGCGATACAATATATTAGACTCACCACTGCAACCTCTAAAATTAACACCAATAGCGTCAATACCATTTGCATTAAAATATTTTGCAGTACCTGTTAAGTAAGGTCTTTGCGCATGACCTTCTAAGCCGTGAAGCAAAATTATAACTTTATTGCTTTTTTGATCTGCATAACTCCAGTCTAAATCTATAAAGTCTGAATCTGGCAAAATAATACGTTCTCTAGTTTGCTCTAATCCATTTACACTTCTAAGCATTCCTGAAAAAACGGTAGACACAAAACTTGTTTTAGCCCAAAATGGTGGCTTATAAGTAGATGTTATTATTGGCATTTTCTTTATTCAAAATTTTTAATTAAATGTGAGTTCGAGTGCAATTTATTGGGTGTAAAAAGCACTCGACGCAACAAATATAATGGTGTTAAAGAAAATTATTTAAGAATTGTAAACTCAATTGACGAATCATTAAAAACTTTATGTGTTTGTGCTTTAAAATCTTCGGCTGTAGCTTTAAAAATATTATCTACATACGTCTGAGGATTTGCATCTATATACGGAAAAAATGTACTTTGTACTTGTATCTGTATCTTATGTCCTTTCTTAAATGTATGAAACACATCTTGTAATTTTAAGTTAACCGCAGTTTTCTTATTTGGTACAAAAGGTTCTGGTTGCGACATGCTATTTCTAAAACGTCCTCTAAGCACTTCACTACGCACCATCATGTGGTAATTACTAAGTTTTAAATGATCTTGTACGTCTTCTGTATTTTCTGTGTTTGCTGGGTAAACATCAATAACCTTTACAATCCAATCTGCCGCAGTACCAGTGGTAGAGACGTTAAGCTTTGCTAATATAGCACCAGCTAATGTTATATCACTTTCTAAAATTTCTGTTTCAAACGTTAATACATCTGGGCGTCTAGATGCAAAACGTTGATCGTCTGTCATAAACTTTCTAGGTGTAAAACCTACTTTTATATCTTCTGTATAAGGCACAGGTTTTTTAGGATCGCTGGTAAAGTCTGACGTTGCAAACATTTTATTAGGCATAAGTGTTAAACGCTCATTGGGCTGCATGTAATAGCTTTGTTTTGAGGTGTTTTTTGGTGGCCAATTCTCAAATGATTCCCAAGTCTTTGTCCCTGTATTAAACATTTGTGCTTCTGCTAAACCAGTCTCACCATTACTTTCATCTTTTAAGAAATGATTAAAAAACTTTGTTTCAATATTCTTTTGAAAATTATCTGATAAATTATCACCAAAATGAATATTACCAACCACCTGTCTTTCTTTAGATCTTGCCCAATCACCATGGCTCCAAGGTCCAAAAACTACCGTATTATAATTTGTGCTATTTGCTTCAATACTTTTATAGGTATTAAAAGGCCCATATAAATCTTCAGCATCAAATAAACCGCCAACAATCATAGTTGCTGGTTTAATATCTTTTAAATGTTGAATGATACCTCTAATCTGCCAAAACTCATCATAATTAACATGTGTTTTAATTTGTTCCATAAACACATTGTCTTCGCCGTAAAATTTATCGAGTTTACTTAATGGCATATGATCTAAGAAAAACTGATGCTGATCTTCTGTTTCAATATCTGGAAACTCGTACCAAGATTCTTTTGTTGGTGTATCTTTCATATAACCAAATACAGATGTTGCGCGCCAATAACTTAATAAAAACGCTCCGTTATGAATAAAATCATCAAAAAAGAAATCACCAATACATGCTTGTGGAGATACTGCCTTTAGTGCTGGGTGAGCGTCTAATAATGAGTAGGTTGCATAAAAACCTGGATAAGAAATACCGTAGGTACCAACTTTTCCATTATTGTGCTCTGCATTATTAACCAACCATTCAATAGTATCATAAGTATCGCTAGCTTCATCAAACTGAGTTCCTGTTTTATTTGGTATGTAAGCGCGCATATTGTCATAAACGCCTTCGCTATTCCAACGGCCTCTAACGTCTTGGTAAACCATTATATTACCTTCTTCCATAAGGTATTTATTTGGCCCTATTTTAGTTTTAAACTCGTCACCACCGTAAGGTTTACAACTGTAAGGTGTGCGCATCATTAATATAGGATAGGTTTTAGACGTATCCTTTGGTGTGTAAATTGTAGTGTGTAATTTAATACCATCGCGCATTTCAATCATTACCTCTTTTTTGGTGTAATTGTCTTTAGCGTAGGTATTCTCTACTGCTGCAATTGCTTTACCTTCTACAACAACTGGTTGTTCTGTTTTTTTACAACTGGCTAGTGTAAACGTAATTAATACAAGGAGAAGAATTTTCTTTATCATAATTGTGTGGTTGTATTTTTTGAAAGGTTTAAAGATAGTTTTTTCTGAATATAAATACTTCAAGTAAATGTTAATAGACGTCTAGTGGCGTAAATTGAAATGTTGTACCATTAAAAAGTCCTTTATCACTTAATTTTAAAGCCGGAATAACCAATAACGCCATAAACGATAAACTCATATATGGTGCATTTAGTTTGCTACCCAGTTGTTTTGCCATTTTATCTAAATCTGCATACTGTTTACCAATGGTTTCGGCATTTTTATCGCTCATTATACCAGCCACAGGTAGCGCTACCACTTTATGTTCTGCATTAGAAATAGCACAAATACCTCCTTCATTTTCAATTAACAGATTTACAGCGTTACAAATAGCCTGGTCATTAACACCAACAGCAATAATATTATGAGAATCGTGCCCTACTGACGACGCAATTGCGCCTTCTTTAAGTCCGATGTTTTTTATAAATGCTATGGCTGGTTTTTCATTTTTATACCTATTTACGACTACCATTTTAAGAATATCTGTTTCTATATTTGAAACTAAATTACCATCATGTATAGTAGCATCTGCTATAATTTGGTTAGTTACCAATTCGCCATCTAAACATTCTATAACTTTTATTTTATCTGTGTTAGATTCAAATCTAAATTCTGAAACTACTTTAGCATTGGTATTAAAATTATTTAAATTTTTAAAAGCGACTGTTTTAATTTTCGAAATACCTTTATCATAAACCAACTTACCATCTATATACGTTTGAAGCGTTTTAAAATCGTTTAAATCTTCAACTATAATACAATCTGCAGCATCATCAATCTGTAATAAACCAACATCTAAATTGTAATGTTTTACAGGGTTAATACATGCTGCTTGTAATACCTTAAACACATCATTCTCTTTTGCTACTGCTCTTGCACAGAGTTGATTAATATGGCCAAGTAACAAATCGTCTGGGTGTTTATCGTCACTACAAAACATTATATTTTGGTAATGCTCATCTAATAAACCAATTAAAGCTTCAAAATTTTTGGCAGCACTACCCTCTCTAATAATAACGTTCATGCCTTTTTGAAGTTTCTCTAAACCTTCATTATAACTAAAACACTCGTGGTCTGTTGTGATACCTTCAGATATGTATTTAGTTAAATCGTGGCCTCGTAAACCTGGTGCATGGCCATCGATTGGTTTATTGTAATGTTTTGCCCATTTAAGCTTTTCTAAAACGCTAGCATCATTATAAATAACACCTGGATAATTCATCATTTCTGCCAAGTATTTAATATCAGGGTTTGCTAATAAGCTTTTAATAGCGTCAGCATCTATAACAGCACCAGAATACTCAAAACGGGTTGCAGGCACACAAGATGGTGCACCAAAATTAAATTTAAATGGTGTCTGTTTTCCATTTTCAATCATAAACTCAATCCCTTTTACACCGAGTACATTTGCAATTTCGTGTGGGTCTGATACAGTTGCTACAGTACCATGCGTTACTGCAATCTTTGCAAACTCTGAAGGAACTAACATAGAACTTTCTATGTGAATATGCGCATCTACAAAACCTGGCAAAATGTAATGGTTCTCTTCACAATCCATTGCTTCAATGGCTATGATTTTACCATTTTGGATGGTAATTTCACCTTTAAAAATTCTTCGGTTTAAAATATCAACAATCTTTCCTTTGAGTTGCATATGGTATAAAATAATGTAGAACTTTTAACTATAATCTATTTAAAAATGTAGTCGATTTATTTGAGTTCAATTTGTAAAATTTCTTTTGTGGCTTCGGTTACTTTAAATCTATGATCTGCGCGTTTACCAGCTACCCAAACCACAGTATTATTAGACATCAATAAAAACGTCTGTTCTTTTTCTGGAAGTGATAATTTTTCGTCTTTTAAATATTTACTAACTTTCTTTTTTCCTGTCATACCTAATGGTTGAAAGCGATCACCTTCTTGCCATACTCTAAACTCTAACGGAAAACTTAACGTTGCTTTATCTACATAAATTATATGTTTTGACGTCTCATTAATTGAAGATACAACGCTAAAAAATAAATTACCTAAAGGTGTCTCTACTGTTTTATCTGTATTTAAAATTTGAATACGCTTTGGAGTTTCTAATGGCTTATCGGTAAGAATTAAATAATCTCTATGTTTTATTAAACGGTGTGTATTTGATAATACGTATTTACCAGATTGGGCGTCTAACAAATCTACAATATCTTGCCATTGGGTAAAACCAAAGTCATGAAACATGCCAAACAAATAGGCTTTTGGATTGTTTACTTTTTTAAATTCTGAAACCTTATAACTTACACCAGTATTATCTATAGTAACAATAGCACGTTTTGCAACCGCATTTAAACTTTCTTCTACAATATCTGCTGTATCGTTTAGGTTTTCTAGAGTATTTTGAAAACTGTCTAAAAGCTGTGGATTAATAGTTTTTAAAATAGGAACCACCTCGTGGCGCAACTTATTTCTTAAATACTTACGAGAAGAATTACTACTATCTTCTCTCCATGTAATGCCATTATCTTTAGCGTAAGCAATTATATTAGCATTAGAAAACGACAATAATGGTCTGGCAATGTTATCATTTAAAATGGGAATTCCGGTGAGGCCATTTAAGCCTGTTCCGCGTGTAAAGTTGATTAAAAATGTTTCTAAATTATCATCTGCATGATGCGCTGTTAGTACATAATCAAAATGCAACTGTGCTGCCAACTCTGCAAACCAATTGTAGCGCAATTCTCTTGCTGCCATTTGTATTGAACGCTTATTTTTATTAGCATAGGCTTGTGTATCAAAATTCTCAATAAAAACTTCAACATCTAATTGCTCTGCAAGTTCTAACACAAAATCTTCGTCTGCATTACTTTCTTCACCTCTTAAATTAAAATTACAATGCGCTAAAGCAAAATCAAAGTCTAAACGATGACATAAGTGTGCTAAAACGACACTATCTATACCACCAGAAATTGCAATGAGAAGTTTACCATTTCTTAAAAAAGGAAGTTGATAATCTATATGATATTTAAATTCTTCTAGCACTAATCAAAGTTATATAATTTATTCTGACCCGTATAGGTAGAAAGGTGCAAAATCAAAAAAATAATACTTTGATTTTAAACCTTGCAACCTCCTATCACCCTTCTAACACCTCGCGCATGGCCTTGGCTTTAACCAAACATTCTTCGTATTCTTTTAAAGGTTCACTTTTTGACGTGATTGCACTACCAACAGAGTATGAAACATACTTCTTAGTAGCGTTGTACAAAATACTTCTAATAATTACATTAAAATCGAAATCTCCATTGGGCTTAAAATAGCCAACCGAACCAGAATAGATACCGCGTTTTGTAGCTTCTAAATCTTCAATAATTTGCATTGCAGATATTTTGGGTGCCCCTGTCATACTTCCCATTGGAAATGTTGTCTTTAAAACATCAACAACATTAACGTCTGTTTTTACTTTAGAACTTACCGTTGAAATCATTTGGTGCACTTGTAAAAACGAATAAACCTTACAGAGTTCATCTACCTTTACACTACCTTTTTGTGCTGTGTGCGACAAATCATTACGTACCAAATCAACAATCATTATATTTTCGCTGCGCTCCTTTTCATCGTTACTTAAATCTTCAGCTAATTTTAAATCCGCTATCGGATCTGCAGACCGCTTTGCTGTACCTTTTATAGGCTGTGATATTACCGTTTCACCATCTTTTTTAATGTAACGCTCTGGTGATGCAGATAACACAAACTTATCATCCGTTTTTAAAAATGTTGCAAACGGTGGTTTTGAAATTTTATTTAGTTTTTGAAACGTATCTAACGGATTAATCTCACAATGTTCAGCATAAAATTCTTGACAAAAATTAGCTTCATAAATATCACCTCTCTGAATGTGAGTTAACATTGTTGTTACTTTTTTAAAATAGTCGTCTTTAGAAATTCTTAGTTTTACTTTTATTGGATTAAGCGCTTTTTTGGTATTCAGCGCTTTACAATTTTTAATCGCTATAAGATCGTTATCAATCTCATCATCAACCATTTTTAAATATTTAATTTCAACAGTATTGTCTTTAAACAAAAACAATTTTTTAGGTTGAAAAAAATACAAATCGGCGAATGCTAAAGCATCAAAATTTTTAGATTCTAATGGTTCGATCGTATTTTTTAAATCGTAGGTTAGATATCCAAAAATCCAATCGTTTGTTGATTTTTGGTAGTCTTTGAGCCGTTCAAAAGCGTCAAAATAATCTGTTTTAACCGCTGTAAATGCATCGGCGGCTAATACCGCATCATAGTTGCTATACGTGCTGTTATGGTTATTAGAATCTAGCCACACCACATCACTAAATTGCTGACTCCAAAGTAGCAGTTGTGCTTTAAAATTGTCTAAATGTTTTGGATGATGCTTTACGGTTGTTCTCAATAGAAAATATAATACGCGTAAAAATAATAAGAATACTTTTTAATACCTTCGAATTTATATATTTCTGAAAACAAAAAAATGAACAGTCTTAGTAATCACTTACTTCAAGTAAAAATTAAATTTACAGGTGCAGAACTCTGCGCTATAAATGCAATAAAAAGCAACACCGAATTTATATGGCAAGCCAATGCTGATATTTGGGGCAGTCACGCCCCTAATCTATTTCCTATAATCGGATCTATGAAAGATGATAGCTACATCTATAATGGAAAAACATACCACATGATAAAACACGGCTTCGCTAGAGCCAACGAAAATTTTGAAATTACAAAATCATCTGAAACCGAAATTAAATTCCGCTTAAATTCTAACGACACACTACATAAGATGTATCCGTTTTTATTTCAATTTGATATAGACTATACGCTAAAAGAGAATGTTTTAACCGTTAATCATACGGTCTTTAATAAAGATTCAAACACGATGTATTTTTCTGTTGGTGGTCATCCAGCGTTTAACTGCCCTTTATATAAAGATGAAACCTATACCGATTATAATCTAGAGTTTGAAAAGCCAGAAACAAGCCAATCTTACTTATTAAACATGACATCTGGTTTGGTAACCGACCAAAAAATATCTGTTTTTACAGAAGGTCATAAAATACCGCTTCACAAAAACTTATTTAACAATGATGCCCTTATTTTTAAAGACTTAAAGTCGCGTAAAGTAACGCTAAATCATAAAAGCAAAGGCCCTGTTTTATCCGTATCGTTTAACGATTTTCCGTTTTTAGGGATTTGGGCAAAACCAAATGCACCCTACGTTTGTATAGAGCCTTGGTTGGGTATTGCGGACTCAGAAACGACCAACCAAAACATTGAAGAAAAGGAAGGTATTATTGCCCTAAATGCTGGTGAAACATTTAGTGCGAGCTATAACATAGAAATAGACCATAGGCATTTAGTGTAAGTCCATTATAAATAGTAGCTTTGCAGCAAAATTAAACGACGTGACTTTTAACGAATTAAACTTATTCACTCCTTTATATAACGCATTAGACGATTTAGGCTTTACCACACCTACGCCAATACAAGCAGAGTCTTTTAGCGTTGTAGCTTCTGGTAAAGATGTGGTTGGTATTGCACAAACCGGTACTGGTAAAACCTTTGCCTATATGCTACCTATTTTAAGGAATTTGAGCTATTCTAAACAAGATAATCCTAGAGTTTTGATTTTAGTACCTACACGAGAATTAGTTGTACAGGTGGTAAGTGAAATTGAAAAGCTCTCTAAATACATTAATAATCGTGTGCTAGGTGTATATGGTGGCACCAATATTAATACACAAAAACAAGCCGTAGCACAAGGGCAAGATATTATTGTAGCCACACCAGGCCGTTTGTACGATTTGGCGGTGAGCCGAGTTTTACAGCTAAAATCTATACAGAAATTAGTAATAGATGAAGTTGATGTAATGTTAGATTTAGGGTTTAGACATCAGCTCTTAAATATATTTGATATACTCCCAGAACGTCGTCAAAACATTATGTTTTCTGCAACGATGACTAAAGATGTTGATGATTTAATTACCGACTTTTTTATTAGTCCTAAAAAAATAGCAATTGCTGTATCTGGTACACCTTTAGAAAATATTAAGCAAGAACGTTATAATGTCCCTAACTTTTATACAAAAGTTAATTTACTTGAGCACTTGCTTAGTGATAAAGAAACGTTTTCTAAAGTTCTTATTTTTGTAGCCTACAAACGTATGGC
The DNA here is from genome assembly GCA_028383925.1 of Winogradskyella sp. Taxonomy (GTDB): domain Bacteria; phylum Bacteroidota; class Bacteroidia; order Flavobacteriales; family Flavobacteriaceae; genus Winogradskyella. The sequence continues at coordinate 20,739 of JAOEWO010000014.1, forward strand.
AGATCGCTTATTTGATAAGTTAGAAGAATTAATACCTGGTCAATCTTGTGTTATTCATTCTAATAAAACACAAAATTATAGGCTTAGAAGTATAGAGCAATTTAGAGCAGGTGAAAACAGATTACTTATAGCTACAGATGTTATGGCACGTGGTTTAGATATTGAAGGCATTTCTCATGTAATTAATTTTGACACCCCTGATTATCCGGAAAATTATATGCACAGAATTGGTAGAACTGGTCGTGCAGAAAAAGAAGGCCATACCCTATTATTTAGTACCGAAAAAGAACAAGAAGGAAGAGAAAGTCTTGAAGCACTCATGAAAATGAATATTACAACTTTAGAAATACCTGAAGGTGTAGAGATTTCGGCAGAACTTATTGATGAAGAACGTGACGAAATTAAAGAACGTTATAACCCAATTAAACGACGCGATGAAGATGCGCCAGGACCTGCATTTCACGAAAAATCTGAAAAGAACTCTAAAGAAAACTTAGGTGGTTCTTATAAATTTAAAATTGCTGCTAAATATAAAAAGCCAAAAACCCGTGGTGATAAAAATTATAACAAGCGTAATAAAAAGAAATAAATTTTATTTATAAATCTAAAAAACCTCTTCAATTGAAGAGGTTTTTTAGGTACCAAGTGCATCAAGGATCACATTTTATAACAAAATAAAATCTATAGCCCTAACCCTATAGTTAATCCTGTATTTGCACTTGGTTTTCTACTAATTCATTTATTGGTACTATTAAATTACCACTATTACTTTTTAATATTACAGATATGTTTTCTACCGCTTCTACCGTGTAATGTTCATTTTGAAAATAAATACGTTGTCCTACTTCAAATGTTTTACGTGCATAAAACCCTTTAAGCAATTTACCCACAATCTCTCTTGCACCTAAACCAAAGGCTATTGCAAATGCTAGAAGAAATGCAGCAATAATCATATTAATATTATTTGTAATAATCTCTGTATCTATACCTGCTTGATTTAATGCTGTTATAGAAATAAAGGTTAGCATTAAGAAAAATACAACCTGACTAATCATTTTACCACCAGAAAGGTCCATAGATTCAAATAAAGATTTTAAACCATTCTTTACAAAGTTGGCAAACAAGAGCCCTACAATAAATATAATTAATGCTGAAAATAATTTTGGTAAATAAGAGAGTAAATCACTAATTTGATTGGTAATAATATCTAACCCCATAATATCTGATGCCGTTACAAACAGTATCATATACATAAGGTATTTAACTAGTTTTGAAACCACTATTATAGTGTCAAATTCAAGTTTTTTACCTTCTATAATTTCAATTTCATTTAACTTTTCGTCTAATTTATTAGCCTTAGCTAGTTTTAATACCTTCTTTATAACCTTAACAACTAATTTTGTGATTAACCATCCTATGATTAGTACTATAAAAGCACCGATTATATTAGGAAATATCTTAGTTATTTCTAACCAAATGTTGGTTAATGATTTTAAGGCGACATCGGAGAATTCACTCACTTTTTCCATACTTATTACTTGTTTGTTAGGGTTAATTAAGTATTATTTTTTTCTTTTTTCACTTATAGTATTAATGATATAACCAAGGTTATAAGAAAATAACTCGGCCAATTCCATGAGTAATTTAGCCATGGCTATATCGTGCATAACTTTACCTTTTAGCTCTGGCGGAACTTCCTTTAAAGGTTGGTTTATATGTTTAAATGGATTATCCATTGCTACTATAATTATTGTACTTCTGTACCAGTTTTTCTTTTGCTCTTTTTATACGCATTTTTACGGCGCTTTCACCAATATCTAAAGCCTCTGATAACTCTTTAATAGATAAATTATCTTGATATTTTAGTAACAATATCATTTTTTCGTCTGGCGAAATCAAGTCCATAACTTTCTTAAGCTGCTCAACTCTCATGTTCTGAAATTCTTGAGTAGAGTCTATATTTTCGCCTATATTCTCAATACTATCAGAACTTATCGATTTTTTTTCAATCTTTTTTGCCGTATCACGCGTTACATAATTTACGCAATGGTTATAAGTAAATGCGTACAACCATGTTGAAAATTTTGATGTGCCTTTAAAACTAGCCAATTTAACAAACACTCTTAAAAATACATCTTGAGTTAAATCTTTAGCTTCATCTGCACCATTCGCAAAACCATAACATTTGTTGTAAACCATAGAAGCGTACCTATCGTATAAAACCTCAAACATTAACGTATCGTTAGTTTTTACAATAGCTTCTACTAGCATTTCATCTGTGAGGGTATGAACAGCTTTGGTTATCAATTTGTCTTTTAATTCGTTTTAAAATGGTTAATCATTATTAAGACACCTAAATATTAAAGAAGTCACATGTTGGCAACATTTCAAAAATAATGCAAGTAATAATTAGATACAATAGTGAATACAGACTTAGTAATCAGACTATTAAAAGACCAAATTAGAAGAAGTTAAACAATAAAAACACAACCAGCGTTAAGCCGTTTATTTTAACGACTAAGTGACTATTTTTCTTAAATAAAAGGGTGTTTAACGCTATTTTTTAGAAGCATCTTCTATATCACTGAGATGGAGTTGTAATGCTCTAGCAGATATTTGTATTTCCCAAATTAAAAACAACAAAGACAGAATAAGTAACACCAAACCTATACCAAATGCCCATGCTGCAATGGTGGCATACCCCACATAAATTAAAAACATAGTAAGCACACAAAACAATAAGCTTGTAATACCTGAAATTTGCATATATCGTGTAAGCCTAACGCGTAACTTTAAGTTATCTATTTGCTTGAGTATAGTAGCATCTTGCGCTTTAATGTATGTATCTCGCAGATTACGAATTATGGCTGCATACGCTAAAAACCGATTTGTATACGCTAACATAATTAAAGATATTGCTGAAAATAAAAGTGCAGGTGTTGTTAGTGTTAATGCTTCCATACTATAGTTTCTGCAAAATTACTGAATAAAACTACTTTGTATAAAAAAAGCGAACTTTTTCAAGTCCGCTTTTATGAATTATTGCTTTAATCACTCTTTTAAAGCGTCTAGTTTCTCCTTATGAAATTTACTTTTAGATATTTCAAAAGCGTTTTCAAGAAATTGAATTGCTTTTTTATTATCCTTCTTAGCTATGTAATAATCTGACATCGCATCGTAAACATTTGCACTTTTGGGATAATACTTTAATGCCATATCAAAAAATAACAATGCTTTTTCTGGCTGTTCCATCTGTAAATTCATATAACCATAGCCAACAAATAATTCTTCTACCATCGGAGGTACACTATAACCAAAATGCTCTTTATAAATAGTTTCTTGATTATTTAATAACATACGTATATCATCTAAAGATGTTTCTGGATTATTATATGTCTGTGGAGATTTAAACTGATACCATTTAAATAATGAGACCAGTCCATCTCTGATGGCGGGCAGAGGTACTGTTCCGTGTAAATCTTCAGGGTACACCTTCCAATTAAAGTTTAAACCGTTATGCTTTTTAGTGGATGCTGCTAAGTTGCAAAACTCAAGAATAGAACGAGAAAATAAGGTAAATTCTGACTCATCTTGCTCTAAATTATCTATGGTAATCGTCTCATCTGACATATGCAATTGCTCGGCTGCTAAAGCGATGAACAAGCGCTTTCCTTTTAAAGATTTACTTTTTAGCTCTGTCTTAGCTTGCTTTAATAGCTTTTGATCGTCCCAATCTAAACTTGGATCTATTACAATGTAGTTTTTAAATACATGCGAATGGTTCAACAACATATTTGTTGTAAATAGCCCTGCATAAGAGTGCCCTATTAAAGTTCTAAAACTTGTTGTTGGATAGTTTTGATCTATTGTTGGAATTAATTCGTTTTCTAGAAAACTAGTAAACAGATCTGCTCCCCCAGTTTTATAATTAAAACTACTACCTCTTCTAGTGTCAACCTTAGAAGTCGTTAAATCTAAAGTTCTATTTGTTCTATTAGAAATACCAACCAAAATCATGTGCGGCAAATAATGTCCCCAATAATTATTGTAAACAACTTCCAAGTTTTCCTTTAATGAAAAACCATCTAAAAGATAAACAACAGGATATTTTGCATCACTTTTTGGATTGTAATTGTCTGGAAGTTTCACCCAATAATGACGATAACTATCTAAGTTTTTTGAATATATACTATCTCTAATTTCTGCTTGTTGCAGTTCTACTTGAATAGTCTGTGCATTAACCGCAAAACAAAAAGTCAGCAGTAATACAAAACTAAATTGAATCGTTTCTTTCATCTTTTAAAGGCAAAATTAGTTTGGAACGTTATCAGAACGTAACATTAGTCTTAAAACAAAAATACCTATTCTAGCAATCACAAAAGAGAGTAAACCAAACGTTGCTGTTAAAAGTGAGACTTTTAATCCTCCTGCAAAAATTGATGGATCAGGGTTTCCCATTGCCTCAACAGAATCAAAAGCTGTTATTAACCCAATTACTGAGCCTAAAAAACCTAATACCAATCCTAGCAAACTCGAATCTACTGTTAATTTAAGCATTTTCTCAACTTGATATTTATCTTTTTTTAAACTTACAAATCCTTTAATTAAAAGCCCTATAGACAGTAACAGACATACTAAAATAAGTGACATAAAAAATGGTCCACCTTCAGTAAAGCGGTCTACAAATTGAAGTGGCACTGCTAAGAATTTTGAAATAATAAATTCGTTCATAATTGATGATTTTAATTAAACATGTGTCAAACTTAAAACTTCTATTGTTTTAAACTATTAAAATGCGATAAACGACTGCTTTAAGTAGCGATTAAGCAAAATGGCTAAATCCATTACTAAATACGTCATTCGTCTATAAATGAAAAATTCCCTTGAAAAATATAGTATTATTGTACCGCAGAGCTACTAAATGATTAAAAAGAAATTTATAATAAATAAATTAGGACAAGGACTGTTACATCTCATATTTTGGTGTGCTGTGCTATTATTCTTCACCTATTTCTTTGGTGCAGGGTACAATAATTTTGATGATACATTAGTCTATTCACTTTTCTTAATGCCAATAACAATAGCTTTAACTTACGTGTCTATCTACAAGTTGATACCAGATTATCTAGTTACAAAGCGCTATTTTCATTTTGTACTCTACAGCACGTATACGCTTATCATTTCTACTTACTTAGTTATGGTATCTGTTTTCTTTAGTCTTATTTTTATTTCAAATTTCGACTATAACGACATGAATCCGTTAACTCGTAATATTCTTTTCGTTATGACGGGAATATATCTGATTACTTTCATTGTCAGTGCCTTTAAACTTATGAAATTAAATAGTGCAGCTACAAAACGCGCTAAAACATTAGAAACAAAGATTCTTGAGACGCAACTGCAACTTAAAGCACAAGAACTAAAGTATTTAAAGCTTCAAATTCATCCACATTTTTTATTTAATACCTTAAACACGTTATATGGTTTTGCTCTAAAAAAAGCAGATGAAACGCCCGAAATGATATTAAAACTTTCTAATTTACTAGACTACCTACTCTATCAAGTCGATAAACCATTTGTAAGCCTAGAAGAGGAAATTAACCATATAAAAGATTACATTAGTTTAGAACAGATGCGTTTTAATGATACTTTAAAAGTTAATTTAATTACTAAAAACTGTACTAAAGCTATGGCTGTTGCACCAATGCTCTTTTTGCCTTTTGTAGAAAATAGTTTTAAGCATGGTAAAATTAAAGATGGCAAGCTTACTATTACAATTACATTTAAATGTGAAAAGAATAGCATTCATTTTAGTATAACAAACTCACATGATAAATCTACTATAAACGCACCTGGAATTGGCCTGGAAAATATAAAGAAACGCTTAAAATTACTTTACAAAAACACCTACAACTTAGCTATTGTTGAAACTAATGAATTATATGAAGTACAACTAAAACTAGCATTAAACAATGACTAAAACTATCTCTTGTATTGTTGTTGACGATGAAGCTATTGCACGAGATATCATCACCACTCACCTATTAAAAATAGATAATATTGAAATTGTTGCGCAATGTAAAAATGCTATTGAAGCTTTTAGTTATGCCAGTACTCACAAAGTTGATTTAGTTTTTTTAGATATTAATATGCCAGAGCTATCAGGTATAGCATTTGCTAAATCAATACATAAAGACATTAAAGTTATTTTTACAACTGCTTATAGAGATTATGCGGTTGATGGATTTGATTTACAAGCCGTAGATTATTTATTAAAACCTATTGCTTTTGAGCGTTTACTAAAAGCTGTGAACCGCTATTTTGAAGTCACATCTCAACTTGATAACACAAAAAAAGAAAGTAATGCGCCTGTTGATTTTATTTTTGTGCGCTCTGACCGAAAAATGGTAAAAGTAGATTTTGATGCTATTATATATATTGAAAGCTACAGTGACTACATAAAGATACACCTGAAAAATAAAATACTAGTTACAAGAGAAACGATCACAGCTATTGAGGCCAAAATCCCTAAAAAACAATTCTTAAGAATTCATAGATCTTATATCATTTGTATTTCAAAAATTGAAGCATTTACGAATGAATATGTTACAATTAACGGTATAGTATTGTCTGTTAGTCGAAGTTATAAGAAAGAAGTTTTAAAAGAGTTGGAAAAGTTTTAACTTTAGATACTTAACTGTCAAAATATAGCGTTATGGTTATATTTACTATTTTTTTTTAAACCGCTTAATGAACGATTATCTTCACAACACGATACCAAACTTAAAACCCTTTAACTTTGAGCGGCATTACAACTCACATTTTATAAATACACCTTGGGTTTTGGTAAACGGTATTTCTAAGAAAAAATCCATTTATACGTTTAAAACAGATAATATTCTCGAAATTGAACGAAAAGATAACACCATAAAAACAACCTGGAATCTCAATATAGAAAATGTCTTCTCTATAGCCACTGAAGACGGTTTAATTAGAGTTAAAGCCTATTTTAAAGATGATGATATTTTGGTTTTAAACAATGAACACAAAGAAGAATTTGCGCTTTATATAAATACTACCAATTATAATGAAGACCTTAACTCTGTAGAAGATATTAAAGCATTTTTAAAAGAAAAATATAAAAAGAAAGTAAGCACTGTAATTTACGATCACGAATTCTATTATATAGAAAAGTCTAAAGAATTTGGACCATTTAAGGTAGAGATTCTATCTAAAATGGTAAAAAACGAAGAAATTAGCGCCTATTGTTTTGTAAGAGATATTAATGAAACTGATTACAGCAAACGCCTTCGTATTTACGATTTAATACAAGAATTGTAGAATACACAGCTATTAGTTTGCTTTATACAGATCGTATTTTGCCAATTCAATCTTTACAGTAGCTTCCCAAAACTCTTGTGTTTCTGTTTTAGAACCGCGTTTTGTTTCGTCATCATAACGTTCTTGTCTTTTTTCTAAATCGTTAAATATTTTTTTAAAAATTTGCTCTGCTTCATGAGAATTTTCTGCTGTAATATTAAAATCGGTTAACGCTTTTCTCAATTTTCTAGAATATATTTCGGTGATATCGAAATGAATTTGTTCGTGTCTTAAAACATAGTCTGTTTTGGCATCTGGTAACACCCAACTTTTACGTGTATAAAACGTACATTTTATAAACAACTTTCCGTTTTTAAACAAGTTAACACCAGACTCATAACCAAAACCAGCAAAAGTCATAGCTAATGTATTTGGATGTGATGCTGTATCTGGTGGTGCTTTAAAATCAGCCCAAGTTAATTTACGGCTAGCACTCTACTCTATTTCATTTTCATACGGTTTTGGGTTTGCTACTTTATAAATATCAGCCCATAACCTAAAACAAGTACTTTTTTTATCTGGTGCTGCTTGTTTGGTAATTTTAATAATATTTGCACCAAAACTACGAGCCATAGCCTTTAAGTTTTGTATATTCTCATAGTACGTACAGTTTTCTGAAAAACCACCATCTACAGCTTTTAACTCGCCTACTTTTTCGCCATCAATAACTTGATCATCAGCATTATCCAAAACAATAACCAATGCGTTTGTTGATAAGGCTGGTAATCCTTTTGTGATATTACTTCTCAGTTTAGGTGCACACGCCACTAGCGTAATACATAACCATAAAATGCTTAATTTATTCATTTAATTAAGATCTGTTTTCCATAAAAAAAGCAAACCTTTTAAGTTTGCTTTTTTATAATATATTTTATTTTAAGCTTGTAAATTAAACATGTAAAGCTCTATCATCAGTGGCCGCTAATGCCGCTTCTTTAATGGCTTCTGCAAATGTTGGATGTGCGTGCGACATGCGCGAAATGTCTTCAGCAGAGGCTCTAAATTCCATAGCTGTAACGGCTTCTGCAATTAAATCTGCACAACGTGCACCTATCATGTGCACACCTAAAACTTCATCTGTTGTTTTATCTGCTAAGATTTTTACAAAACCATCAATATCTCCACTTGCTCTGGCTCTTCCTAAAGCTCTAAAAGGAAACTGACCAGCTTTGTATGCTATACCTGCTTCTTTTAATTCTTCTTCTGTTTTACCAACAGCAGCAACTTCTGGCCATGTGTAAACAACACCTGGTATTAAGTTATAGTCTATATGTGGTTTTTGGCCTGCTATAGTTTCTGCAACAAATACACCTTCCTCTTCAGCCTTGTGTGCTAACATAGCACCTTTAATAACATCACCTATAGCATAAATATTAGATGTGGTCGTTTGTAAATGCGCGTTAACTTCTACTTGGCCTCTATCGTTAATATTTACACCTGCGGCTTTAGCATTTAAACCATCTGTGTAAGGGCGACGCCCAACAGAGATTAAACAATAATCACCTTTAAACTCAACAACTTCACCTTTTTTATTCTCAGCTTTTACAATAACTTCGTCACCAACACGCTCAACAGATTGAACTTTGTGAGACATCATCATTTTACACTTCGCCTTCTTAAAAACTTTATTGAGCTCTTTAGATAAGCCAGCATCCATTGTTGGTAAAATACGGTCTTGGTACTCTATAACCGAAACTTGAGAACCCAGTCTGTAATAAACTTGGCCTAACTCTAAACCTATAACTCCACCACCAATAACAATCATGTGTGTTGGAATTTCTTTAAGTTTTAAAGCCTCAGTAGATGTAATAATACGTTCTTTATCTAGCGCAATAAATGGTAAATTGCTAGGTTTAGATCCTGTAGCAATAATGGTGTTTTTAGCTTCAATTTCACCAGCATCTTTACCTTCTATTTTAATATGTGTAGCGTCTATAAAAGAACCTAAACCTTCATAAACATCTATTTTATTTTTCTTCATTAAAAAATCTATACCACCAGTTGTTTGGTCTACAACAGTTTGTTTACGACCAATCATCTTTTCGAGATTTACTTTAATATCTCCCGGTATTTCAATACCATGTTCTTCAAAATGTTTAGTAGCTTCTTCGTAGTGGTGAGATGAACTTAGTAACGCCTTACTCGGTATACAACCTACATTTAAACAAGTACCACCAAGTGTTGCATATTTTTCAATAATTGCAGTTTTCATGCCTAATTGTGCACAGCGAATTGCTGCTACATAGCCACCAGGACCTGAACCTATTATTGCTACATCGTATGAATTCATTTGTTTAGTTTTTATTGTTTTAAAAAGGTGACATGTTGTTCGCAATCTATCAATCTCTTTGCTAATAATGCGTTTAACATGTGCGTTTCATAACGTAATTTTAATATGATTACATATGAAAACAAAAATACAATTTAGATTAAAGATTTACGAATTTTTAAAACCTATAATTATAAATAAGTAATATTATTTTTTAGTTTTAATATCATTTAAAACCCATTTTAATTCTGGATCAATAGAATTTAATCTATCGTTATGGGTTGGTACTATTTTTATATCTGGTTTTACACCAAATCCGTCTGGCTCGGTTTTAAATTTAGAATCTATATGCATTAACCCTATTCTTGCTTTTACTTTTGTGTTTGGTAATTCGTAGATTTTATATATGCCAGCAACGGTACCATTGTAGGCTCCACCAGTTTCTTCACCAACAAATATGGCTCTATTGCTTCCTTTTAATTGCGTTGATAAAACAGATGATGCCGAGAATGAATTACCATTAATTAACACGTATATTTTACCTTTAAAGTTTAACGGTTTTGGCTCTTGTTCTTTTGAAGATTTAAACCTGTAATACAATTGCCCATCCTTTTTGCTTACTCTAAGAATATCTGCCACGGCTAAACCAGGTGACAATAAACCTGCCACAAGTTTTGATCCAAAACTTCTAGAATTACTCATTAAACTTTTAAGCACCGGAAATCTTGTATTTATTTCACTTTTATTAATAAACGTATAATTTGTATTTGTGAGGTAAGAATATAAATAGTCTATTTCATCTAAACGACCACCAAAATTATTTCTTAAATCTATAACTAAAGTTTTTGTTTTTAAAGAATCTAGTGTTGTAAAGGTTTCGTCATAAAAAGGTTCAAATTTGCCATTTTTAAAGCCTTTAATTTTTAACAATGCTACGGTACTGTCATTACCTATAAAACTTAAACTTCTTGTGTTTTCTTTGGTTTTATAGTCGTAACCATACTTATGTCTTTCTTTAAGTTTCTTTTTCCATTTTAGCTTTTTATAAACGTAGAATCTAAATTTTTAAACGTAATTTTAAGACTATCAAAACGGCCAACATCGTAACTGTAATAACTTAAAATACGCTTGCCAATTACTCTATTATAAAACGTTGTATTGTAACCGTCTGAAGCGACTCTTTTTTTATACGTGTTCATTAAATCATTAATATTATGATCTTCTATTTTTAACACTTCTGCATTAATTAGTAATGAGTCGTTACCTTTAGCGTTAGCGACAATAAGCTTGTCTTCTACGTATTCAAAATCTAGATTATTAACATCAAATTTCATTAAATTTAGTGCTTTGCGCTCTTTTTTATCTCGCTTTTTTGATGGTGGTGAGACCGACATATGACCTTGACCAACAGACTTTGTAACTGTAGCTAATTTTTTATAGAATGTACGACTTGTAATTGGCCGATTTATGGCTTTTTTTAAGCTATCGAATTTATAGTCTAATGTTTCTTTTAAATTTAACTGATACAAACGCGGATGTAACCGTTGCAGTTGTTTGTAAACCTTATCTATGTCTTTATGTATAGCCTCTACAGAATGTAGTTTGGTAACTTGTTCGTTATGTTTTTCTATACTAGCAAAAGATGTAATAAATACCGCAATACTAAATAATTGTAAAAGTTTCTTCATTTAACTAGTCTGTTTTTATAAAATAAGGGTTCATTAATATAGACGCAAAAACATGGTTAAAGGTTGCCTACTACATTTAATAAACATACCAAAGCAACTTAACCATAAGCTTATAACAATAGAAAAACACGATAAACTTATAAGATGTAATTTATAAAAATTATAATGTAATGGCTGTTGTATGTTTTACTTCATTAATCATAAACATACTGTGCGTACTGCCTATATGATCAATTTTTGTGAGTTTTTTAACCATAAAATCTCTAAACGCTTCCATATCTGTAACTAAAACTTTTAGTAAATAATCATAATCACCACTAAGATGGTAACACTCTAAAACTTCGTCTAGCTTATTAACTTCGCGCTCAAACTTAACTACATAATCTTGCGTATGTTGCACCAATTTAATATGGCAAAACGCAACAAAATCCTTTTGCACCTTACGCTTATCAACCAACGCTACATATTTACTTATAATACCATTATGCTCTAATTTTTTAATACGCTCGTAAATTGCAGTTACTGATAAATTTAATTTATTAGATAGTGCTTTATTAGTTTGCTTACTGTCTTCTTGAAGTAATTGTATTAATTTTCTGTCGGTTGCATCAAATACCATAATTGTAATTTTTCGGAATAATACGTATTATAAATAAAACTACAGAAATAAAATCTATTATACCATGTATTATTAGTTTTTTAAACCAAAATAAACTCTTACTATTGATTATTATTCTATAAACAATGAAATTTGATAGAATCAACTAAATAAATAGTAATATGAAATTTAAACCTGCAAACAATATACAAGACTTACAATATTTTGGAGAATTTGGTGGTGTAAATCCGTCAATTTCAGATTCATCTACCTATACCTTTTTATCAGCAAAAACGATGTTTGATACTTTTGAAGGCAATGCAGATGGCTGTTACCTCTATTCGCGTCATACGACACCATCTAATCTTTATTTAGGTGAAGCTTTAGCTGCCATGGAAGGTACAGAAACGGCAACTGTTACAGCCTCTGGTATGGGCGCAATTACACCTGTGTTATTTCAACTTTGTGGTGCTGGAGAGCACATTGTAAGTAGTAGAACCATTTATGGTGGTACTTATGCCTTCTTAAAAAACTTTGCACCACGTATGGGAATTAATACTACGTTTGTAGATATTACAAAATTAGACGTTGTAGAAGCGGCAATTACACCAAAAACTAAAGTATTGTATTGCGAATCTGTAAGTAACCCATTATTAGAAGTTGCAGATATTAAAGGTTTGGCTGCATTAGCAAAAAAACACAATCTAAAACTTGTAGTAGATAATACATTTTCACCCTTATCGGTATCACCAATTAATTCAGGTGCAGATATTGTTATACATAGTTTAACAAAATTTATAAACGGCTCATCAGATACAGTTGGTGGTGTAGTTTGTGGTACACAAGAATTTATTGATTCTTTAAAAAGTGTTATAGATGGTGCTGCTATGTTACTAGGTTCTACTATGGACAGTCTCCGTGCTGCATCTATACTAAAAAACCTAAGAACGTTACATATTAGAATGCAACAACACAGTCTTAATGCAACATACCTTGCTGAAAATTTTGAAAAAGATGGTATTAAAACCGTTTACCCTGGTTTAGCTTCTCACCCATCACACAACTTATTTAAATCTATGATGAACGAAAAGTACGGCTTTGGTGGTATGATGACCTTAGATGTTGGTTCTTTAGATAAAGCAAATGCTCTAATGGAATTAATGCAAGAGCGTAACCTTGGGTATTTGGCTGTTAGTTTAGGATTTTATAAAACATTATTTAGCGCACCAGGAAGCTCTACATCTTCTGAAATACCTGAAGACGAACAAAAAGAAATGGGTTTAAGTGATGGACTTATTCGTTTTTCTATTGGGTTAGATGCAGATATTGAGCGCACTTACCAACTGATGAAAACGTGTATGATAGAGTTAAATATACTTTAATTTACAAAAAGCATTATACAATTAACGGCTAGGCGCATTCTTATTATGAAGCGCTTAGCCGTTTTTTTATATTTTAGCATTTAGCAACAGCTGTATTGCGTTTGCAAATGGCTTCACAAAATCGTAACATTACAGAACTAAATTAAATATAATGCTAGAAAACCAAGACCCTTCTGAGATTAAAATTGAAGATCAAAAAATCATCAATAATAAAGAACTTAACATTGGGGAAGCTTTAATTCCTGTTGTAATCTTAATGGGTTTATTGGCTTATAATATATTTTTTGTTGAAAGTCAAGAATGGTTTGGCGCGTATACAAATCAACTTATATTATTAATAGGTGGTGGTATTGCAGCTTTAGTTGGTTTTTATAATAAAACAACTATAGATGTTATGGCAAAAGAAGTTTGGGAAAACTTAAGAAGCGTTTTTGTACCCATTATGATTCTATTTTTAGTGGGTGCCTTAGCAGGTACTTGGCTTATTAGTGGCGTTATACCAGCTATGGTTTACTATGGTTTGCAAGTTTTAAGTCCCGAAATATTTTTACCAGCCTCCGTAATTATAGCAGCAGTAATCTCTATTGCTACAGGTAGCTCATGGACGACCTCCGCAACTGTTGGTATTGCGCTTGTTGGTATTGGTACCGCTTTAGGTATTAATCCGGGTATGATTGCTGGTGCCGTAATTTCTGGTGCTTATTTTGGTGATAAGATGTCTCCGCTAAGTGATACAACAAATTTAGCACCTGCTATGGCTGGTACAGATTTGTTTACACATATTAGATATATGGCCATTACAACAGTACCTACAATAATTATAACCTTAATTGTATTTAGTATAATTAGTGTCACTATAGAGCCAACTGGCGATGCTGACATTAGTAGTTTACTAACATCAATTGATACTACATTTAATATTTCACCATGGTTATTTTTAGTGCCTGGGGTTGTAATTACTTTAATATTATTAAAAACAAAACCTTTAGTGGCACTAGCTTCGGGTGTAATTTTAGCAGCTATATTTGCTGTTGTTTTTCAATCTGAAGTATTAGCAACATTATCAGATTCTAAATTTTCTGCCATTTTAAATTCCATTTTAACAGATACTGCAATCGCCACAGATAACGAAAAATTAAACGATTTATTCGCATCTGGCGGAATGAATGGCATGATTTGGACCATCCTGTTAATTGTTTGTGCCATGGTTTTTGGTGGTATTATGGATGGCATTGGTGCTTTAGCAAGAATTACAAAAGCACTTTTATCTGTAGCTACTACCATTTTTGGCTTGTTTGCAAGTACTGTTATTAGTTGTTTGGGATTAAATATTATTGCTTCAGATCAGTATTTAGCCTTAGTTATACCAGGAAAAATGTTTAAAAAAGCTTATGAAGACAAAGGCTTAGCACCCGAAAATTTAAGTAGAACTCTTGAAGATTCTGGTACTGTAACCTCTGTCTTAATACCATGGAATACCTGTGGTGCTTACCAAAGTGGTGTTTTAGGTGTTGGTGTTGGCGAATACTTTTTGTACGCCATCTTTAACTGGTTAAGTCCGTTTACAACATTATTATTTGCTGCATTAAGAATTAAAATAAAAATGCTTCGAGACAAATAAAAGATAATTCCCCAAGCAAAACACTTTAATATTATATAATTCTTAAACAAGAGTGACTTAAATTATCATTATGATAAAATTTAAGTCACTTTTTTGATACCATTTAGATCCCCTATTTATGCATACTTTATTATAATAAATAGCTATTAAAAAATGTCTTTGTTATGTTTAATTTCGCGCAAAAATTAAACATAACCTTAAATAAATAATAATGGCATTAGTAGGAAAAAAATTCCCAAATATTAGCGTTGACGCTATGAATGATATGGGAGATACATTTAAAATAAATGTACTTGAAGAAGCAAAAAACAACAACAAAAAAGTAGTCTTATTTTGGTACCCAAAAGATTTTACATTTGTATGCCCAACTGAGCTTCATGCATTTCAGGCAGCTTTAGCTGAATTCGAAAAAAGAAATACGCTTGTAATTGGTGCATCTTGTGACACACCAGAAGTACACTTTGCATGGTTAAGCACAGCAAAAGATAACGGTGGTATTGAAGGTGTAACGTACCCAATTCTTGCAGATAGCAACAGAAACCTTTCTAGTATCTTAGGTATTTTAGATATTACAAATGAAATATTTGATGAAGAAACTGGTACAGTTCAAGTAGAAGGAGATAACGTAACATACAGAGCTACTTACATTATTGATGAAGAAGGTACTGTTGTACACGAAGGTATTAACCACATGCCACTTGGTCGTAACATTAATGAGTATTTAAGACTTATTGATGCGTATACACATGTACAAGAAAAGGGAGAGGTTTGTCCGGCAAACTGGGAAGACGGTAAAGAAGCTATGCAGCCAAATGCAAAAGGCACTGCAGAATATTTAGCAGCACATTTAAACTAAAACTTTAAATCTTAACGTCATTACGATTACAATGTAGCCGTCTCACCATAAAAAGAAGGCAGCACTCGGCTCGTAATGACGTTATAAATTAACAGATACTATGATTCAAGAATTAGATCAGGATAATTTACAAGATATTATTGCAAATAACGAAACGGTTATTGTACAGTACACAGCCACTTGGTGTGGTAACTGTCGTATAATGAAACCTAAGTTTAAGAAATTAGCAACAGAAAATGAAGGTGTAACTTTTGTTATGGCTGATGCCGAAAAATTTCCTGAAAGTAGAAAATTAGCAACGGTAGATAATCTGCCAACATTTGCAACATTTAACAATGGCGAATTTAAGAGTCAGGTGCAAACTAATAAATTTGACGTGCTTAAGACACTTGTTGAAGAAGCCATTTAATAAAATCACTTCTAATTACAGAAGGTTAAAAATTGATTTATGAAATTACCTGTAATAAAACAATTAACTCAATTTATTGAGGACAATGATGCCGATTATATTATTGAAACCATTGAAACTTTAGAGCATTTAACAGAAGTACCTTCATTAAAAGATGAAGAATTAGACGTTATTGGAGAACTAATCTCTAACATGTATGGTGCACTAGAAGTTAACAAAATGATTAAAGAGGGCCAACCAAAGAAAGAGGCCTTAAATGCATTTATGAAACGAGTTTTAGGAGCTATTGACGTTTAAAGTTTAAAGTTTAGAGTTTAGAGTTTAGAGTTTAGAGTTTAGAGTTTAGAGTTTAGAGTTTAGGAAAATTAAAAAACCACACTATAATAAAATATATAGTGTGGTTTTTAGCATTATATGCTTAATTAAACCCGTTGTGCTTTACATATATCTAAAACTGTTTAGAATTTAAAATACTACTTATTGATATAAATTTTTCTCATTTTGAGATGAAAAATTTACTCACATTAACGCATTTTATCAAAACACAAATGATCAATTAAATTTATTTCAAATCAAAACGATCTAAGTTCATCACTTTTGTCCAAGCAGCAACAAAATCGTTTACAAAACGAGCTTCGCCATCATTTGCACCGTAAACTTCAGCTACAGCTCTTAACTCTGTATTAGAGCCAAAAATTAAATCGGCACGTGTTGCAGAATATTTCATTGCATTTGTTTTACGATCTCTTCCAATAAATTCTTTATCGTCAGTTGTAGCTGCTTTCCAAGTTAATGAGAAATCGAGCACATTTGTAAAGAAATCGTTGGTTAGATGTTCTACATTATCTGTAAACACACCATGTTTAGAATCATCAAAATTAGTTCCTAAAACTCTTAAACCACCAACAAGAACAGTCATTTCTGGTATAGAAAGTGTCATTAAATTAGCACGATCAACCAATAAATCTTCAGCTGCAACATCTAACTTAGAATTCATATAATTTCTAAAACCATCAGCTAAAGGTTCTAAATAACCAAAAGATTCTAAATCGGTTAATTCTTGCGAAGCATCACCTCTACCTTGAGTAAAAGGTACGTTAACAGAATGCCCTGCATTTTTAGCAGCTTCTTCAACACCAATATTACCACCTAAGACAATTAAATCTGCCATAGATATCGATGCACTAAATTCATCTTTAATACTTTCTAGTACATTTAAAACTTTATTTAACTCTTCAGGATTATTTACTTCCCAACTACGCTGTGGCTCTAAACGTAAACGTCCACCATTTGCACCACCTCGTTTGTCTGAACCTCTGTAAGTAGAGGCAGATGCCCAAGCTGTTTTAACCAATTCTGAGACTGATAAACCAGAAGCTAAAATAAGTTGCTTTAAAGCGCTAATATCTGAGTCGCTTAAGGTATAATCTACCGTTGGGATTGGGTCTTGCCATATTAATTGTTCTTTTGGTACTTCTGGACCTAAATAACGAGAAATTGGCCCCATATCTCTATGTGTTAATTTGTACCAAGCTCTTGCAAATGCATCTTCAAAGGCTTTGTGGTCTTTATGGAAACGCTCAGAAATCTCTCTGTAAACAGGATCCATTTTTAAAGCCATATCTGCAGTTGTCATCATTAACGCTTGCGTACCATTACCACCAGCCTTTGGTGCTCTACGAGCATTAGAAGCTTCGGTTGGTGTCCATTGGTGTGCACCAGCCGGACTTTTAGTTAGTTCCCAATCGTAGTTTAATAAAACATCAAAATAATCGGCATCCCATTGTATTGGGTTGGGCGTCCAAGCACCTTCTATTCCACTAGTAATAGTATCGTCTAAAACACCAGATTGGAATGTGTTTTTCCAACCCGTACTCATTTCTTCTATTGACGCACCATGTGGTTCTGCACCAACATATTTTTCTGGATCTGCTGCACCATGCGCTTTACCAAATGTATGTCCGCCTGCAACTAAAGCGACAGTTTCTTCATCATTCATGGCCATACGACCAAATGTAATTTTAATATCGTGTGCTGATTTTAAGGGATCTGGATTTCCGTTTGGTCCTTCAGGGTTTACGTAGATTAAACCCATGTGTACTGCACCAAGATGTCCTTCTAAATCACCGTCACTAGTATCGTAACGCTCATCATTATCTAACCAGCCGGTTTCACTTCCCCAATAAATATCTTGTTCTGGTTCCCAAACATCTTCACGACCACCAGCAAAACCAAATGTAGGAAAGCCCATAGATTCTAAGGCACAATTACCTGCTAGAATCATTAAATCTGCCCAAGAAATTTTATTTCCGTATTTTTTCTTTACAGGCCATAATAGTAAACGTGCTTTATCTAAGTTACCATTATCTGGCCAACTATTTAAAGGAGCAAAACGGTGCGTACCTGTACCTGCACCACCTCTACCATCACCTACTCTATATGTACCAGCACTGTGCCATGCCATACGAATCATAAAACCTCCATAGTGACCATAATCTGCTGGCCACCAATCTTGAGAATCTGTCATTAAATCTATTACATCTTGTTTTAATGCTAAAAAATCGACACTTTTAAAAGCCTCTGCATAATTAAACGCTTCACCCATTGGGTTATTTTTTGTAGCATTTTGACGTAGAATGTTTAGCTTTAATTCATTAGGCCACCAATCTCTATTACTTGTGCCACCACCAGCTGATTTCTTTTGTGTACCACTTAAAAATGGGCATTGACTCGCATCAGAATTGATATTGTAATTTCCTTTATTGTCCATATTCTTTTAACTGTTTTTAAATCATTGTTACTGTATGGTGTAAAAGTATAAAATAATAGGGCTCATAAACGAATAGCAACATTTTTTTAACTTATATTTTAATAGCTAAAACTTATCATAAACTTTATAATGATAGTCTTTTTTAATATCTCATAAATTACTGTACCTAAAATTACGTTATACATTATAAGTTATAACGCTAATAAACAAAAAAAAGGAACCCTTTGAGGTTCCTTTTTTGCACTTATAAATATCTATAAAACAACTTTTACTTATCGTCAGAACTAATTAAATATGGTGTTTTACCATCTGTAATGATAACTTTACTATTAGCGGTTTTTGCTAATGCCATAAAAGCTTCAATACTTCTTATTTTAATGATCTCTGGTGTTAAGCCTTCTGAAAGTATTTTTTGAGCATCTCTTGTACCTTCTGCTTCAATAATTTTTCTTTGTGCCTCTAAGCGTTCTTGCTGCAATATAAATTCCATTCGCATGGCATCTTGTTCTGCTTGCAGTTTTTGTTCTATTGATCGCGATAGTCCTAAAGGAAGCTGGATGCTCTTCATTAAAACAGCTTCAATTATAATACCTTGTTTTGTTAATGTTTGTTCCATTTTAGCTTTTATAGCCTCTTCTATATCTGCCCTTTTACCTGAGTGCATGTCTTTAGCGAAAAATTGAGAACAGACATCAGAACTTGCTGAACGAAATACTGCAGACATTACATCTTGGTAATTTGATCCTATATTTTCTAAAACAGTTGGCAACATACCAACTTCTAACCTGTATAAAATTGAAATCTCAGAATCTACACTTAATCCTTCTTTACTGGGAATCCTAAGCGCTAGTTTTAAGTTGTTAGTCTGAATTGACTCTTTAATAATACGCGTTGTAAACGTATTAAAAAACAAGGTTCCTTGGGTTGTTACCGATTTTTCTAACTTTCCTAATTTTTGTCTAACACCTGCTTCACCTGGTCTAATAACCGCACAACTTGTTGTTAATAAAACCAATAGCACTATTGATATTTTTGTTTTCATGGCATATAGTTTTAAGATTCTTATTAAACAAAGATAATTCTTACTGATCTAAATTTTCTATTTACAATTCTTATATATACTATAAATACAACAACATACTTACACGTAAAACACTAGTAATTAAATTATTAAACCTATTTTCTGAATTTTTACATTTAGAAAACTTTAACAATACACTCTAATTCATAAACTAATGCAATTAGCGGTAAAAACATAGTACCATATTCACTTTTTTTTGTATCTTAATGTTAAATTAAAACACAAAAATTATGAGCTCTACAGAATATACAAAAGTTTATTATGGCAATTTTATCTTGGTAACGCGTGTTAAAAGTGAATTGCAAAATGCAGGCATTATTCCTATTATAAAGGATGAAGGTGAATCACAGAGATTAGGTGGTCAAGGCTCTATAGGAAATGGTTTTCAAGAAGTATTTGTACATAATGATGAGTTAGAAAAAGCAAGCGCTATAGTAGAAAAAGTGAAGGCTGAGATGGAAGCTTAGATAATTTTATTTTGGCTCACATAAAAATCTTTAAAACAAAAAAAAAGTTGATACAAACGCACCAACTTTTTTTATATAATCTAAAACTATTATTACGCATTAACCGCATACATCTTCTCTCGCATTTCTTTAATCTTCTTATCGCTCATATACTCATCAAACGTCATATGGCGATCTATAACACCATTAGGTGTTAACTCTATAATACGATTACCAACAGTTTGCGCAAACTCATGATCGTGAGTGGTAAACATTATGGTGCCTTTAAAATTCTTAAGCGAATTATTAAATGCTGTAATACTCTCTAAGTCTAAGTGATTGGTTGGCTCATCTAACATTAGCACATTAGCTCTAATCATCATCATACGGCTAAGCATACAACGTACTTTTTCTCCACCAGACAAAACATCTGAAGTTTTTAAAGCTTCTTCACCACTAAAAATCATCTTACCAAGAAAACCTCTAATATGTACTTCTTCGCGTTCTTCTTCGGTGGTTGCCCATTGGCGTAACCAATCTACTAATGATAATTTATTATTAAAATAGGCGCTGTTATCTAAAGGCAAATACGATTGTGTTGTTGTTACACCCCAAGCAAATTTACCTGCATCTGCTTCTGCTTTGCCATTTATAATTTCGTAAAAAGCAGTTGTTGCTCTAGAATCTTTAGAATACACAACAACTTTATCTCCCTTATTAAGATTAATATCTATATTTTTAAATAAAACATCATTTTCTAAACTAGCAGACAAACCTTCAATATTTAATATTTGGTCTCCTGCTTCACGATCGCGTTCAAAAATAATAGCAGGATAGCGACGACTAGAACGTCTAATGTCACCAATATTTAATTTTTCGATCATTTTCTTTCTACTGGTAGCTTGTTTAGATTTTGCTACGTTGGCAGAAAAACGACGAATAAATTCTTCTAATTCTTTTTTCTTGTCTTCTGCTTTTTTGTTTTGTTGTGCGTGCTGTCTTGCTGCTAGTTGAGACGACTCATACCAAAATGTATAATTACCAGAAAAGTGGTTAATCTTACCAAAATCTATATCAGATATATGTGTACAAACTGCATCTAAAAAGTGTCTATCGTGAGAGACAACAATTACACAATTATCGTAATTAGCTAAAAAGTTTTCTAACCAAGAGATGGTTTCGTAATCTAAATCATTGGTAGGCTCATCCATTATTAACAAATCTGGATTACCAAATAGTGCCTGTGCCAGTAACACTCTTACTTTTTGTTTACCATCTAGATCTTTCATTAACGTGTAATGATACTCTTCTTTAATACCAAGATTAGATAACATGGCTGCCGCGTCACTATCTGCGTTCCAACCATTCATTTCTTCAAATTGTACTTGTAACTCGCCTATCTTCTCTGCATTTGCATCTGTATAGTCTGCATAAAGTGCATCAATTTCTGTCTTTAATTTAAATAAAGGTTTATTCCCTTTTAAAATAGTTTCTAAAACGGTGTCTTCATCGTGCTTATTATGGTTTTGTTCTAAAACAGACATACGTTTACCTGGCTCTAAATGTACATGACCAGACGTGGCATCTATTTTACCGGCTACAATATTTAAAAACGTAGATTTACCTGCACCATTGGCGCCAATTATTCCGTAACAATTACCGTTATTAAATGTTGTGTTGACTTCATCAAAAAGAACGCGTTTTCCGAATTGAACTGAAAGATTAGAAACTGTTAACATGCTTTATTGTTTATATTTGTGAGCCTTGGTATAGTTAAGGCTTATTTTAAAAATGCAAAAGTAGAAAATTAATGCGATTAGACGAAATTAATGCTTAGTATAACAAGATTTAACGCTGCATTAACAACAGTTAAAGTATGCAAAACATATTTTTGCTTCACTAACTTTTATATAGTAATGAATCTCATAAAATTTTTGTGTGTTTTTTTTGGATTATCCATTATTGTAGTGGGTTGTAGCAACAACACAAATGCTGATGATAGCTATGCTTATATTGGTGGCGAAATAATAAATCCTAAAAACAAAAACATTATCCTTTATAACACCAAAGGCAAAGTTGTAGATTCTATTATTTTAGATGCTAACAATAGATTTATTCATAAAGTCACAAATTTACAAGCCGGCTTATATTCTATAACCCATGGTGGCGAATACCAAATGGTACTTTTAGAACCAAATGATAGTATTATGCTTAGGTTAAATACGTACGATTTTGATGAATCTTTAGTCTTTACTGGTAAAGGTGCCAAGAAAAACAACTACCTCCTTAAAACCTACTTATCTAACGAAAATGAAGCTAAGAAATTAGTTAGATATTCTAAAATGGAACCAGAAATATTTCATGAATTTGTTGAAGAAAGACGTTTACATGAATTAAATGAATTTAGTGAGTTTTTAAAAAACAATACTGAATCTGATTTTTTTAAATCTATAGTCGAAGCTAATATTAACTATAATACGTATGCCGATAAAGAAATTTATCCGTTTGCTTATTTTGGAAATAATAAATTAATTCATATTAAAGATTTACCCGTAGATTTTTATACCTATCGCAGTGAGGTAGATTATAATGCAAATCATTTAAGTAACTTTTTCTCTTACAACCGTTTTTTGTTTTCTCATATAGATAATCTTGCTATACAGTCGTATTATAAAAACAATCCTTTTCATAGTAAGTTTGATAGGCACACCATGTATTATAATAAGTCTAAATTAAATCTTATAGATTCTATAATTACTGATGAGACTATAAAAAATAACCTTTTAAAATATAAAGCTAGAGATTATATAAGCCATAACCATACGCAAGAAGAAGCTAAAGAGTTGTTAGATTTTTATCTTAAAAAGACAACCAACTCTGCAGATAAACTGTATATGAATGATTTAGTTTCTTCGTTAAAACGACTAAGATTAGGAAATCCTATACCAAAATTAGCTGTTGTAAATTATAACGATAGCGAACATTATTTAACTTCTATAATTAAAAAACCTACCATTATCTTTTTCTGGTCATCTAACTCTAAAATGCAATATAGAAATAGCCATTTTAAAGTAAATGAACTAAAAAACAAGTTTCCTCAAATGGATTTTTTATCTATTAATGTTAATGATAACGATGATAAATATTGGAAAAACATTATAGAGCAATACGACTTCCCTACCACAAATGAGTTTAAGTTTAAAGATACACATACAGCCAGAAAAATCTTAGCTGTAAACTATTTAAATAAATCTATTGTTGTTGATGAGTTTGGTAATATACTTCATCCTAATGCTAATATATTTAGCTCAGAATTTGAACAAACTCTTGAAAATCTTTTACTAAAAAAGCATCTTATTAAATAAGATGCTTTTTTAATTTTATAGTGAAACCGTACTAGTTTCCTTTTTTGTAATCTGCTAAAAACTTCTCTAATCCTATATCTGTTAAAGGATGCTTTAACAAACCTGTAATAGAACTTAAAGGCCCTGTCATAACATCTGCACCAAGTTTTGCACAATCTATAACGTGCATTGTATGCCTTACTGAAGCTGCTAAAATTTCTGTTTCAAAAGCATAGTTATCATATATATGACGAATTTCTGCTATGAGATTTAAACCATCCGTAGAAATATCATCTAAACGACCAATAAAAGGCGATACATAAGTTGCACCCGCTTTTGCTGCTAATAAGGCTTGGCCAGCAGAAAACACTAGAGTAACATTTGTTTTTATGCCTCTGTCATAAAAATACTTACACGCTTTAATACCATCTTTAATCATAGGTAATTTTACAACTATCTGATCGTGTAAATCAGCTAAGGCCTCACCTTCTCTAACCATACCATCAAAATCTGTTGCAATAACTTCTGCAGAAACATCACCATCTACAATATTGCAAATGTCAACGTAATGCTTCATTATATTATCTACACCTGTAATACCTTCTTTTGCCATTAATGACGGGTTTGTAGTTACACCGTCTAAAATACCCATGTCTTGAGCTTCTTTAATTTGCTCTAGATTTGCAGTATCAATAAAAAATTTCATATGTAATGAATTTAAATTGTTGTGTTAATTAAGTTAAACAAATTTACAACTAAAGGTGAGGTGTATATTAATTTATTAATTAAAATATATTAACAAGTTACTAATACAAAACAAATTCGCTTATTCTATAATGATAGTATATGTTTTAGAGGCACTATAATCACATAGTATATCTGGTTCTTCGGTAACATTTGCTCTAAACGGCCCCTCTACATCAACGGTTATAGTAATATCAAAAGTGCCTGTAGTTTCTGGCGTACCTTCTATACTAATGGTTCTAAAATTTACAAAATAGTCTAAGCCAAGAGGCAAACCTTGTACATCAAAAAAATAATCGTAATCATTATCTCTAGGCTCGTTTCTTATACCAGCATCTAAATCTACATAATAATAAAATTCTGTAGAACCTATAGGAAACTCTTTATTACCTAACTCTGGTCCTTTTGGTAAAATAGCACAACCTAAACCATCTTCACATCCTAATAAGAACATAAAACATATAACTGTAATAAGGTATTTAAAGGTTTTCATAAGCAATAATTTATTTTTAATACAACAAATAATATACCATAATTATTATAACTTATAATGGTTCATTAATAATTTTTCGTAAACCTTATCTGGTAAAATTCTTTTTAGTACTATAGAAAATTTTTGCATAAACGCACCAACTTTATAATGTATTTTAGGATTACTAGTATTAATAATTTTATAAATAGCTTCTGCCATTTGCTTAGGATCATCACCTTCATCTACATGCGCATCCATTAATTGCAAAGAACTGCCATATTTATCTTTGTAAGGTGAATCTTCTTGTACTGGTGCATGATAACGGCCAGCTGCAATATTGGTTGCAAAATCACCAGGTGCAACATTAGACATACTAATATTAAAATCTTTTAATTCCATTCTAAAAGCTTCAGTCACGATTTCTAGCGCACCTTTGCTCGCACTATAAACACCTCTAAATGGCAAACCCATATAACCTGCTATAGAGGTTACATTTATAATTAATCCAGCATTATGACGACGCATCGATGGTAAAACTGCTTTAATCACATTTATAGGACCAAAAAAATTAGTTTCAAAATTGCGTTTAATTTCTTCATCCGGAATTTCTTCTAACGGCCCAGTAATACCAGCACCAGCATTATTAATTAATACGTCTATACGAGTTTCTAGAGTTAAAACTTCTGCAATACAATTAGAAATAGTGTCTTGTTTTGTAACATCTAAAGCAACAATAGGTAATTTACTATTTGGGTAGTTATTAGGATTTCTACTTGTACCATAGACTTTAAAGCCTTTATTCTGAAGGTACTCGCCTACCGATTTACCGATTCCTGAAGAGCCACCAGTAATTAAAACAACTTTAGACATAGTTTTGTAAAATTTAGGAAAGCAAAATACAAATTTATAGGAGACTTTTGGGTACAAAAAAAGGCAAGCTACCTACATCACACCGCTACGACCATTTACCTTTGCTGCGTTCCCGCCCTGGAGGGTTCAACAGGAGCTGGTTGTGTAGGACTTGCCAGCAGCAAAGATACAATCTTTTGATACTTTTACAATGATTTTTTAAACTAAAAATATTTAATAACTTGCCGTAAAATTTAAATACTATTATGCACTTACCTAAATATATAATTGCCACCTGTTTAAGTCTCTTATTAATTAACTGCGACGATAATAAAAAAACAGGATTTTCTATTAAAACGAATGTAAAGTCGCTAACCCTTGGTGATACATTACAACTAACTATTAATAATCCCAATAAACTTGAGATTAAAAATGTAAGCTACCAGCTAGATAATAATGCGTTTAAAAATAATTCTGCAGTTAATAACTCTAGATTAGGTGCAAAAAATATAACAGCAACGGTTAGTTATGGTGAAAAAACAGAAGTACTAACCCAGTCCATTACGGTTTATAATAATATTATTCCTTCTATTTATACTTATGAAATTGTAAACACCTACCCTCACGATATCTCGTCTTACACACAAGGATTAGAATTCTATAAAGGGCAACTCTACGAAAGTACTGGGCAAAAAACAAAATCTAAACTTAGACGTGTTAATTTTGAAACTGGCGAGGTGCTTAAAAATCTAAATTTAGAAGACCGTTATTTTGGTGAAGGTCTTACCATTCTAAACGATAAAATTTACCACCTTACATGGCAAGCTAATACAGGCTTTGTTTATGATGTAGAATCGTTTAAAAAATTGAGCAGCTTTAAATATGGCGCTAGCAAAGAAGGTTGGGGATTTTGTAATGATGGTGAAAAGCTTTACAAATCTGATGGAACCGAAAAAATATGGACTATTAACCCAGAAAATCTTACCGAAGAAAACCATATTGAAGTCTATACCGAAAAAGGAAAAATACCAAGCCTTAATGAGTTAGAATGGATTAACGGTAAAATTTTCGCAAATATATACCAACGTAATGGTGTTGTAATTATTAACCCTAAAAACGGAGGTGTTGAAGGTGTTATAGATTTTGAACCGCTTAAAAAATTAGTAACGCAGCACAGCGAATTAGATGTTTTAAATGGTATTGCTTATCACCCAGAACGTAAAACTATTTTTGTAACTGGTAAAAATTGGGATAAACTTTTTGAAGTTACAATTAAAAAGCAATAGTACTATCGTGCAAGTATTTAAAAAAACAATTACCGTTTCTAAAGAAGATTTAGATGATCTTAACCATGTTAATAATGTACGCTATGTGCAATGGGTACAAGATATTGCAAAAGAACATTGGCTGACTTATGCTACTAAAGATATTTTAGCAACCTATTCTTGGTTTTTAGTCAATCACTTTATAGAATATAAAAACCAAGCGTTGTTAGGCGATACCTTACTTATAAAAACTTATGTTCCAAAAGCTGAGGGCGTAAGTACAGTAAGACATGTAGAAATTAGTAATGCCAAAACAGAACAACTCATTGTTAAATCTAAAGCTAAATGGTGCCTAATTAATTCTAAAACGCAACGACCTACTAGAATTACTAAAGAAATTGCAGACCTTTTCAATTAACATTTAATTAGGTTAAAGTTTATTTAATATATTTTGAGACTTAAATACTAACACCTTTCTTTAGCACACCAATCAACTTAAAATGCGCTTATTACACTTTCTTATTCTATATTTTAGCTTCTCTTTTGTATTAAATGCACAAACATTAAACGGTAAAGTATACGATGCTAAAGCAACTGTTAATGGTATTAAGATCTATAATAAAACTCAAAAACGACTTACGGCAACAAACCAAGAAGGTAATTTTGAAATAGAAGCTAAGGTAAACGACACCATTTTGTTTGAGTCATTATTTCACCACCCTAAAAAAATAATTTTACAGTCTTATCATTTTAACGAAATAGCCGTTTTTGAACTTAAAAAACTAATTAACGAACTTGATGAAGTTGAAATCATTGCAGCACCAGAACAACCTGTTTTTAAAGAAGAAACATATAATAAAAATCTTAGAAACATTATTGCAGAAGATATTAAGCGAAATCCAGAGAAATACCAGCCTGTAGGTGCTACATATGGTGTTGACTTTATATATCTTATCGGACAAATAGCAAAATTATTTAAAAGCAAAAAATCAAATATTAAAAATTACAGACCAATTACCTACGAGCAATTAGATTCTTTAACCACTAAAAGCTCTATGTTTAATGATAAGTTACTTACTAAAGATTTAAAAATACTAATCAAAAATAAATATTTATTCTTCGAGTTTATTGAAGCAAAACAAATAAGTTCGGAGTTACTTTTAGAAAAAAACAAAATTTACCTTCTCGATAAATTAATAATTAATAGCCAACTTTTTTTAATTCTACTAGAGCAATATGGCAATCAAAAAGAAATAAAAGACTAAGTCTTTAGCTAATAATTCTCTTAATTCATAATAAATCCTAACTTCAAAAGTTATATTTTTAAGCCATAATTATATTTATCTCTTATGAAGCGATTGCTGTCATTTTTTATTTGCTTAGGTGTTTTAATCTTTTGGAGTTCTTGTAGAAACGATTTTGAGTTTTCGCCTAGTACTGGTAATTTAGAATTCGCCAGAGATACCGTCTATTTAGATACTGTTTTTACCAATATAGGTTCTAGCACGTACAATCTAAAAATTTACAATCGTAGTGATGATGATATTGTAATACCTACCATTCAGTTAGAAAATGGTATAAATTCATTTTACAGAATGAATGTAGATGGCACAACAGGTTTAGAAGGTGCACAAGAAGGTAAATTCTTTGAAAATATTGAATTACTAGCAAACGATAGTCTCTTTATATTCATAGAAACAACTATAGATATTGAAACCCTATCAACATCAGACCAGCAATTTTTATACACAGATAAAATACTTTTTGATTCTGGTACCAACCAACAAGATGTAGATTTAGTAACCTTAGTAAAAGATGCCGTATTTATATATCCTAATAGAGACGAAACTACAGGCATAATAGAAACTTTAACTTTTGATGTTGATGGTGATGGTACACCAGACGAAACAACGCTACAAGGACGGTTTTTAGAAAACACTGAACTTACCTTTACCAACCAAAAACCTTATGTTATTTATGGTTATGCGGCTGTTGGCGACGGACAAACATTAACTATGCAAGCAGGTACGCGTGTACATTTTCATTCAGAATCTGGTATTATAGTTACCAACAATGCTACGCTAAATATCAACGGTGAATTAAGTACAGACCAAAATATATTAGAAAACGAAGTTATTTTAGAAGGCGATAGATTAGAACCTTTATTTACAGATGTACCAGGACAATGGGGCACTATTTGGCTATTTAATGGCAGCTTAAATAACACTATTAATTACGCCACAATAAAAAATGCAACTATAGGTGTTTTAAGTGAAGGCAACCAAAATGCCACAACCGATAAATTAACTATTACAAATTCTCAAATTTATAATTCTAGTAGTTTTGGCATTTTAGGCAGAGCAACCTCTATTGCTGGCGAAAATATAGTAATTAATAACTCTGGGCAATCTTCTTTTGCAGGTACTTTAGGCGGAAAATATAATTTTACACACGCTACAATAGCCAATTACTGGAATAGTAGTTTTAGACAATTTCCTTCGGTTTTATTAAATGATTTTATCTTACAAGCAGATGGCTCCTTGATTACAAACAGTTTAGATGAAGCTAATTTTACAAACTGCATTATTTACGGAAATG
This sequence comes from Winogradskyella sp., assembly GCA_028383925.1. Taxonomy (GTDB): domain Bacteria; phylum Bacteroidota; class Bacteroidia; order Flavobacteriales; family Flavobacteriaceae; genus Winogradskyella. The sequence continues at coordinate 50,511 of JAOEWO010000014.1, forward strand.
ATAATCCTGAGTTTATATTAGAACAAGAAGGTGATGATTTCAATTTTAAATTTACCAACTGTTTATTACGTTTTGATAATGACAATTTAGAAGGTACAAATAACTATGATTTTGATGACCTTCTCTTTTATGAAAACAATGTATTTAATCAAGATCCAGATTTTGAAGATGCTTTTGAAAACTTAATGCGTATTGGTGCAGATTCTGAGGCCAACGGCGAAGCTTTACTATTAATACCTGCCGGTACTGATATTTTAGGTATTACAAGAGATGCCGTTGCACCAGATTGTGGTGCTTACGAAAGTATTTCTTTTGAAGATTAAGATGTCTAATGTCAATAAACTAAAACGCTTTAAACAGGTATTACTTGTTGTAGTACTAATTTCATTCTTAGTCATTCATTTTTTTGTACCTCGACTAATTACAGAAATACAAAACCCGGTTGTTGGGTTAATAAAAAGAAATCGAAATGTTAGTTTTGATGTGGTTTCTGGCACAAACTCAAAAATAAAAACTAAAGAATTTGAGTTTAACTCTTTTGATAATACCATACTTTCTGCTAACATAACCTATACAACATCAGATACTCTTAAAGGAACCATCATCTTATTACATGGTATAAGGTCTAGTAAAAATCACTTTAGTACACTTAGTAATTTCTTATCAGAAAATGGCTATAACACTGTAGCATTAGACTCTAGAGCGCATGGAAAAAGTGGAGGTCAATTTTGCACATTTGGTGTCAATGAAAAAAAAGATATTAAAACGCTAATAGACTATTTGGAAACTAATGAAAGTCTCACCAGTTTTGGACTATGGGGACAATCTTTAGGTGGTGCAATAGGCCTACAAGCTATGGGTTATGATAGCAGAATACAATTTGGGATCATAGAAAGCGCGTTTTCTGATTTTAAAACCATTGTTAACGATTATTTTAATCTACACGCAGGATTTAGCTTCAACCCTTTTTCAAATTATTTGGTGAATAGGTCTGGCGAAATTGCGGAGTTTAATCCTAACGATGCCAAACCAATTACGTATTGTGAATCTATACAGCAACCCATTTTAATTGTACATGGTAATAAAGATAAACGTATAGATATTAAGTATGCTAAAGCTAACTATGCAAAAATACCAAGTGATAAAAAAGAATTTATCGAAATTGATGGAGCAAACCATCTAAACGTTTGGTTTGTTGGTGGCGATGCTTATTTTACGCGTGTTTTACAATTTATGAATGTATCATCTATAAATTAAAACCCAATTATATTTTTTTGAAATAATAGATCTTGAAACAAAAACTTAACTATTCAAAATTTTTAGTAGAAATCGCTAAATACTTGTGGCCTCTAACTAACGTCTTAGTTGCTATACCCTATAGTATTGCAGTGCTATCTAAGATAAACCAACCAAAACTTAATAACATGCCAACTCGCTATCTCTTGGTCATTGGAGTTATACTCATACTTTCAATTTGTCTTAATTTCTACTGGAAATTAAAACTAAAAAAAAGCCTTTCAGAATAAACTGAAAGACTTTAATTTTAATTATTTGAGATCTATTTAAGCGCTAAACAAGGGTCTTCCACCCATTAAATCATTTACTTTTTTAGCAACACCTTCTAAAACGGTAGCATTATCATGGTTACAGATAACTTCATCAATTAAATCTACAACATAAGCCATATCATTTTCTTTTAAACCTCTAGTTGTAATGGCAGGTGTACCTACTCTAATCCCAGATGTTACAAAAGGAGATTCCGTATCAAAAGGTACCATGTTTTTGTTTACCGTTATATCTGCTTTTACCAATGCGTTTTCAGCATCTTTACCTGTAATATTCTTATTTCTAAGATCAATTAGCATCATGTGGTTATCTGTACCGCCAGAAATTAAATGGTAATCTTTAGTAACAAATGCTTTAGCCATAGCATCTGCATTGTGTTTAACTTGTAACATGTAATGCATAAACTCGTCAGTTAAAGCTTCACCAAAAGCAATAGCTTTAGCACCAATGGCGTGCATTAACGGACCTCCTTGGTTTCCAGGAAAAATACCAGAATCTAATAAACCAGACATTTTGCGAAGGTTTCCATTTTTTAATTTTAAACCAAATGGATTTTCAAAATTTTCACCCATCATAATCATTCCGCCACGTGGACCACGTAACGTTTTATGCGTAGTCGTAGTTACTATATGACAATGTGGTAACGGATCTGTTAAAATGCCTTTAGCAATTAAACCCGATGGATGCGAAATATCACCTAACAAAATAGCACCAACATTATCTGCGACTTCTCTAAATTTAGCAAAATCCATATCTCTAGAATAAGCAGAAGCACCAGCAATAATAAGTTTTGGTTTTTCTTTCTCTGCCATATCAGATAACATGTCGTAATCAATAAGACCTGTATCTTTATTTACACCATAAAATGAAGGACTATATAATTTACCCGAAAAATTTACTGGCGAGCCGTGTGTTAAATGGCCACCATGAGATAAATCGAAACCTAAAATTTTATCTCCAGGTTTAAGACATGCATGAAAAACAGCTGTATTTGCCTGACTACCAGAGTGAGGTTGTACGTTAGCATACGCTGCACCAAATAAGGTTTTTGCACGTTCTATAGCTATATTTTCTACTTCATCTACAATTTCACAACCACCATAATAACGCTTACCAGGGTAACCTTCAGCATATTTGTTGGTTAATACAGAACCTGCAGCCTCCATAACTTGGTCACTGACAAAGTTTTCTGATGCTATAAGTTCTATTCCGTCAATTTGGCGTTCTTTTTCAGCCTGTATCAATTCAAAAATTTGTTCGTCGCGTTGCATAGATTAAGTCTTTGTTAAATGAATACAAAAATAGTAAATACATTAGTTTAAATATTAAAAAACGTGTAGATTTGAGATAATTAATGAACATTTAATCAACAAATACAATATGCCATTATCAGCCAATAATCCAGATAGAATTTCATGGTTACACGTTAACAAAGATTCAGATTTCCCCATTCAAAATATTCCTTTTGGTGTTTTTTTAACTAGAGATGACATTATTACAATAGGAACAAGAATTGGTGATACTGCAATAGATCTAGGTGCTCTACATCAATTAGGTTATTTTGAAGGTATTCCACTAACTGATGATATCTTTTTACAAGACACGTTAAATGATTTTATTGCAGACGGAAGAAAAACGTGGCGTTTGGTAAGAAACCGTATTGCTGAAATTTTTGATGTTAATAACGATACTTTAAAAAATAATAACCCACATAAGGAAACTATATTATTTCGTTTAGACGAAATTGAAATGCAGTTACCTATACAAGTTGGGGATTACACAGATTTTTATGCCAGTAAAGAGCATGCTACTAATGTTGGCACCATGTTTAGAGATCCAGAAAATGCATTATTACCTAATTGGGTACACATGCCTGTTGGTTACCATGGTCGTAGTTCTTCTATTATTCCGTCTGGTATCCCAGTAAATCGCCCGCAAGGGCAAACAATGCCATTAGATGCTGATAAACCTGTTTTTGGCCCATCGCGTTTAGTTGATTTTGAATTAGAAATGGCATTTATTACTACTGATGCTAATGACTTGGGAGAACCAATTCCTATTGATGAAGCAGAAGAATATATTTTTGGTTTAGTCTTATTTAACGATTGGTCTGCTCGCGATATACAAAAATGGGAGTATGTACCATTAGGTCCGTTTTTAGGCAAAAACTTTGCGTCTTCTATGTCACCATGGATTGTAACTTTAGATGCTTTAGAGCCTTTTAGAGTAGAGAGTCCAAAACAAACACCTAAGCCATTAGATTATTTACAAACCAAAGGAAAAAAGAGTTTTGATATTAACCTAGAAGTTGGTATTAAACCTAAAGGGGCTAAAGAAACTACGGTTTGTAAGTCTAACTTTAAATATATGTATTGGAATATGTCGCAACAATTAGCACATCATACCGTAAATGGTTGCCCTGTTAATTCTGGTGACATGATGGGAAGTGGTACCATATCTGGCCCAACAGAATCGTCTTACGGATCTATGTTAGAGCTCTCTTGGAAAGGTACAAAACCATTAAAAATGAACGATGGCACCGAACGTAAATTTATAAATGATAACGATACCGTTATTATGCGTGGTTATTGTGAAAAGGATGGCACCCGAATTGGATTTGGTTCTGTAAAAACAGAATTACTACCTGTTTTTAACCCAACTAAAAAGAAGAAATAA